>CAZAKN010000003.1:11053-101449 GCA_964486065.1 uncultured Gammaproteobacteria bacterium | reverse complement strand
GTGCGGGATGACACAGAGAAGTGTTTTGCTGGGGATTCCCTTGCTAAGTCTTCTCGGTGAGTGAAACATTAATTATGAAATTGTTTAACAATCACCACTGCTTCACTCCACTTAATGATTTAACGAATCTCAATAACACTGATCTCCGGCGGATTGAATAATCTGGCTCTGGTTCCGGATTCGCCCAATCCGGCCGACACATACAAATATCCTCCCCATGGCAATTCAAACAACCCTTTATCATAAGCGCGTCCAAGTTCATTGGGAATACTGGCTACCGAACCCAACCACGGTAAACGAATCTGGCCACCATGCGTATGTCCCGACAAAATCAAATCCGCTCCACTCGCGCCGTCAAGCATTATGGCATCAGGATTATGAGCTAAGATTACAGTAAAAAAATCCGAGGCAATACCAGATCGAGAAGCCACTAAATCAGCATAACCGGTCCAAATTTCTTGAATTCCGGCCACCGCCAAATTTTCTTGATTTATTGTGAAACTCTCATTTTCGTTTTCCAAAATTTTTATATGCCATTTTTTGAATAATTCCCTCAAAAGGCCTGTTTTGTCCTGATAATCCGCGTCAAACCAATCACCAAGATTATACTCATGATTTCCCATAATTCCCAAAATGGGATATTGCCGACTTAATTCTTGCAAGGGTGCCAAATACTCGGCGTTTTGTTCTTTATTTAAAATATAATCACCGCCAAGAAGCACCAAATCAGGATTAATTTCCCTGACTTTTTCAACGATTCGAGAAATATAATCTTGCTTTTTGTAATCACCGACATGAAAATCGGTTAAAAAAACCAAAGTAATGGGCTTATCAAGCTTATCACTTTCAAGGACTGTTTTTTTCACGGCGATTTGTCGTGGTTCAATAAAACTGCCGTAAAATATGGTCGCCATAAAAACCAATAACGCCAAAAGAAGCAATGAACGAATCAAAACCGTATTTTGCTTTTTTTTTTCACAAAAAAAAGAATGTACTATCACATACATCCAATAAGCGGAAATCAATATTGAAAAAATAATTATGAAATCAAAGAAAAATCGCATGGTTTTTTTGGTAAATTGGTACCGGGGGGCGGAGTTGAACCGCCGACCTTGGGGTTATGATTCCCACGCTCTAACCAACTGAGCTACCCCGGCATAACACCCTTGATTTTAAATCTTATAATTATCCTTATGACCCATAATTTTAAAAATTTGCCTTACGCAAATTTTTGGTAGCGGGGGCCGGACTCGAACCGGCGACCTCCAGGTTATGGGCCTGGCGAGCTGCCAACTGCTCTACCCCGCGTCAATAATATTACAAAATCTTGAATTTCAGTATAAAGCAAAAAGCGGTCAATGTCAAGGAGAGCAAAGTTGCGAATCACGAAACGCGAAACGCGAGATGTCAAATGTTATGATTGAAAAATCTAAATTGAAAACTTCAACTAATTCCCCCACCTCATCTTTCATCCTATATCACTTCACAATACTCCAAGTGTAATCAATGATACCACCACGCCGGAAACAATCAAGCCCAAAAACACGAATATCAAAGCTTTGCGTTTCGGAATATTAAATAAAAAAGCGGCCGCGGATCCTGTCCAAACACCGGTAACCGGCAAAGGAATAGCCACGAAAAGCATTAAAGCCAAAGCTCCGTATTTATCATACTTGGACTGAAATTTTTTAATCACGCGTCCGAACCACCAATCGAACAAACGACGGAACAGTCTTGAATGACGACTAAGAAGATCAGAAATCGGTTTCAAAAAATATATAAGAAAAATCGCCGGAATTATATTGCCCAAAACACTGAAAAAATACGCGGGAAAAATCCCCAAGTTCAATTTACCATACGCAAAAGGAATCGCACCGCGTAATTCGGTAACAGGTAGCATGGCCAAGAAAAAAGTTGCCCATTCCGCGGGCATTTTTTGTGCCAATTCAAATATGTTTTGCATCATATTATCTTTAATATTTGACAAATTGCTTATATTTTGAAAAAATGGGTTTGCCATGAGATCCGCATACCCGCCGGCGGATCGCCTTTCTCCTCCGTGGCTTATTTGCACTATATCACGAAGCATTTGACATGTCTCCAAGGGTAAACTCACTGTGTCGTATCGTGCAAACCGAGCCGGAAGCAAAAACTAAGTTCAGCAAATGCTGGGATGTACGGCGGGCGCCTCCTCCACTCCACGAGTGTGAGGAGGCGATTTTTTTTATCGCCAATTATAATTACTGAAGACCCAGTCGGTCAAGGCTTTAATATCCTGAAATCTGTTTTTTATACTGTTACTGCGCAAAACCACGGCAATAATCTCATGTCCGTCTTTTTGCGTTTTCACGCCAAGACAATACCCGGCTTCATCCGTAAACCCCGTTTTTCCGCCCAAAAATTCATAACCATACTGCTTTTCATTTAAAAAACTGTCCAGAAGAATATCCGTATTTTTTACTTTTCCGCTATCGCGGGATTTATACTTGGATTCCAAAATTTGAAATTCATATTCTTCGGTCAGAACCGCTCGTGATATTTCTTCACGAGCCAGAGCGCTTTGCAAAAGCTTGGCCACATCAAGAGCGGTGGAACGATTATTCTCATCCAATCCCGTGGGATCGGTGAAAATGCTATTATACATTTTCAATTCCCTGGCTTTGGCGTTCATGGCTTGCACGAAATCATTTTTACCGAACCCCAAAGCGCGAATCATAGCCATAATCGCGTTATTATCGGAACCGACCAGCGCCGCGTACCATAAGTCTTGGAACAAAACCGTTTCACCTCGGTAAATATCAGGATAAGCTCCCACTGTTTCATCTTGCTCCGACATTTCAACGCGCTTCTCCCAATCAGGTTTTTGATCCAAAATCACCAATGCCGTAGCCAACTTGGTAATACTGGCGATCGCTTGCGGTTCATCGGCATTGTGTCCGATTAACATACGACCGCTGGCCGTATCAATGGCCGCGTATCTTTCCGCCTTCAAGATAAGGCCGACATTTTCCGGATTAATTCTTTGTGGCGGATTCCGGCGCTCAACCAAATTCAAATCAACAACCGCCGGCTCGGCCATTGTGCCCGCCAAAGGATTTATTAAGATCAATCCCACAAGTAAGCTAATCAACATCTTGTTCTAGATTAATTCTTTTTTCTCCTTCGTTTAAATATTCTTCCAAATTTTCAGCCACATGCAATTTTTCATAATCCGGTAAATCCTCCACTTTATCCAAACCGATAAATTTTAAGAAATCCGGAGTTACGGAAAAAACCGTGTTCAGACCGGTGGCGTCTTCCTCCGCACGGATCAAACCTCTAATTTGCAAATTACGCAAAATCAAACTGCAATTCACTCCTCTGATTTGCTCCAATTCCGCTTTGGCGATCGGTCCGCGATAAGCCACCACGGTCAAAGTTTCCAAAGAGGCCGGAGTCAATTCGCCGGTTGTATCATCTTTTACGAATTTCTTAACCAATTCCGCCGTCGCGGGAGCGGTGGTCAGCTGATAAGCGTCTCCGGCTTGAATTAAATGGATACCGCTTTCTTCCGTATTCATTTTTTCTTTCATGGTTTGCAAAATTTTTTCCACTTGTTCGGCGGAAATCTCGGTTTCATCCTTTTTTAACCATTTAATGATTTCTTTAACGGTCAACGGTTTAACGGAAATAAACAGCAAACTTTCAATTTTATTTTGTGACATATTTTTTATTTTGAAATTTGTAATTTGAAACTTTTGAATTTGTTTAGAATTTAAAGCTTAGATTTTAGTTTTCTCAGCGAGTGAAACATCTATTTTGAAATTGTTTAATAAACACCAATTCTTCACTCCCCACCTTGGGGTCCGGGGTAATAACTGTTTGAGCCTGTCGCTAGATCCTCCGATATAAATCAACGCGCAAGCGAGTTTTATTGCCCCGCCTTCTGCGGGGCGTGCCCGGCTCTTACGGCACGTTCTCCGCCTCTGGAGTGACAACAAGGAGTGTGCTACTTGGAATCCCTTTGCTAAGTCTTCTCAGCGAGTGAAATATCAACTCTTTGCTTCTCATCAACACGCTCTAGGGCGTGTCATCCCGCGCTTGACGCGGGATCTCCAAAATTCACTTCTCCGCTTGGAAAATTCGCGTGATATCTCATACTTTTTTTTTGAAGAACCTTCGGTTATTCAAAACATGTAAAGAAGTCATTTTGTAAGGTCTTTCAGTAGAGATTCAATTTTTGTAAATTACTGATTTGAACTTGAATTTTTGAATTAAAAATTTATGTCCAATGTTCACTGCTCCCTGTCCAATGTTCAAACTCCCTTTCTTCAATCCTCTACGACTTACGCTCCACCGATATTTTTCCGAAAGATTCGTCTTGATTGAAAACACAATGTTTTTGCTTTACCAGTTCCAAAATCGCCAAAAAACTGACGATCACTTCCGTTTTATTTGGAGCTTGTTTGATTAAATCGTGAAAATTGGCTTTTTTATTTTTTATAATAAAATCTTTAAGATAATAAACTTTTTGTTGCAAACTGATGGTTTTTGCTATCGCTTGTCGCGGAATTTTCACCAGCGGATCCAAACGTTTTAAAACCGTTAAATAAGTTGTTTTCAAAGTCGCCTTGCCGGCATTGGCCGGAGGAGAAAACTCCACTTCCATTTTTTGCGGTGCTTTTTCGCGTGAATAAAGAAATCTTTCTTGCTTAACCAAATTTTCAATTTCGCGCGACGCTTCCACGAATTTTTTATACATTTTCAATTGCTTTTCCAAATCATCAGGTTCAATTTCATCGTCTTCCGTCGGCAAAAGCGCCTTGGATTTAATAAGTAATAATCGCGCCGCCACAAATAAAAAATCCGCCAGTTCTTCGGGATCTTGCTTATCATCTTCAATTCGTTCAATATGTTCCAAATACTGCTCAGTCACTTCCGACAACGCCAATTCCGTGATATTCATTTCTTTTTTTTCTATCAATTGCAAGAGCAAATCCAGCGGACCGTTGAATTTTTCCACTTTTACTTTGTACATGAAAAAATTTTTATTTGTATTTTGTTTTTCCGGTATTAACAATCAACATTTTTTTGTCTTTGGGCAATTTTTCCGCCATTTGCAACATAAGCGCTAAACCGGCTATGCCGGAATATTCACAAACAACATGATTTTGTTCGGCTATTTTATAAGCTTGCGTCAAATATTTTTCTTTTATGGTATAAACATTGGATTCCTCACCAATATAACCTTTAGCCACGGACAGCTGAATCCAACGCGTGTCAAAATGAATGAAAGGTAAATGTGGCGAATAAAGTTTATCAGCTTTGGACTCGGGATCATTAACCGTGGCTCCGAGGAAATTACATTTCCTAATCTCTTCGCGTCCCAATTTGAAACGCGGATCGGGAAAAAATCTGGTTTTGGCTTCTCTAACCGCGATATTAACAATATTTTCAAATAAATGTCCGGTTCCATAAGGCACGAAAACATAATCCGCACCTTGATTAAGTATATCATAAGTCATCCAGTCATAAAAAAGATCAAACGGAGCCAAAGAATCATCCGAAGTTATATCCATTCCGTTTTCATTTTCCGTTAAGGAAAGTATATCCCGTTTTGATAATTCATGTTTGGATAAATCAGTCTTGTATATTTCACAACCGATTTTTTGCAGAGAGCGAATAACTTCCGGATCAATATTATTATCCAGCAAAACTTTCAAATTAGGCAATCCATAATTACCGAACATTTGTTGGATGGCATTGGCCGCGGAACCGGATGAAATAATTGACATTTGTGGCAATTCTTCAACTCGTCCTTTTTTCTTGGCCTCCAAAAGATGTTTGTAATTAACCGCCATCTCCCAAGCCATTCTGTCCTTATGCGTTCCGGTCGGATTAACGGATTCATCTTTTAAATACACATCGCTAAAACCGGCCACCGTGATTCTTTTGGTGGGGGTTGAAGGCCAATGCGGATTCTCCGGCGGGAATTCCGGTTTATTCGGATTATCATCCGAAGGAACCTTGATAGCTTCGTAAATTTTCTGTTCTTTATCTGTTAGCATATGATAATCATTAATCAGGGAACATTGAACATAAATTCAAACTCTAAATTAAAAACAAACTCTAAGCTCTAAGTTCTAAATTCTAAACAACTTCAAATTTTCAAAAAAATATAATTCCAATTCTTCACTCCCCACCCTGGGGTCCGGGGTAATAACTGTTTGAACCTGTTGCTAGATCCTACCGTATAAATCAACGCAAAAGCGAGTTTTATTACCCCGCGTAAATTTAAGCTCTAAGCTCTAAACCTAATTCCAAATTTCAATTTACTAATTACTAATTGGCACATCAATTCTCACTCTGTCGCGCGGAAATAAAGTCGCTTGTTTAATATTATCCAAGCCGAGAAGCAACCAAGTAACTCTTTCCAAGCCCATACCGATCCCTCCTTCGGGGGGCATGCCGTATTTGAACGCTTGCAAATAAAATTCAAAATCCCGCGGATCCAAACCGAATTTTTTCATATTTCCGACCAATTGCTCATAATCATGAATACGCTGACCTCCAGTAACGATTTCCGTGCCACGGAAAAGCAAGTCAAAACTGTTGGTCAATTCCGGATTATCCGGATCGGGCATGGTATACATGGGTCGTTTTTCAACCGGATAATGAGTAACGAACAAGAAATCGGAGTTCCATTTTTTCTTGGCGTATTCGCCGATCAATTTTTCTTGATGAGGTTCAAAATCATGCTCTTTGGTAGCGTCTTTTTCGCCATATTCATCTTCCAAAATTTGTTGCGCTTCTTTTAGTTTCATAACCGGCGGATTTTCCGGCATTTCCGGCAAAGTGGCTTGTAATATTTTTAATTCTTCAGCACATTGAACTTTCACTTCCTCCACCATACCGCGTACCGCTCCGTAAACCATTTGCATTACATCATGATGATCTTTGATAAAACCCATTTCAAAATCCAAACTGGTGTATTCGCTTAAATGCCGATTAGTGTCATGCGCTTCAGCGCGATAAACATTGCCCGTACAAAAAACGCGTTCATAAACTCCCACCATTTTTTGTTTGTAAAATTGCGGACTTTGAGCCAAAAAAGCTTTGTTGCCAAAGTAATCAATCGTAAAAACATTGGCTCCTCCTTCGGTCGCTCCACCCACCAATTTCGGACATTGGAATTCCGTAAAATCTTTCCCAATTAAATATTTACGAAAACCTTGTACCAAAGCGCTTTGAACCTTAAACACGGCTTTGTTTTTTTCGGAACGCAGGTTAAGCGGTAAATTATTCAAATATGTGTCCATCTTCATTTCCGTGTTCAAATCATAAGGCAAAGTTTCCGCTTTGGCCAAAACTTTTATTTGTTTAGCCAGAAGTTCCACTGTGCCGGTGGCCATCAATTCATTTTTTTGTTTGTCTCCCCTTTCTTGAACAATTCCCGTTATTTCCAAAACATACTCCGGCCGCAATTCGGGAACAACCTTTTGCGATTCTTCATCCAGCTCAGCCGGCACGACCACTGTTTGCAAAATAGCGGAACGATCCCGCATGTCCAAAAATGCGATCTTGCCCATGTTACGACGAGCATCAATCCAACCTTTAACCGTTACTTCTTCGCCGATTTTATTAACTGTTTGTTTGTTTAATATTCTCATATAATCAATTACGAATAAGCAACGAATCCGCGAATTTAATTAGCATTATTTAAATTTTCGCGTGGGAATTGTTGCCAATATTCTCAATTTTATTTATTTGATATTAATATTTTTTAACTTGCTTGCAATCAACTTTTGCAAATCTTGGTTTATTTATAATTTTCAAAACCGTTTTATTTTCAATCGGTAAGCAAATGGCAATTTGCAATTCGTGATTACGGATATATTCTGTTAATCATCCTCGGAAACGGAATTGTTTCTCTCACATGATGCACTCCACACATCCAGCCGGTCAAGCGTTCCAAGCCGTAACCGAATCCAGCGTGTGGCACACTGCCGTATTTGCGCAGATCCAAATACCATTTAAAATCTTTTTCCGACAATTTATGTTCTTTTATTCTTTGCAAAAGTTCATCATAATCATCTTCACGCGCCGATCCTCCGACGATTTCACCATGTCCTTCGGGCGCGATTAAATCAGCGCAAAGAGCCAAACCGTTTTCATCTCTTTTCATGTAAAAAGCTTTTATATCCGCCGGCCACTTTTCAATAAACAGTGGCACATCTTCGCCTTCCATGATCAAGGTTTCATCATCATTGCCCAGATCTTCACCATCTTTGATATCCGAACCTTTTTGCCTTAGAACTTCCAGCGCTTCATGATAAGTCAACTTTTTAAAAGGTTTTTTCAGCGCTTCAAGTTTACTCGGATCGCGATCCAATGTTTGCAAATCTTGTAAATTATTTTCCAGAACTCTGAGCGCAATAAACCTGATCAATTCTTCTTGCAGTTCCAAACTTTGCTCATGCGAATAAAAAGCCATCTCCGCGTCCATCATCCAGAACTCGGTCAAGTGACGGCGCGTTTTTGATTTTTCCGCGCGAAAAACCGGACCGAAATCAAAAACTTTGCCAAGTGAAGCGATGGCCGCCTCCAAATACAATTGTCCGCTTTGCGACAAATACGCTTTACCTTCATCGAAATAATCCATTTCAAAAAGCTCAGTGGTTCCTTCGCAAGCATTGGGTGTTAAAATCGGCGAATCAATTTTCGTGAAACCGCGCTCCAATAAAAATTGATAAGTCGCCATAATCACGCAAGTACGCACCCTTTGAATGGCCGCCTGTTTTTCCGACCTTAACCACAGATGACGATTTTCTAACAAAAAATCTGGCCCATGCTCTTTTTTCCCGATCGGATATTCCTCTTCCACTTTTTGAATGAAATCAAAATCTTCCACTTGCAATTCATACTCATCTTTTTTCGGATGTTTACTGACTTTTCCGCTAATTTCCACTGAACTTTCCAATGTAACTTGTTTGATTTTTTCCCAAACTTCGGGTTTTAGTTCCGCTTCCGCGGCAATACACTGAAGAGTCCCGCTACCATCTCTCAGCTGAAGAAAAAATATTTTACCGGACGAACGAAAATTATAAATCCAACCTTTCAAGGTAACTTTTTCACCCAAATGATCTTTTAAATCTTTAATGTAATACATATTTATTGTTAGTTATGGTGAAGAAAGAAGATAATTATTCGCGGAACGCGAAACCGGCGTTCCGGTTCCAATAAGCAATAATCTGATGTTTAATCCATTATATCGTAATTTTACACAAAAGTAAAAACATTGACACTAAGACTGAAATTTGCTAAATTTAAATGGTCTTTGTTCATTCTTAACCTAAAATCAGGAGATTGTTATGACATGGGAAACAGGTTTGATTCTAGCTGTAACCTGCGCGATCATATGTTTATACTCCATGGCTCTGATCGACGCGAAAAAAGAATATTTCAAACCAATACCGTATTTTTCCATTTTGATAAGCTTGATGTTCGTGTCAATTATTTCCGCCTTTCGGCTGGATAGTGCCTTTGAAACGGAACAACAAGCGCAAGCCTCTTCACCGGAAAGTCCTTCCGAGAAAAAAGACCTCGGATTACGCATTATCAATGTTGCTCGTCGCGGTGATTACACATATCTGACTTATGAAAATTTCTGGAACACCTACCAAGATGATGTTCGGAAAAGAGCGAAAAAACACCTTGATGTTTTGGACTGGTTTAAGAAACAACATCCTCACTTGAAAATCATTGATCAGCAAATCATCTTTTTGGGAAGTAAATGGTATGAAATACTGATTCATCATCGCCCGAAAAATCAGCCGACTTTATCGGTTAAGAGCTACAACCAACAAGCATTTGAGCATTGTTGGCAAAAAAGCGAAAACTCTCCACGACAAAAAATAGAACTTTTCAACTGCTTACGAACTATCGGGAGTCATGGCTTCTGAATAACAAAATTAACCCCGCGCCTTTGGCGCGGTTTTTTCTCAATTTAGTATAATCCTAACAAGCAAGTTGACAATTCACTAAAAAAATATTAAGTTTAATTGTTCTTTTTACAATTTCCAATCATCCAAGCAAGGAGATCGACATGGAAACCTTCCAAATATTCATCCTTTTTTTAGCTACGCTGATAGTGATACTTGGAGCAATGTTCTTTCATTTCACTCTTCTGAAAAAAGCAACGGAAAACAGGATTTCAGAATCCACTTATTCGGTCTTGGCTTTACTGAACCTCGTGATTGCCTTCGGCGTAATTCTTGGAATCGTTTTTATTATCTCCCCTGCTGAAGAAGATCCGACGCAAACAAAGTATCAAGTCGCTAAAACAGGACCGATTCACCATGCGACTTTGCCAGTTTGGTACGAAAACATGCCGGAAAAATGCATTGTGGAAAAAGGAAAGCTACGAATCTACGCTCACCGAAATCGCTTGGCTTTTGAAAACATTTCACAGCTTGAACCGATTCTTCGTCTTTCGGTTTATGATCTTCATCTGGAAAACATCCACCAATACCAGCATGATCTGGCAAAAGTATTTGATAAATTCCCCTCTGTTCCCGACTTCAGCGGATTGGAACAAAAAAAGCTCCTTTATGAAGAAACGCTTTTACCGGGAAAATTCATCACCACACAGATTTATCCGCCGGATCACAATCCCGTCGGAGTTCATGTCATTTCCGTGCAAACAGGCGGTTATGTAAGGATATTTAACTTTGACAAATGTCCAAAAGCGGATCATTAACTCCCTGACACACAAACCAAAAATCGCCTGCGATAACTCGTGGCGATTTTTTAATAAATCAATATCTTGATATAATTAATTTATCATTTCATAATTTTCAATCCTCACATGGAAAAACCAAAACCAACAAAATCAGAGAATCTTGCAAAGGAACTTGGTCCGCGGAACGAATATGATCAAACCGCCGGTCAAGCTATTATTCTTGGCATGTCCCGTCAAGATCAAAAATTGGTTGACATGGGAACAGAATTAGCTGATTTAATCCAAAAGGTCCCCTATCATCATGATCAATTTTACAAAGTAATCGCCAAAAACAACGAGCTGAAAAAACATTTGGAGAAAATCAAAAAGCAAGAAGAGCATCACAAAATTGATGAACTTATTACGGAAGCGGACTTTAACAATCGCTGGGTATATATTTTTGAAAAAAAAGAAAATCAATACATCATAACCATTCAGAATTATCGTTTTGTCGGTCATATCGGACTGAACAATGAAAAATACGAACAAATCAGCAAATACATGGACAGAGAAATGAATATTGAAAAACGGAAAACTTCAGAAGAAATCTTTGATTTTCACTCAACTTATCAAACCCAATACACATATTATTATGATGACAATGATAATATTATTGTTGAAAAACAATTACATGACCATGAAGATGAAGTCAATATGGGAGTAACTGATAAATATTTTTTTTCTAACAGAGAAGACGCTCAAAAAAAGTGGGATGAATTGAAAAATATTTTCCAACAGGATTCAGCGGAAAAATAAGACCAAATATAAAACGCGAAATGCCTATCGGCATTTCGCGTTTTAAAATACTATCAACTTCTGGTAACCAATAATTTACAAAACATATCTATGCAATCTTGCGCACTTTTCAATGTATTCTCATCCGGTTTTCGGGCGAACTTATTAAATTCACGACGGCATTTATCCTTCAAACTCAACCAAGCCTCCATATCCGCGGGCTGATAAATATCGGCTGAAGCTTTTTTTAACAATTTTTCATTTACTTGCAATGGCATATTTCAATTTATCAAATATTTTATTACTCTTTTCAGTTTTTTATTGATTTTGGCTTTTTTTTCATCGGTTAATTTGGTGGCTTTGCCAATCATCATGGTTTTACTTCTTACACCACAGAATTTTAACACATCTTTGGCGACTGTCAAAAGAGAACGATTTCCGGCCAACCATTTTTCATACCAGACCGGACCACCGGTGGAAGTTATGACCAAAGCCTTTTTTCCCGACAATAATCCTTTGGGCAAACCTTTGATATAACGAAATCCGAATCCGCGAACCATTACCCTGTCCCAAAATCCCTTCAATATGGCCGGCGTGCCGTTCCACCAAGTTGGATAAATTATTATCCAACGATCATGTTTTTTAATCAATTTTTGATAATTTTTGTTCACCGCGCTAACCGAATAATTCCCCGAAGTGTAATGTTCGGCTTGCTTTAAAACGGGATCATATTTCATAGCGTACAAATCAATAATTTCATAACTCTGTTTTTTTTCGTGCAAAATTTGATCAACTTGTCGCAAAACTTGTCCGCAATGCCCGTCCTTGTTAGGATGCGCGTAAATTACCAGCATTTTTTAAAATTATACTTTGCCAATCACCACGGTAATGATAAAATGGTAATGAGCTTAACTATTATACAAATTTTCTAAAACTATGACAACCTTTAAAATAACCGCGAAACACGCGGGTGAAAGACTGGACAAATTTTTAACTGAAAAAATCGGGCAAACTCGTAGCCAATTGCAAAAATTGATAAAAGCCGGCGGAGTGGAAATCAACGGGAAAAAAGCCAAAGTCCACCAATTTTTAAATGAAAAAGATGTGGTAAAAACAGGCGTGCCGATCATGACTCCCGAGCAGACCCCCGCGGTAGCGGAACATAAATCAGAAACGAGCAAATTAAAACCGGAAATTATGGAAAAAAATAAAAACTTTTTAATCGTAGCCAAGCCCGCCGGCATGCTGGTTCATCCCACCGCCAAAGGAGAAACAAACACCTTGATCAATCTTTTGATAAAAAAATTTCCACGATTGGCGAAAATCGGCGACGCGGAATCAATCGTTCGTGGCAATCGTGAATTCCGACCGGGGATCGTGCATCGCTTGGATCGTGATGTCTCCGGCGTCATGGTAATACCGCGCTCGCAAGAAATGTTTGATCATTTGAAAAGACAATTTAAGTTGCGTCGCGTTCATAAAATTTATATTGCGCTGGTTCACGGCATCCCTCCCGCAGAAAAAGGCATTATTGATTTTGAAATCAGTCGTGGCAAAAACAGCGGACGCATGGCCGCCCACCCCGAAGGTTCGGGCAAAGGCAAACCTTCCGCCACGGAATATGAAGTTCTGCAAAATTTCGGTAAATTTTCTTTGCTTAAACTTCGCCCGCTGACCGGTCGCACAAATCAAATTCGCGTGCATCTTTTCGCTTTTGGTCATCCCATTGTCGGTGATAAATTATATCTGCAAAAATCAGTAAAAAGTTCGCCTGAACTTGATAGAATATTTTTGCACGCGGAAACCTTGGAATTTGAAGATCTTGATGGAGCGACCAAATTTTATGAATTACCTCTGCCTGATGAGTTACAAAACTTACTTGATCAACTTGAAAAATAAAATATGCTTAATTTTGATTTAAAAAAAGAAAAACCGCCAATCAGCTCCGAAGATCGCTTCAATCGCGTTTTAAATCAAGAACCGGCTTTGAAATTCATTGATAAACTTTATCAAGATAATCCCGATCTGGAATTGTATTTGGTCGGCGGCATGACTCGCGACATTCTTCTGAACGCGGACAATAATATTGAGAAAAAAACCAAGTCCAAAGATTTTGATTTCCTAGCACGCGGATTGGATATTGATAATTTATGCCAAAAACTTAAAAAGTTCGGCTCACTTAATCAGGTCGGTAAAAATTTCGGAGTTTTGAAATTTATGCCGAGTAACGAAAAGCTATCAGAACCAATTGACATTGCCTTACCGCGACGAGAAACTCCCGCCGGAACGGGAGGATATCGCGATGTGGAAACTCAATCAGATCATCGTTTAAGCGTTGAAGAAGATTTGTCTCGTCGTGATCTGACGATCAACGCCATTGCTTACAATACCAAAACCGAAAAAATCCATGATCCTTTCAATGGTCGCCGAGATTTGGCCGATCAATTGATTCGCGCGGTCGGCAAACCCGAACAAAGATTTCAAGAAGATTATTCGCGCATGTTGCGAGCCGTGCGTTTTGCTTGTCGCTTTGATTTTAATATTGAGAAAAACACTTGGCGCGCCATGAAAAAATTAATGCCTCATTTGAACGATGTTAATAAACAAGGCGAACGCATCGTGCCTTGGGAAACCATTGGCGCGGAAATAAAAAAGGCTTTTAGCGACGATCCTTTGAAAGCTTTGGATCTTTTGGACAAAAGCGGAGCCTTGCAAGAAATCATGCCGGAAATTTTAGAATTGAAAAATTGCGAACAACCGAAAAATTTTCATTCGGAGGGCGATGTTTGGATCCATACTGAATTACTTTTCAGCAATTTACAGTCTCCGGCTTTTAAACATTTATTTCCCGCTCACGCGAACACTCCGGCTTTCATTTTCGGAATACTGCTACACGATATCGGCAAACCTGCTTGCAAAAATGTGGTAAAAACCAACGGACAAGAAAAAATCCAATTTCACGGACACGATAAAGCCGGCGCGCAAATAGCCGGAAAAATTTGCGATCGCTTAAAATTTACTTCGGAACAAAAACAAAAAATCACCTTCATGATAAAAAACCATATGTTCGCCATGAGCGGAGATCTGAACAAAATCAGTAATCACAAAATAGCTCAAAGATTTCTTGATTCACCGCATGCTGAAGATTTACTCAAACTGTTTTTCTTGGATTGCGCCTCTTCCCTGCGCCCTGATGGTTCACCTCCCATGGAAAATTTTTATTTATTGCTTGATCACTTGGATGAGATTAAAAAAATCCGCTCATCACAACCGAAAAAAATCATTGATGGCGAAACGGTTATGCGAGAATTGAAAATATCCTCAGGTCCTCAAGTCGGCAAAATCATCCGTGAAATAAACGAACTTAAAGATCAAGGAAAAATCAACTCCCAAGCTCAAGCAATAAGTTGGCTGAAAAAGCGAAACGCGAAATATTAAGCATGGAACATAGAGCATTGAACATGAATCAGGGAACATTGAACATTCAGCATAAACTCTAAACAGACTCAAAAGTTAAAAAAATGAAATCACCACTGCTTCACTCCCCACCTTGGGGTCCGGGGTAATAACTGTTTGAGCCTACTGCTAGATGCTCCGGTGTTAATCAACGCGCAAGCGAGTTTTATTGCCCCGCCTGTGGCGGGACGTGCCCCGCCTGTGGCGGGACAGGCCCCGGCGGTTTTTGGATACTTTTTGACGGCAAAAAATATCTTGAAGAACCTTCGGTTATTCAAAACAAGTAAGAGATATAATATAAACGCCCCGCGTAATTACGACGGGGCGTTGTTTTTTCTTTGGCTATTTTTTTACCAACCGATGTTCGTGCCATAGCTCCATTTGGAAAAAAGTGCTACGAGCGGAGATTTCATTTTCCGCGAAGTTGATCGTGCCATCCACAATGAAATGATTGTCTTCTCCGCCGGTTAGCGAATTTTCCACAAGATAAATCACATATTCACCGTTGATCGGTGATTTTTTCAGATGCAGATCCGGCGCCAATCCTTCCAGCGTCAGCCCTCGGAAAATTACGGCTTCTTCTTGCTCGTCCCAGCCGATCAGTTTGAGTTTACGCCACGCGTTTTGGTCAGCGTAGTTGTCAGTATAGCTGATTTGCCAGTTGCCTTCCAGACGAGTGAAGTTGGGATCCTGTTCATCCAGAAAAGAGTAAAAGGTTTCCGCGTCCACCGGTTCGCCGTCAATGGAGTAGCTTTCGCGTTCGGAAATTTCCGATCCGCAAGCGGACAAGAAAAGCAAAGTGATTGCCACAAGCCAAGCGTTTTTCATGATTTTCCTCCGGAGGTAATTGATGTTCGTGTTTGTAATGAGCGTGAATATGATAGCAAGTTTTTTTCTTAATGTAAAGGATGGGTTGAGCATGGGGCAGGGAGCATTGAACATGAATCAGGGAACATTGAACATTCAGCATAAACTCTAAACAGACTCAAAAGTTAAAAAAATAAAATCCCAATTTTTCATTCCCCACCCCGGGGTCCGGGGTAATAACTGTTTGAGCCTATTACTAGATCCTCCGATATAAATCAACGCGCAAGCGAGTTTTATTGCCCCGCCTTCTGCGGGACGTGCCCCGCCTGTGGCGGGGATTTTATTTTATCTTATTTTAGACAAAAACAAGGTGCAAGTATTGACAAATAATATAAAATATGCTAATATTATATGTTTCAGGTGTGAAAAAAATTGTTAATTTTTAATTTTTTATTCAAGGAGGATATCATGAAAAACGAAGAAAGAATGATACTGGACTATTGCGCGTCCATCCTGGACGCCTGGCGGAACTTCAATTTCCCGAAAAATTCCGCTAACGAGGCCGCGCAAGAAGTCAGCCTTGTCAGGTTCTTCATGAAAAACCTGACCAAGACGCAAAAAAGGCGGTTACAAATCACCGCCGAGGAATTCGTCCTCTTTGAGGACATCGTCCTTGTTCTCAAATACTTTGAGGACAATGGTCAGCGTTACAGCCATGAAAGGCTTTTGGAAATGCTGGCCGGGGAAGAGGAGATTCCGCGGATGGCGCCGTTGCCTCCGACGGAAGAGGAGTTGTTCGGCTTACCGGACGACGCGTTCAACCGGACGCAACTCCTGCCTCAGCTACAATAATTTCCAACTCCCCCACCTCAAACGGTGGGGGCTTTTTTTATTCCTCACATTACGCTAAAATATATTTATGATTGAGAATTCACATCCCATCATCATTATTTCCGGTCCTTCATCCGTGGGCAAAACCACTCTTTCTTTAGTTTTATTTGAAAAATTTCCACTACTGCGTAGGGCTGTTACAGTAACGACCAGACGCAAAAGAAGTGGCGCGCGTGAAGATAAAATATTGCATCATGTAACAAAAAATGAATTTAAAAAAATGATCGCCAATAATGAATTTATTGAATGGGCCGAAGTTCACGGTAATTATTATGGCACGCATAAGCAGGCTTTGGAACAAGCTTTGCAAACAAATCCCGTGCTTTTGAATATTGATTATCAAGGCGCCACACAAATAAAAAAACACTTTACAAACATATTCACGATTTTCATTAAACCTCATGATTTTTCCATACTGAAAAAGCGTATGCTAGCCCGCGGAAAATTACTTACTCCGGAACAATTGGCTTTACGGCTGAAAAACGCGGTCGTGGAAATGAAGCAATCTTCAAAATATGATTTCGTCACGATTAATAAAGATGGTGAATTAAATGAAACAATTGACAAATTATCATCAATATTTTCGGATATACTTAACTCTTGACTTATAAGCTTCAATTATATATACTAAACCCACTTATCAATGAACTAAATTTGCATAATATGGCAGAAAAAGACACTCAAGCTAAACAAGACCAAACTCCGGCCAAAGAAGAAAAAAAAGAGGCGGAACTTGATCGCACTTTCCCGGAAGTCCAACCCGGCGTTGTTGTTAAAGTTCATCAAGAAATTACCGATGTTAATCCCAAAGGCGAAGAAAAGAAACGAATTCAGGTTTTTGAAGGAACCGTTTTAGCCAGAAAACATGGTCGTGGCATCAACTCAACCATTACCGTACGCAAAGAATCCAAGGGTTATGCCGTAGAAAAAATCTTTCCTTTGAACTTACCGACCGTGAAAAAAATTGAAGTGATGAAAAAATTCCGCGTCCGTAGAGCCAAACTGGGATACTTGCGAGGCAAGCATAAAAAACTCAGAGAAGTAAAATAATTCTTTATAAAAATCCGTTTTACCAAGAACGGATTTTTACTTTGTCGTGATTTACTGATAAACTATTAGTATTAAGAGGAGCGCGGAACATGGTCTGTAATGTTAAATACTCTAAGTTATTAAATCAAATTTTCCAAGATTTTAATTTCAAATTACCAATTTTCAATTAACTTATGTCACAAAAAACAATTGGTATCGTCGGCGCCGGACCGGGCGGTTTAACCGCCGGCATGCTTTTGGCGCATCGCGGTTATCAAGTTGATATTTACGAAAAATCCGATCGCGTGGGAGGTCGCAACGCTTGTTTGGAACAAGACGGCTTTAAGTTTGATATCGGTCCGACTTTTCTCATGTTAAAACCGGTGCTGGAAGAAATGTTCAGTGATGCCGGAGAAGATATTCAGCAATATTTGAAATTTTATGAACTTGATCCCATGTACCGCTTGATTTTCAAAGATAAAGAATTGGATCTCAGTCCCGATCATGAGAAAACGCGCCGTGAAATAGCTTCCAAGTTTCCGGGCGAACAAAAAGGCTTTGATAAATTACTGGAAAAAGAATCGCTTCGCTTCAAGGCCGCTTTTCCTTGCTTGCAAAAAGATTACAGCGGATTTTTAAAAATTTTCAATAAAGACTTAATCAAGTTTTTACCGAAATTATCCTTCCCCAATTCCATGCATGATGAATTGGGAAAATATTTCAAAGATGAGGATCTGAAAATGGCATTTACTTTTCAATCAAAATATTTGGGCATGAGCCCATGGGAATGTCCAGCCGCGTTTATGATTATTCCTTTTATTGAACATAATTTCGGCATTCAACATGTCCGTGGCGGTCTCTCTGAAATCAGTGAAGCCATGAAAAAAGTATTTTTAAAAAACGGTGGACGACTTCACCTTAATACTCCGGTTTCTTCAATCAATGATACTACTTTGAAATTGGCAAACGGCGAAACCGTAATCTCGGATCGCGTGATTATCAATGCCGATGTCGGCTACGCCATGAAAAACTTGTTGAAAAATAAGGATTTATCCGACAAAGCCTTTTCTTGCTCCACTTTCATGCTGTATTTGGGTATTGATGAAAAATTGGATTGGGCGCATCACGCGATTTATTTCAGTGATGATTATCAAGGTTATGTTGATTCAATTTTTAAACAGAAAGAATTAAATAAGGATATTTCCTTTTATATAAGAAACGCTTCGCCGATAGATGATTCTCTAGCGCCGGAAGGCATGTCCAATATTTATGTTTTGGTACCCGTGCCGAACAATAAATCAAAGATTGATTGGCAAAAGGAAAAATCAGCTTTTCGCGATTTGGTCTTGGACAAGATTAAACAAAAAACCGGCTTTAATGTGGCCGATCATATTAAAACGGAGATTGTCATCACACCACAAGATTGGGAAAAAGATTACAATGTTTTTCTGGGAGCGACTTTCAACTTGGCGCATTCACTAAACCAAATGCTTTATTTCCGACCGCACAACAACTTGGGGAAAAATCAATATTTGGTGGGAGGTGGTACCAATCCCGGTAGTGGCTTGCCGACCATCTATGAAAGCGGTCGGATCACCGCCAATATCATTTTAAATCAAGATAAATAACTAAATAAAAAATCCCCCGCGCGGGGGATTTTTTTTATTTAAGAACTTGTTTTAAATACGCTCCGGTTTGCGAATCTTCAACTTGAACAACTTGTTCTGGCGTTCCTTCCGCCACAATCAAACCGCCTTTATCGCCACCACCAGGTCCCATGTCAATTATCCAATCACTGTTTTTTATCACATCCAGATTATGTTCAATAATAAGCACGGTATTTCCTTTGTCCACCAATTTATTCAATATTCCAAGCAATTTTTTAATATCTTCAAAATGCAATCCCGTAGTCGGTTCATCCAAAATATACAAAGTTTTTCCAGTGGCGTACTTTGACAATTCCGTAGCCAATTTAATGCGTTGCGCCTCCCCTCCCGACAAAGTCGTGGCCGGCTGTCCCAAGGTAATATAACCCAAACCAACTTCTTCCAAGGTGGTTAATTTTTCTTTTAAAATCGGCACATCATTGAAAAAATCTTTAGCTTCGGTAACCGTCATGCTTAAAACATCGGAAATATTTTTGCCTCGGTAATGCACTTCCAAAGTTTCTTTATTATATCTGCGTCCTTTGCATTCCGAACATTCCACATACACATCCGGTAAAAATTTCATTTCAATTTTAATAAAACCATCACCTCCGCAAGCTTCACAGCGACCGCCTTTAACATTGAAGCTGAATTGTCCGGCATCAAAACCTTTTATTTTGGCTTCCGGCACTTGAGCGAATAAATCGCGGATATAGGTAAAGACGCCGGTATAAGTCGCCGGATTGGAACGCGGTGTGCGTCCGATCGGTGTTTGATCAATTGAAATGACTTTATCCAAATTTTCAAAGCCTATTATCTCTTTATGTTCTCCGGGTAAATCTTTGGCTTTGTAAAAATGTCGCGCCACCGCTTTGGCCAAAATTCCGGACATCAAAGTTGACTTACCCGATCCTGAAACGCCCGTTATGGTCACCAATTTACCGAGCGGAATTTTTACATCAATATTTCGCAGATTATGCGCGTTGGCTCCTTTGATTTCAATAAATTTTCCTTTGCCCCGCTTTCCTTTTTTAATAAATTCAATTACCGCTTCTCCTTTTAAATATTTTCCAGTCAATGATTTTTCATTATTTTCAATTTGTTCCAAAGTTCCGTGAGCTACCACTTCTCCGCCGTAAATCCCAGCTCCCGGCCCAATGTCAAAAATATAATCAGCGCTTTTCATAATCGCTTCATCATGTTCCACCACGATTACCGTATTTCCCTTGTCGCGTAATTCACTGAGTGTGTCAATCAATCTTTGGTTGTCCGCCGAATGCAATCCGATTGAAGGTTCATCCAAAACATAAATCACTTCCGACAAAGAAGATCCCAATTGCGTGGCCAAACGGATTCTTTGAGTTTCTCCTCCGGACAAAGTGTTCGCCGAACGCCCGAGAGATAAATAGCCCAGACCCACATTTTCCAAAAATCCAACTCTGATTTCAATTTCTTTAATAATCGTGCCGGCCACTTTATATTCATCTTCTCGCAAAGACTCTTTGATATATTTAAATGCCGTTTGATTTTTTTTATTCAAACTTTGCAAAAGTTCATTGATCATGTCTTTTAAATCAACCACGGCAGCATCCGTATAATCAATAATGGATAAACCTCCCACCGTTACCGCCAAACTTTCCTTTTTCAATCTTTTGCCATGACAAGCCGGACACACATGACTGCGCATATATCTTTCAATTTCTTTTTTTATATAATCCGAATCGGTTTGACTGTATTTCTTTTCCAAAAGTGGCACAATGCCTTCAAACATCATCACATTTGAACCGACTTCATATTCTTTTTCTCCCGTGCCATATAACACGATTTTCAAAGCTTTTTTATTCAACTCGGAAACCGGCACATCTAGAGAAAATTTATTTTTTCGCGCCACGATTTTCATTAATTCCCACATTGCCCCTTGATTGGCGAATATTTTCGTCCAAGGTTTAATGGCACCTTCGGCGATAGTCAAACGAGGATTACTGATAACCAAAATGGGGTCAACTTCTTTTTTTGTCCCCAAACCGGAACAAACCGGACACGCGCCAAAAGGAGAATTGAAAGAAAAACTCCGCAATTCTATTTCCGGCAAGTCAATGTTGCATGAAGGGCAAGTATAAAATTGGCTAAACAAAATATCGCCGGACATATCCGAACGCAAAACCGTAATCATCCCATTGCCCAGATCCGCGGCGATTTTAATCCCCTCCAAAAGTTGTTTTTTTGTTTCTTTGTCATTATCCAAAAGGATTCTATCCACCACCACTTCCACCGTATGGCTTTTATGCTTGTCCAAATTAAGTTTGGCGGTTTCTTCAATATCATACATCATCCCGTCAACTCGGACCTGATAATATCTGGCTTTTTTTATTTCTTGAAAAACTTTTTTCTGATTCCCTTTCTGGCCTCTGACCACGGGCGCCAAAATCGTCACATTAACGCCTTTACCGAATTTCCAAATTTTATTAACGATTTCTTCCTCGGTTTGTCTAGCTACAGCCAAACCGCATTTCGGACAATGCGGATGCCCAATACGAGTGAACATAAGTCTTAGCAAATCATATATTTCAGTAATCGTCCCCACCGTGGAACGCGGATTTTGCGCACTATATCTTTGGTCAATAGCTATCGCCGGAGATAAACCGGTAATTTGATCAACATCGGGCTTGTCTTTTACATCCAAAAACTGCTTCGCGTATGAAGACAGGCTTTCCACATAGCGCCTTTGTCCTTCCGCGTATATAGTATCAAAAGCCAAAGATGATTTGCCCGAACCAGACAATCCCGTAATCACCACCATTTTATTCCTCGGTATTTCCAAATCAATGTTTTTTAAATTATTGACTTTGGCTCCTTTGATGCTGATCTTTTTTGACATAAATTAAATAATGATTTTTAAACCCATATTCTTGTCGGCATGCTTGCCTGCCATTATAGCAATGTAATTCGGTTCGGTCAATGGAGAACGCGGGAAGAATAAAAAAAACTTTCAACCGAAGCTGAAAGTTCTTGATTATTTGAAAATTACTACAATCCGTATTTGGCCGCGTTCATATCCGCTATTTGCTGAAGCTCTTGAATTCCTCGTTTACCCTCCGCAGATTTGAATAAATGTTTAAATCTTCCCTGCAGTTTTAAATATTCCGTAACTTTCGGTCTGGGTTTGGGACATTTATCCACCTTGGTTAATTTCCCGTCAATATATTCAAGCACCGGGTAAAGCGCGGTCTGTTGCGCCAGTTTGGCGACTTTAACTGAATTTTGGCTTTCTATTTTCCAGCCGGGCACGCAAGAACATAATATTTGCAAATACTTCGGACCGGGCACGGTTAAGGCTTTTTTCACTTTGTTTTGAATATCAATAATATTCCCCACCGTGGCGGTGGCCACATAAGCGCAATTATGAGCCAAAGCTATTTGAGGCATATTTTTTTTGTTTTTATCATTGCCCAGACTTTCTTTTCCCGCCGGTGTAGTCGTGGTTCCCGCGTTTTTGGCCGTGGAGCCACTGGCTTGTTCCCCCGTATTCATATATGCTTCATTATCAAAACAAACATACAAAATATTTTCACCTCTGGCCCACATTCCCGATAAATGCCCCATGCCGATATCAAAAGTCGCGCCATCGCCACCAAAAGCAATAATATTCACGCCCTTATTTTTTTTCTTTTGCTCCAAAGCCGCCAAAATTCCCGAAGCCACGGGAACCGCGTTTTCAAAATTAGCATGTATCCATGGAGTTTTAAAAGCTGATCGCGGATATTGCGAAGTCGTAACTTCCGAACAACCCGTCGCATTGGTTACTATGGTATTTGTTCCGGCCGAGTTTAAAACATGACGCATAGCCAAAAGCTCTCCGCAACCTGCGCAAGCGCTATGTCCGGGATTTATTAAATGATTAAATGGCATTTTATATTTCATATGGTTTTATTCAACATTTCCCCAATATTTTTGTCCGGTTGACGATTCACAATAAGCACCTCCCACATCAATCCCCAACGAAGAAAATAATGAGGTTATTGTCCCTTTGGTTAATTCTCTTCTGGCCTCTACCAATTCAGCCAGGGGAAATCCTCCACAAAAATAGTTTTCCGTGTTAATACTGAAATTTACACTTCTATCAAAATCATTATTTTTGAACAACTTACAGCCTTCAAAATAATGCGGACCACCATTAACGCATTTTACTGTACAACAAGCTGATTCAGCCGGATTCATAATTATATAATTCCCTTGTTTGTCCAAACGATAATGATCGTCTTCAGTAGCTTTCACATAAGCTTTTAATTGCTCTTTAATTTTTTCATCCAATGAACCTTGTTTTTTGAAGTCCCATCCCGGATCATTTATTTCCACTTCCAAATAAAAATAATTTGAAGTTAATTTCTCTTTTTCCTCCGCCAAAAAATATGATTTTTTGTTCGTATCCATGATTATATCATAGCTTTCATTTGCCATTGTCCCTTGGAGTTTCATTTCATCAATATATGGAGTTAGCTCTTCACTTATGGCAGTTGGAAAAGTAATTCCTCCGGCAAGCAAAACCTCCATACAACTAAAGCTACCGTTCTGCCCAACACAAGCTTTCTGAGGGTTTTCACATTTATTGGAAACACATGAATTATTCGCTAAATCAAAATCTTCTTTTCCTTTTTCATTTAACTCAATTTTATAAACCGTATTACATCCCGCTCCTTGGGGAAATTGTTGTTGTTGTTCATTTTGCAAAATATCTATTTTATCATGATGTTTATAATCTTCTGAATTAATATCTTCGCAAAATTCCGGCGGTTGCAACATCCCTTTCAAAACCGGTATTTCTATGGGAGTTAAGTCTACTAAATTCGGATTAATCGTATGCAATAAAGTGTATGAACCTAGCAACAATAACAAACCGCTCAAAGAACCGATAATCAATTCTTTGGCTCTGGTTACCATGCTTTGACTCATGCCTCCGAAAATATACATGGCTCCTCCGACAATGAAAGACACTACGGCCAAAATTGATCCGATTATCAAAGCGTATTTATACCATGCCTGAATATACTGAGCAATCCAAGGAATTTGATAACATTTACCGCCTTTATAATGCTTACATTCCTGTTCTCCCGGTTCATCTTCTAATTCTAATTTTTGCAAATCACCTATGGGCACTCGCAATTTATATTCACGTGGATCGTTAATCAATGAGGAATCATCTTGAGCTGAAACAGGCTTAATCAAGTTGTCAATCATAATTGAAAATGCACCAACCACTAAAAAAACCAAACTTGCGATCAATATTATTCTTTTAGTTGTTTTTTTTCGCATTATCATATCAGGCGATAAAACTTGGCGATTTTTTCATGGTTTTCGCTTTTTTATAAATTTCCTTGATTTTTCCAACAGTAATATCTCTACCACCCAAACCTGAAATTACTCCTTTTACTTGAGCTTTACTGTCGGCCAACGCACTGTTTATCTCAGTGAACAATATTCCCCCGCTTCCTAAAGACACATCCTTGTCCAAAACCACGATTTGTTCATATTTACCGACTTTTTGTTGTATTTCTTTTGCCGGAAACGGCCGAAAACATTTAACTTTTAAAACTCCGGCTTTCCCTCCTGCCGCGTTTAACTCGTTCACCGCTTGCTTAACCGTGCCAACCACCGCGCCCATTGCCACGAACACCACTTTCGGCTTTTTATGCCCAGAGTATTCCACCAAATCCTTTTTCCCTCGGCCGGTAATTTTTTTATATTCCGCCAATTCTTTTTTCAAAACTTTTTCAGCGCTCAATATATCTTCATGCAAATCTTGTCTGATTTCTTGATAATGTTCCGGCGTGGCAAAAGCTCCCAAAGAAACCGGATTGTTTACATCCAGATATTCGCCTGCGGCGGGCTTATACTTGGGTAAATATTTTTTCAATTGATTTTGACTCGGCAATTCAACTCCTTCCACCGTATGAGTTAGAATAAATCCGTCCACCGCCACCATAACCGGTATTTTCAATTGCTCGGCAACCTTAAACGCTATCGGATGAAAATCTACCGCCTCTTGATTATTCTCGGCAAATAAAATCAGCCAACCAGCGTCACGCACGGTCATAATATCTTGATGATCGTTCCAAATATTAATCGGCGCGGAAATCGCTCTGTTCGCGCAAGTTAAAACCACCGGCAAACGCATTCCGGAAATTGTAAAAACAACCTCCGTCATGAGAAGCAAACCTTGCGAACTGGTGGCTGTATATGTTCTGGCGCCGGCCGCGCTTCCACCTAAAACGATTGAAGCGGCCGCGAATTCACTTTCCGCGCGAACAAATTTAAAATCGGCTTTACCGTCAGCGTAATATTGCGACAAGTTTTCCACGATATGCGTTTGCGGAGTAATCGGATAAGCCGTCACCACTTCCGGTCGGCAAGCATTAATCGTTTCCGCTATCGCTTTTGAACCTTCAAGACATTTTTTCATGTGATTGAAAATTATTATTCCCTTTCCATGGTAATACATTTAACCGGACACTCTTCCGCACAAAGACCGCACCCCTTGCAATAATCCAAATCTTTTTCATAATAAATTTTCCCCTGCAAGGCTTTACCTCCCGCGGGAAAAACGCAACCTTCCGGACAAACTCTGGAACAATTCCCGCAAGCGATGCATTTATCATGATCAATTACTGGTTTAAATGTGCGCCAATTGCCGGTTTTATTTTCTTTAGACGAACCGGGGTCGGCGTGTAAAGGTATTTTCATAAATTTAAAGATTTAACATAATCATAAGCTCTTTTCATGGCTTTTATATTTTTCCGCAAAATTTCTCCTTGGAATCTATCCATAAATACCTTTTCCAATGATTTCGGTTTGATTAAACCTGTGGCCGCGGCAAAAGCTCCGAGCATCGGCGTATTGATAAACGGCTTACCGATTTCTTCCAATGCGATCTTGGTGGCGGGTACGCAAACGGCTTTCGGCAAATCACTTGTTTCACAATTAATAATAATCATCTCGGCTTTTTCCGTTCCTTGCAAAACTTCACTTTCATTTAACAAAAGCGTTTCATCTTGTATGATTAAATAATCCGGAAAATAGACTTGATCACGAGCCAATATTTCTTTTCCTGAAATCCTGACAAAAGCTTTTACCGGCGCACCGCGTCTTTCCACTCCGAAATTCGGAAAAGCCTGTACAAACTTACCTTCGGAAAAAGCCGCTTGTGCCAAAAGTTCAGCAGCGGTTACCGCTCCCTGTCCGCCTCGGCCGTGAATTCTTATTTGTTTCATATTATTGATCATAAACGGTTAACAATAATTCCACCAACTCTTCCCATTTGGCCAAAGTCACCACTCCGGCGACTTTAACGCCGTTGATTAAAAAAGTCGGAGTGCCTTGAGCGTCCACATCTTCGGATAAATATAAATCTTTGCGAACTTTTGCTATAGTTAATTTATGAGTAATGCATTCATCCCATTTTTCAGCATCCATATTTAAATCAAAGGCCAAATCCACCATGTCTTCAGCTGTTGATTCTCCACTATGATCCAATAAGGCGTCATGATACGACCAAAATTTATCTTGAGCATGAGCGCATACTCCGCCGGCCGCCAACAAAAAAGAAGCTTCGGTCACCACCGGCATATTTAACCAATATACTTTCACTTGATCCGGATACTTATTCATGATTTTGCGCAAATGTCCGGCCGCTTGCTTGCAATACGGACAATTAAAATCACCGAACTCAATTATTTTAATGGGCGCGTCTTCGGTCCCCAAAACCGGCACTCTTTCGTCTATAAACATTTCCATGTCGTAATCAGCTTGCCTTTCAAAAGCTTCTTTATCCGGCAATAAAGTTCCTTGTTCAAAATCACGATACAGTTTCACCAATTCATAAATAAAGATGGAAACAAAAACAAAAAATATCGCCAAAAACAACAAAATGCCGATTCCCCACCATTTTTTGTACCAATGTTTTTTTTCAATTTGCAACTCGCGACGGATTTCCGCCACCTGCTTTTCATCTTTTATAATCATAAATTTATTGTTTTTTTATTATACCAAATTTTGCTTATTTTCCCAAACTTTAACCAATTGTGGAAAACCATAGAAACAGCCCTGCTGGAGCTTGTTTTTTCAGCTTTGGGATTGACACGGACAATAATCATTGCTATAATGTGGTTATTGGAAATTCGCTAAAATTAAATATCTTTCAATAAATATGTCTACATTTATCAGTATTGCTCAAGTTGTTTCAGCCGTAATTTTAATCGTTTTGGTTTTATTGCAAAATCGTGGCGGTGGCTTATCCGGAGTTTTCGGAGGCAGTGAAGTAATGGGAGATTATCGCACCAAAAGAGGCATGGAAAAAAACATCTTTGTTTTAACAATTATCTTCTCTATATTCTTTTTAGGCCTTTCCTTGGCCAACATCTTCATTTAATTAATTGACAATTTTTGTGTCTTCACTAAAAGATTTTTGGTTTAAATTCAAAGCCGAAAAAATCAATCGTCTCAAAAAAAAGCAAGCTACAAAATTACTTCAATACCAAACTTACGATCAAAAGCTTGTGCATAAATTAACGGCTAAGAAAAAAATTCCGAATTTCAAACAATTGACCCACTTAAAACAATTTTTGTCGGATGGCGAAAAAATGTTGATGCGTATATTGGGCAGTATTGTTTTAATCGCTTTGGTTTCTCTTTGCATCAATATTTATTGGACGCATTCGGAACTGGGCCCGAAAGACGGCGGCTCTTACACCGAAGGACTGGTTGGCTCTCCGAAATATGTAAATCCTCTTTTCGCCGGCGCCAACGATGTGGATCTTGATATCAGTTCTTTGATTTTTTCAGGCTTGATAAAATACGCGGAACAATCCCTGCAAAATGATTTGGCTGACTCGTGGACACTTAGCGAAGACCAAAGAATATATACTTTTCACATAAAACAAAATGTTTATTGGCATGATGGGGAAAAACTGGATGCTGATGATGTTGAATTCACTTTTTCCAGAATCAAAAATCCCAAAACCAAAACCCCGCTTTATTTTACTTTTAAAGATATTCAAGTAACCAAACTTGATGAATATACGGTGGAATTCATTCTGGAAGAACCTTTTGCTCCATTTTTGGAAAGTTTGACCGTGGGAATTTTACCGGAACACATTTGGAGCAACATTGAACCGGAAAACATGATGATCACGGAATATAATTTAAAACCCATCGGTTCCGGGCCTTATCAATTCGTTTCTTTAACCAAAAGCAAAAATGGGGAAATTAAAAAATTAAATCTGAAAAGCAATCAAGGTTTTTATAATCAAGTTCCTTATGTTAAAGAAATCATTTTCAAATTTTTTGAAAATTTTGACTCCGCGGTAGCGGCTTTAAACAATAAAAACATTGAAGGTCTCAGCTATCTGCCGAAAGAATTGCAACCTCGCGTAATCAATAATCGTAATTTAAACTTCCATTTATTACACTTACCTCAATACACCGCGCTATTTTTTAACGGTGACAACAATCGCCTATTACAAGATGTGGATATGCGAGAAACTCTCAGCAACGCCACCAATAAAGAAAAAATCGTCAGCGAAATTTTACGTTCCGAAGCTCAAACCACCAATTCTTGTATTTTGCCGGGCTCGCTGGGATATAATCCGGACATTACCGATTTCCCTTTCAATCCCGACTTGGCCAAAAGCGATCTGGAAAACGCTGGCTGGAAATTGACTGATTATGTAATTGAAACCGAGGAAGAAAACGATTCGGAAGAGTCAACGGAAGAAGATGAAAACTTGGAACAAAACAATTCCGTTACGGAACAGGCTGAACAATATCCTTTCCAAGTCAGAAAGAAAAAAGAGGTGTATTTGGAATTCAGCTTGACCACCGTTGACCAACCGGAAAATGTTCAAATCGCCAAAGAAGTTCAAAAAGAATGGCAACAGATCGGCGCCAAGCTGAACTTACACATCGTTTCCGCTGAAGAAATACAGCAAGTAATAAAAAATCGCGATTACGAAATATTATTATACAGTCAAATATTGGGACATGATCCAGATCCTTTCCCTTTTTGGCATTCGGAACAAAGGGATTATCCGGGGCTTAATCTGACTTCCGTAAAAAATACGGAAATAGATGAACTTTTGGAGGATGCCAGAAGGCTAAGCGATCCGGAAGCCAGAGCAGAAAAATACAGTCTCTTTCAGGAACTCTTGGCTCAAGAGGTACCCGCCATATTTTTATTCAATCCAACTTATACATACCCTCAAAGCAAAAAAATCAAAGGCTTTGAAACCACTCAGATCATCACTCCCGCCAATCGTTTAAGTAACATTAACAATTGGTATATTAAAACTTCTCGCAACTGGGAATAGCTATATTTATGCTCGGACCACGAAGCACGAAGTAATACCAACACTTCCAATTTTATATTTTCCTTCTCGTTTATTACTTTAAATATTAATCTAAACAAAATACTATGATTAGAAAATACAAACCAACTACCAAATCAAATCCAAAAACTGGCAATCGCCAAGCGCGCAACGGCCGTCGTTTTAATTCTTCAAAATCAAATCAAAACAAACTGCGTATTATGGTACTGGGCGGACTGGAAGAAGTCGGTCGCAATATGACAGTTTTGGAATATGGCAATGATATAGTCATCATTGATATGGGCTTACAATTCCCCGAAGAAGATATGCCGGGAATTGATTATATCATCCCCGATGTTACTTATCTTGAAAAAAAAGTGCGAAATATTCGCGGAGTAATAATCACTCATGGTCATTACGATCACATCGGCGCGGTTTCTCATCTTATGCCGAAACTGGGCTATCCCACCATTTACACGGCCAAGCTAACCGCTGGACTTATCAAAAAACGCCATGAAGAATACAAAAAACTTTCGCCATTGAAAATCCAAATTATTGATCCTGATAAGGACAAGGTAAAACTGGGAACTTTTGATGTTGATTTTTTCCGAGTTAATCACAATATCCCCGATAGTTTCGGCGTGACCTTGAATACACCGCTCGGCACCATCGTTCATACTGGAGATTTTAAACTTGATTTTTCTCCGATCAACGATAAACCGATTGATTTAAATAAAATAGCGCAAATCGGCGGACGCGAAGTTTTGGCTCTGATGAGTGACAGTACCGATGCTGAACATCGCGGTCGTCAGATTTCAGAAAGTGAAATCACCAATAGCTTGGAAGATGTTTTTCAAAAATCCGAAGGACGAATTATTATCGGCACCTTCGCCTCGCTGATCAATCGTATCCAACAAGTTTTCACTCTGGCTGAAAAATACGGCAGAAAAGTCCTCTTGGAAGGTCGTAGCATGAATAATAATGTTCAACTTTGTCGCGAATTGGGCTATTTGAAATTCAATTCCAATACTATTATAGAAGAAGCACAATTTAAAAAAACACCGGACAATAAATTGGTGGTTCTCGGCACCGGCGCGCAAGGCGAAAAAAACGCCATTCTTATGCGTGTCGCGAACAAAGAGCATCGTTTTCTGGAAATAAAACAAGGCGATTCCATTTTATTTTCTTCATCCGTCATTCCGGGAAATGAAAGAACCATTCAATCCTTGAAAGATACTTTTTACAAACAAGGCGCCAAGGTTTTTCATTATCAATCTCTGGATGTACATGCCGGCGGACACGCCAAGCAAGAAGATCTAAAATTGATTATCAATTTATTCAAACCGAAATACTTCATTCCCATTGAAGCCAATCACTATATGTTGAAAATTCACGGCGAAATAGCCGCCGAATCGGGAATTGATCCGAAAAATATTTTAATCGGCGCCAATGGACAAGTATTTGAATTCAGTAAACGAGGACGAGAAGTGGTCGGCAGATTAACACCAGAAAAAATACCGACCGAATATGTTTTTGTTGATGGATTGGGCGTGGGAGATGTCAGTAATATCGTGCTTCGAGATCGTCGCATGATGGCTGAAGACGGCATGTTCGTGATTATCGCCAATATCAAAAGAAAAACCGGCGAATTGGTCGGCAGTCCGGATATTATTTCTCGCGGTTTTATTTACATGAAAGAAAACCGAGAGCTGATTCAAGAGGCCAGAAATCTAGTTAAAAAAATCTGCATGAAAAAAAACACCAACGCCAATGTGGACACCATGGATATTAAGAACAAACTTCGTGAAGCCATGGGTACTTTTCTTTACAAAAAGACCCAGCGTCGCCCCATGGTTTTACCCGTGGTAATTGAGGTTTAAATATTTCAAAATAAAAGTCCCCGCCAACGGCGGGGACTTTTATTTTTATTTAATCTTTGCTTTTTTCCTTGATTTAAGATAAAATTTTAATAACTTTCAAATAATTTCATTATTATGCCAAGATTATACAGTGCCGCTCAACCGACCGGCATTATACATTTGGGCAATTATTTCGGTGCCATAAAAAACTGGGTTGATTTACAAAAGCAACATGAAGGCATTTTCAGTATTGTGGATTTGCATGCTTTGACCGTAACTCCCACTTCCACCGAATTAAAAGAAAACATACGCAATTTGGCAAAAATTTTTTTGGCTTGTGGCTTGGATCCGCGAAAAAATATCATTTATCGACAATCCGATGTGCCGGAACACGCTGAATTGGCCTGGATTTTTAATTGCCTTACTCCGATTTCCGAGCTGGAAAGAATGACTCAATTTAAAGACAAAGCGGAACAACATAAAAAAAACATCAATGCCGGACTTTTAACCTATCCCTGTTTAATGGCCGCTGATATATTGCTTTATGATACTGACATGGTTCCCGTAGGAGAAGACCAATTGCAACATGTGGAACTAACCAGAACCATAGCAAAAAAATTCAATCACCAATATGGAGATATTTTAAAAATTCCTCAAGCGGAAATCAATAAAAACGCCGCGCGTTTGAAAGGCTTGGATAATCCGGAGAAAAAAATGAGTAAATCCGCGGCTTCTGAATACAATTATATAGCTTTAACGGATTCTCCCGAACAAATCAAGAAAAAAATCATGAAAGCGGCAACCGACTCGGAAGCTTCAGTGCAATATGATCCAAAACGACCGGGGATCAGTAATTTAATTTCCATTTATCACTTGGTCAGCGATCAAACAATCAAACAAATTAAAAAACAATATGACGGTAAAGGCTATGGTGATTTTAAAAAAGATTTAGTTGAAAAAATAATTGATTATTTAACGCCAATCAGGGAAAAGTATTTGGCAATCCAAGACAATGAATTGGATAAAATCTTGCAAAATGGTAAAATCAAAGCCGGAAAAATCGCCAAATTAAAAATGGAAAAAATTAAAAAACAAATCGGTTTATAAATATAAAAAAACGGCTGAGCTTTGCTCAGCCGTTTTTGTTTTCAATGATTTCGGCAATCACATTGCGGATAGCATCCAAATAATATGGTTTGGTTATATATTCGTTTACTCCCGCTTGAAAAGCCCGTTCCACTTCTTCTTTCATTGCCGCCGCTGAAAGCGCCACAATGTAAACGGTCAAACCTTTTTGTCTCACTACTTCCGTGAACTTCCAGCCACTCATCCCCGGTAAAACCATATCCAACAAGATCAGATCATATTCCGGTAAATCATTAACGGATAAGGCTTCTTCCGCGCTTCGTACAAAAACCGTTTGGCACGGCAATTCTTCCAACACTTTGCGCACCAAAAAAACATTTCTCTCTTCATCTTCCACCACCAAAACTCTGACATAACTATCATTTTTCATTATTATCATGTTCATCTCCGTTTTGTCTTTATTGAATGTGCAAATAACTTCCCAATTATATACTAAAACTCAACTTTTTACAATTAGTCAATTTTATCTAAATTTACAAAAAACATTGACAAATTTGCGTTTTTTTGTTATTATAAATCAGTTCCGAACAAGCAGTTCCGTTACCCTCTTCAAGGGAGGAAAGTCCGGACACTCGGTTATTCAATTAACACGGGTAGCAGGTAATTCCTGTCAATCGTGAGATAGAGGTGCGAGCAGAGACGCTGGATCAAGTGATTGATTCGGATTCCTTCGGGAATAGTCGCCATGGCAACATGGCGGGTGAAACGGCTAAATCCTTACTCGAGTGCAAGGGCAAATTTGGTAGCCCGCTTAAGGCGATCGGCGACGGTCGTCCCAGATAGATTACGGTTAAAACAGAATCCGGCTTACTCGCTTGTTCGGGGCTTTGGAAATAAATCTTTATACATACGGCTGAAACGCTTATTGTGCTATAATAATTATATGAAAAAGAAAACCGAATTATTTTTTACTTTTTTAAAAATTCCTTTTGATTATTTGGCTTTGATTTCAGCCGGACTTTTAGCTTATGTTTTGCGTTATCAAAGCGATGTTCAAGAAATCAGACCGGTAATTTTTGAATTATCTTTCAAAGCGTATTTATTTTCAACTTTAATCATCGCCACTATTTGGCTGATTTTTTTTATTTGGTCGGGATTGTACAATTTTAAAAAAAGAAAAATCACGGACGAACTCGCGAAAATAATTTTAGCTTGCTCCACGGGCATGACCGCGGTGCTGATTTACATGTTTTTTGTCAGAGAAATATTTGCTTCTCGTTTTATTGTTTTAACCGCTTGGATTTTGGCCATGATTTTCGTTTCAATCGTCAGAATAATCATGCGCAAAGTTCAAAATTACAGTTTAAAAAAAGGCTGGGGCGCGCACAATGTCGTAATCGTCGGCAACGATAAATACACTGATGAGCTAACCGCGTATTTTAAAAAATATCCTGAATTCGGTTACAAAGTTATTAAAAAAATGAAAGACTTCAATCAGGATGAATTGGAAAAAATAAATGAAATATATTCTTTGGATGAAATAATCCAAGCCGATGCCGGACTTTCTCGCAGTCAATCGGTAAAACTTCTGGATTTTTGCAATGCTTATAACATTGTTTTCAAATATACCGCCGGTCAATTTGAAGCTCGTACCACCAATGTGGAATTTCACATGTATGCCGGCTTGCCGATTATTGAAATCAGAAAAACCAAGTTGGACGGTTGGGGTAAAATAATCAAAAGAATCATTGACTTCGTCTTCAGCACGATTTTGATAATTGTTTTTTCACCGCTTATGTTATTGCTTGCTTTGTTGATTAAAATTGAAGATTCCGGTCCGGCCATTTATAAAAATGAACGAGTTACGCGTAAAGGTACTTTTAATACTTATAAATTCCGTTCCATGTACACCAAATATTGCACCGGTAAACAGTTTGAAAAATACACCGACCAAAAAGCGGTTTTGGAATTTGAAAAAGATTTGATTGAAAAACAATCTGAACGACAAGGACCGGTTTATAAAATACTGAACGATCCTCGTCGCACCAAAATCGGTAAATTTCTGGAAAGAACTTCACTTGATGAATTGCCACAATTTTTTAATGTTTGGATCGGCAACATGAGCTTGGTCGGACCTCGCCCTCATCAACCTCGCGAAGTCACTCAATACACCAAAGCGCAAAGAAGAGTTCTTGACATCAAACCGGGAGTTACCGGCTTGGCACAAATTTCCGGCCGTAGCGATTTGGATTTTAACGAAGAAGTAAAACTGGATACTTATTATATTGAAAATTGGTCGCTAAAATTGGACTTTTGGATAATGCTGAAAACTCCATGGATAGTTCTACGACGAAAATCAAAAGTGTAATTATAAAACAAAAACCGCCTCACCTATGTATTCTACAACATGACTTAATGGGGCAGTTTTTTTATTAAATAATGCTTTGCCAGAGATTAATGTATTGTTCCGCGGTTTTATTCCATGTGAATTCAGCGCTCCTTTTCAAGCCTTGATCAATCATTTTTTCACGCGTATTTTCCGCCAGAACTATTTCCATCGCTTCAATCAATTCATTGACTTTGTATGGATTGGCGTAAAGCGCCCCTTCACCGCAAACTTCACCCAGAGAAGAATTCGGCGCGGTTATCACCGGGCAACCCGCTTCCATGGCTTCCAGAGGAGGAAATCCGAATCCTTCGTAAAAACCGGGATAAACCAACATCAAAGCGTTTTGATACAAAGCTTTTTTTTCAGACGCTTCAACGAATTTTAAATATTGAATATTTTTTTTATCACTCATTGCTTTTAAAACATCGGCGTTTTTCCAGCCTGTCGCACCAGCCACGACCAGTTTAATGTCAGGATATTTTTTTTGAAAAATAGCATAAGCGGCCAAAAGTCCTTTTAAATTTTTTCGCGGTTCCAAAGAACCGATGAATAATATATATTTTTCTGGCAATGAATATTTTTCTTTAACTTCCTCCGCGGAAAAATTATATTCTTGTCGTGGAGCCGCGGAATGAATTACTTCAATTTGCTCCGCCGGCAAACCGTAAATGTTTTGTAAATCATGCGCCGTATTCACGGAAACGGAAACAACCTTGGTGGCGCCGTGAAAAAGCCCACGCGGCTTGAGCGCTTTATGCCACCAGCGACTTTTAAAAGTAAAAAACTCCGGAAATATCTCATAACTTAAATCATGACAAGTAGCGACATAAGGACAATCGCAAGACATGAAATTTAAATTCGGCAAAAACATTAAATCAAGCTTACAACCGGTTTGCTTTTCAATTATTTTATCCGGTTTTATCAATTTGACCGATATGGCGAGATTGAAAATTCTATTTGGCCAATCGGTTCTCACATATTCAACATTCTTGGAATCAAATGTTGGCATATCTTCAATTCTCCATTTTGCCGAATTGAAAAACAAATAATATCGGTTATCTTGATCAACTTGGGAAATAGCTTGCAATAAATTTTTTGTGTATTCGCCGACTCCGCTTAACTGTTCCGCCATCAAACAGCGAACATCTATGCCTATATCCATTTTTAAAACATTATTTTTTGTTTTTTATTCATTTTTTCCTCCACGAAATCTTGAATTTTTTGGTTAAAAATTTTCACATCAAAATTTTTCGCGTGCTTGCGTATTTCCTCGGGATTATAATCTTTAGATTTGAAACGCAAAACTTGATCAGCGATATCTTCCCATATTTGTTCTTCAAAAAAATTTCCCGTTTTTCCGGGCGCGATCGTCTCCAAGGCTCCGCCCGCCCCATAAGCCAAAACCGGTCGTCCCGAGGCCATGGCTTCCACCGCGGTAATACCGAAATCCTCCAACTGCGGATTGATAAAAGCTTGGCAATGACTATACAGTTCAACCTTTTTCTCTTCACTGACTCTACCGACGAATTTAATGTTGGATTTAGCCGCTGCGCGGAGCTTTTTTCTCAGAGGTCCGTCACCGAAAATTATCAAAGGTAAATTAAGTCTGTTAAAAGCTTCCACCACCAAATCAAATCTTTTATACCCCACCAATCTTCCACCCGCCAAAAAATAATCATATTGTCGCGACGCAATTTGATATTTGCTAATTTGCACGGGAGGATAAATTATTTCACTTTCCCGTTTGTAATACTTGCGAATCCTTTTTTGCACTTCTCTTGAATTGGCGATGAAATAATCAACTCTTTCCGCCGCGATTTTATCCCATTGTCTAAGGCTGGTTAAAATAAACGGTAAAAAATTTTTTATTAAAAGGTTTTGATTTAATTCTTTGATATAATCATGACTGTCCGTCCACAGAAACCGTGGTGGCGTATGACAATAACAAATATGTACCGCTTCGGGCTTGGTAATCACGCCTTTGGCGAAAATAGCCGAACTGGATAAAATCAAATCATATTCTTTAAGGTTAAAACTTTCAGTCGCCGTGGGCATGAGAGTAATAAACCATTGGTATTTTTTCACTCCCCATGGAATTTTCTGTAAAAATGAAGTTCTTATTTTATCTTGTTTAACTTCTATCGAATTCTTTTTATCGTAAACCAAAGTAAATGTCGGGCTTTCCGGATAAATATCCTGCAAAGCTACCGCCACTCTTTCCGCCCCTCCGTCCTGTGCCAGATGATCATGAATTAATGCTGTTTTCATATTGATAAGATAATCTTAGCAAAAAAACCGCTTCTAAACAAAATTGGCTAAAATTAGACAATCATTATCCAAGTATTTGCTGTTAACACATTTAAAAAACCGTAAAAAATTTGCTATAATGGTAGATATGAAAATCGCAATTGACGCCCGAATGTATGGCAATCAAGAATGTAGTGGCATTGGCACTTATATTGAGGAGCTGACCAAGCATCTTTTTTTAATTGATCAACACAATCAATATTTGCTATTTTTAAAAGAACCTTACTTCTCTTCCTTGAAAACGCCAGAAAATGTATTGAAAATATTGGCCAATGATCGCTGGTACACTTACGCCGAACAATTTAAATTTCCTTGGACATTGATGGCCAATGACTTTGACTTAATCCATTTCCCTCATTTTAATTCTCCTATTTTGTTCCGCAAAAAATCAGTTTGCACCATTCACGACATTACGCCTTTTCATTATCCCGGACATAAAATGAGCTCCGGCTGGCGACAAGTCGCTTATCGCGCGGTTTTTCGCAAAACCGTAAATTCGGCTTCCCAAATCATTACCATTTCGCAAAGTACAAAACAAGGAATTATTAAAAATTTCAGGGTCAATCCCGAAAAAATCAATATCACCTATGAAGGTGTGGATGAAAGATTCAAAAAGTGCTCAAATTATGCTATAATTAAAGAAATATTGAACAAATACGGAATTACGAAAAAATATATATTTTTCGTTGGAGTTTGGCGTAGTCATAAAAACATTGAGAGTTTAATCAAAGCGTTCAATTTAATAAAACAATTACAGACCAACAAGGAATTGCAATTGGTTTTAGGCGGTCGTGAAGATCTACATTACACCAAAATCCGACAAGAAATAAACAATTCCCCTTTTAAAGGGGACATCATTGCCACGGGATTTATTAAAGATCAAGATTTGCCCGTCCTGTATTCCGCCGCCGAATGTTTCACCATCCCTTCTTTTATTGAAGGTTTCGGCTTGGTCACCATTGAAGCGCAAAGCTGTGGTACTCCGGTGGCTTCATCAAATTTAACTTCATTACCGGAAGTACTTGGTGATTCCGCGATTTACTTTGATCCTCATGATATTAAGCAAATGGCAGATGTTTTAAACAATTTGGTTAATGATGAAAAATTAAAAAGTAGCTTGACGGAAAAAGGTTATCAAAATATAAAAAGGTTTTCCTGGCGCAACTGCGCGGAAAAAACTTTGCAAATATACAATAATTCGGTGAAATAGTTTTTATGCCTAAAAAGGCTCAAACTAAAAAAACCAAACCCAAAAACAAAAGCGCGACGAAAAAACAAACCGCTTCCGAGAAAAAAGCGAAAAAAACCGCGCGAGTGGTGAAAAAGAAAACGCAAAAAGCTCCAAACAAGAGAGCTTCTGTTTCAGTTAAGAAAAAAAATGCTTCCAAGAAAAAATCAACCACCCCGAAAAGATCCCGAAAAACCGTTAAAAAAACTTCTCCGAAAAAAGAGCCTCTTTCTTTTAAATTAAAAAAAAGCGAATTGGAAGATCTTTTAAAAAGCAATACTTGTCGAGAAAGTAAAAACCGATCGGCTACATCTTCTTCAAATAAACTTGATTTGAGTTTGGAAAAAGTTACTTTGGAACAGTTGAGCGATGGAGCCAAGTATTCTCCGTTTGTTTTAGATTTAACGGAATTAAAAGCCAAAAAAGAAATGGAAATCAAACGCAAACAAAAATTGCGAAAATTTTGGCAAAGCAAAAACTCAATTCAAAAACCAATTGGGAATAAAAAACATACTTTTACGATCTCCGCTTGGCGGGAAAAAACCGAAAAAAAACATCATTCGGCCGGTGAAAAACAAGCAAAAAATATCCCGGAAAAAAATGAACAATTCACTCACAAACCTTGGTTTTATGATTTCAATCTGCCTTTCAATTGGCATAAATCTTTGGCTGTTTACTTATTAATTTGTTTATCCGTGGTCTTACCGATCAAAACTTTCGGCTATGTCAACGAACTGCGCCAAACCAAAGCCAAAATAGAAGCCTATGCTTATGCAGCTTATGAAGATTTAAAAATCGCCGGCAATTCATTAACTCAAAATAATACCGAAATGGCGGAAACCAATTTCCAAAATGCTGGTTTGCGTTTTCATGAAGCCGGAAGAAAAATTGAAGAACTTAACGGTGGCGTAAAAACTTTGGTAAATATTTTGCCACACAACAAAGCAAATCTGGAAGATGCCGATCATCTCCTTAAAGCTGGACAAGAAATCGCCATTATCGGCAAAAATCTGACTCAAATAATTGAACTTCTGGCCAATGATCATGAATATTTGACAGACGCGATTTCCGCGGTGGAAAACAAAATCGGTTTAGTGGCCACGCATTTAAACAACGCCGGAGCTGAATTGAAACAAGTTCGCGCAAAATCTTTGCCCGAAAAATATCAATCTCTTTTTTACACCGTAGTTAAACAAACAGAAATAATCGGTAATGATTTACAAGATCTTCACCAACTGACCAAGGTGATGAATTACATTCTAGGTCAAGAGCAAAAGAAAAGATATTTATTCGTTTTCCAAAATTCAAATGAACTCCGCGCCACGGGTGGTTTCATGGGTAGTTTCGCGCTGGTTGATATTGATCAAGGGCAAATAACTGACATGGAAATCCCCGGAGGCGGAACTTCTGACTTGCAAGGCTCATTGATAGCCAAAAGAATTGCTCCCGAACCTTTGCACTTGGTAAATCCTCTTTGGGAAATGCAGGATGCCAATTGGTGGCCGGACTTCCCTGCCTCGGCAAAAAAAATAAAATGGTTTTATGAAAAATCGGGTGGCCCCACAGTTGACGGAGTAATCGCCATTAATTCCGATTTATTGCCAGCAATCATGAATATAACCGGTCCGATTGAAATGACCGCATACGGAAAAACATTAACCACAGAAAATGTTATCTCGGAAATTCAAAAATCCGTAGAATTTGAATATGATAAACAAGAAAACAAACCCAAACAAATACTGACCGACTTGGCGCCGATACTGCTTGATAAAATTTTCAATTCTCAAGGAGAAGATTTGATAAAAATCATGAAATTATTGCGTGACGGATTGAATACCAAAGAAATACAAATGTATTTCAGAAATGAAAAAGCGCAAAACACCATATCTGATTTCAATTGGAGTGGCGAAATAAAAAATACTTCAAAAGATTATTTGATGGTGGTTAATACCAATATTCGCGGAGAAAAAACCGATGCTTACATGAAGCAAGATATCAATCTGGTTTCACACATACAAAATAACGGGGAAATCATCAATACTTTAACGATAACCAGAACTCATCAAGGTGGTAATGATATTTTTTCACAAACATCAAATATTGATTATTTAAGAATTTACACTCCAATCGGCAGTCAATTGATTTCCGCTTCAGGATTTAGTGAAATACCGGCGGAAGCTTTTGAATTTCCCGATAAAAATTGGCAAACCGACGAAACCTTGGAAAAAACCGAGAAAAATATCTATATTGATCCGCCAACCGACACTCGTATCAGTCACCAATTCAATAAAACGGTTTTTGCCAATTGGCTACAGGTTGATCCCGGAGAAAGCAAAACCGTTGTTATTAAATACAAGTTACCTTTTCATTTAAATCTATCTCGAGAAGATGGTATATTCGGCAAAAAAGATGACCACAATTTTCATTCCCTATTTATGCAAAAACAATCCGGACAAATCCCATCTTCATATCAAGTACACTATATTCTACCGGAAAATATGTTTGGTGGGATTGTTTATCCTTCGCCCGCCGGTGAAACTGATAATATCAACTTCTCCACCGCCTTAAACAGAGATCAATTGCTCGGCATTATCATTAAATAATTTATGAGTAAACATAAAAAACGCCATTATAAATTCAAAAAGCATGAAATGTCCGAACCGGAAAAAATAACTTCCATGGAAGCTTTGCTTAATTTGTATGAAGAAAGTCAAACCTTGGACGCGCAAGATAAAACCATTAAAAATTCCGAGACCGCAGAAAGCGAATTATCTTTAAAAAAAATTATTGAACAAAAAAGAAAAACAAAGCGAAACCAAAAAATATTTTTCGGCATATTCTTGACCATTGTTTTACTGGCCGCCATGGTGGCCGGTTTTATCTTTTTTGATAATAATAAAAAATTTGATTTGGATGCCGTGGAATTAAGCGTTAAAGCTCCCGAAGAACTGGTCATGGGAGAGAAATTTGAATATGAAATTATTTATAAAAATGTCGGCGGAGTATCTTTGGAAAACGCGCGAGTCTTTATTCAACCACCCAAAGGACTTTTAATAGAAAAAACCGAACCTGAAAGCCTTGATAGAAATTGGCAAATCGGGAATATTTCTCCGCAAGCCACGGATTCAATAAAGATAATCGGCAAAATTATTGATGATTTGGATGACACGCAAAGACTGAAGGCAAAACTGACTTTTAAACCCAAAACCTTCAATGCTGAATTCTCCAAAACCGTCAGTTTTAATTCATTTTTAAAAGAACCGGAAATTTCTTTTGACACTTCCCTGCCGGGCACTGTCGGACTCGGACAAAAATTGGATATTGTTATCAACTTGGAAAATAACGCTGAAACAAATTTTGAAAAAATAAAATTGGTTTTTGATTATCCCGATGATTTTGAAATTGAAAAAGTTGAACCGGAAGCATATGAAGATGATAACACTTGGTTGTTCACCGAACTACTCGCGGATGAAGAAAAGCATAAAATATCTGTTTCGGGATTTTTCCCCGCTGACTTGGAATTTTCTGAAGATTCCGACAGAGATAGAACTTTGAAAGTCTCCGCCTATTTACCTGATCAAGCTGACAATTACTATTTGATAAAACAAGAGAAATTTCCTTTAAAAATAATTGATCAAGCCGTTTCCGTTCACTTGATTGCCAATGGATCAACCGAAAATAAAAACATAACTTTGGGCGAGGACTTGAATATTACTTTAATCGCTAAAAACAACGGAGAACAGGATTTCTCCAATGTATCACTTAGCGTATTAGTGGACTCCTCTCCATTAGACATAATTGACTGGGACAACATTGAAGATGAAAATTACGGAAAAATCCAGAAAACCGATGCCGGCAAAGAAATCACTTGGAATCAAACACAAATTCCGGATTTAGCCAAACTCTCAACTGATGAAGAAGTGGAAATTGAATTAAAACTGCCCACCAAATCAATGAATGATTTCAATGATAAGGATTTGGAATCTCTACGGCCGTTGCAATTGCACCTTTTTGGTGTTTTGGATTTTGACCCTGAAGAAAATCAAATGCCCAGAGTTGAAAGTTCACCGATTGAAATTAAATTGAAAACCAATTTGAACCTTACAGCCAAAGCTTACTATCATGATGTAGAAGGCAATGTTTTAGGAGAAGGCCCCTTGCCACCGGAAGTGGGAAAAACCACAAAAATCTATATTGCTTGGGACTTAACCAACTCCTTACATGAAGCGAGAAACATCAGTGTCAGCGCGACTTTAAATAATGCTGTGGTATGGAGTAATGAAACAGATATTTCCGTAGGTGAATTAAATTATAATGAAGAGAAAAATACGGTAACCTGGAAAATTAATCGTTTACCGATTATCATAAATCAAGCCTCCGCCATTTTCGCCATTGAATTCACGCCGACTAATGATGATTTGAACAAGTTTATCAAATTTACCTCCACCACTACTGCCACGGCTCTGGACAAGAAAACCGCGGATCAATTGATTATTACCAAAAACATCTTGAGTTCAGCTTTGGAACATGATAAATATGCCGAAGGTAAAGGCATGGTGATATTGCCCGAAGAAGAATAAAAAACAATCAATATAAAAATAAAACAGGTTAAAAGTGCTTAACGCTTTTAACCTGTTTTATTTTAAAGCGATATATTGCAGACTGAAAATCTCTCTTTCTAAAAAATATTGTAAATATTTTGTTAAAAAAACGGTCAATTGATTGTTAAGGCTTGTGGGAATTGATTGGTTTTCCGGTTTTTGCTCTTTTTCAATTATAGTTATCAATTCCGCTAACTCTTGATTCATGCCAAGACTGGCCGGCAATTGATCTCGTAAATTCAATTTATATCCGAGCAATAAAAGCAGTCTGATGGCAAAAACATTGAAAACCAATTTTTTGCCTGCCGAACTTATTTGACTTAATATTTCCTCTTGCGCTCGCAAAAGCAATTGCCACAAACCATTATGAATATCCTCTTCATGTACGGCTTTATCAACCACTTCCCAAAGTGCGGCTAAGTAAAATAAATCTTGATCACTTTGCAAAACAATTCCCTTTTCCGCGTAAGCATGAGTTATTTTATTGAACACGCGTCCCGCCACATAATTTATTTCCAATGACGCAGGACAAGCCAAGTGCCCCATTAATTTACTTTTGATTTTTCTTGAACCGACTGCGACCGCGCTAATCTTACCAAAATTTTCAGTGTAAATTGAAAAAATATAATCATTTTCACGCCAATCTCTTTTATTTAAAACAATACCTCTGGTTTTAAAATGTTTGCTCATATTCTATCCAAAAATGTCTGCAAAATCTGCGTCGCAGCCAAATCATCGTCATCTCCACGATTTTTTATGCCCAATTCCTTATAAACATTTCCCGCCGCTTTGGTGCTCATTCTTTCATCTTCCAAAGAATATGGCCGACTCAATCTTTCCAATCTTTTTTTAAACTTTATAAACTCTTCAATTTCCGCTTCTCCACCGTTTAATTTCAAAGGGTTGCCTAAAACTATGCTATCTATGCTTTCATCTTTGATTATTGTTTCAACTTTTTCCCAAAAATCTTTTGGCGATAAAATACTCAAAGGACTGGCGATTTTTGTTTCATCACTACCTGTTGCTAAACCGATTTTTATTTTTCCCCAGTCAATCGCCAAATATTTCATATTATTTTTGTGTAATTATTTCACAACCATTATCGGTAACCGCGATCGTATGCTCATAATGCGCGCATTTTTCTCCATCACTTGTAACAATCGTCCATCCATCTTCCAATGTTTCAACTTGACACTCACCCAAAGCCACCATTGGCTCAAAAGCCAAAACCATACCCGGTAAAAATTTCCAATCTTGATATTGCAAATAATAATTTGGCAACTGAGGCTCTTCGTGAACCGCGTGCCCCACACCATGTCCCACCAAATCGCGAATTACTGAAAATCCGTTTTGCTCCACATACTTTTGAACTTTAGCTGCTATTTCGTTAAATTTAATTCCGGGTTTAATATTTCTAATCCAAATATTCAAGGCTTCTTTGGTAACCATCATCAATTTTCTGGTTTTCTCATCTATTTCGCCGATTGCCACAGTGATGGACATATCCGTATACAATCCTCCTTCCGCCGGATATTGCATACCAATATCCAAAGATAAAATATCACCGTTTTTCAAGATGTAATCAGAAGGAATACCATGAACCAATTCTTCATTTACCGAAGTACACAAAGTCGCGGGATAAGGGTTCCCTTTACCGTAATTTTTAAAAGCAGGTCGGCCTCCGGCCTCCAAAATCATCTTTTCAGCCATTTGGTCCAATTCCATGGTAGTTACTCCGGATTGAGCTTTTTCTGCCACAGTATCTAAAATTTGAGCCAATATAGCGCCTCCTTTTTTGAGTAACCGTATTTCTTCATTTGTTTTTAATTTAGGCATATATTTTACAATTATAAATAAAGTATAACAAAATAGCCGGAAAAATTCCAGCTATTTAATATATGTTCATTTGTTGATATTTTAGAATCCTTCATAATCTCGCATGGTTAATTGAGATTCTATTTGTTTCACCATTTCAATAACCACACTGACTACGATCAAAATACTTGTGCCACCGATAACCATTGATTGCATACCCGTGGTATTTTGCAAAAGCAGTGGTAAAACCGCTATAGCCGCCAAAAACAGAGCGCCGGTCAAGGTAATTTTACTAATGGTCGCTTGCAAGTATTCAGCCGTAAATCTACCTGGTCTAATACCCGGAATAAATCCTCCGTTTTTCTGTAAATTTTCCGCGATTTGATAAGGATGGAAAATAACTGCAGTATAAAAATATGTAAAAGCGAAAACCAAGATAAAATACAACACCCCGTAAAATATTTGATTATTAAACAAATTAATTACGCCGTTGGCGAAATCTTGAACCCAACCTGTCTGTACTCTTAAAAGCAATTGTGAAACCATAGGAGGAAACAGAATTACTGAAATGGCAAAAATGATAGGAATAACTCCGGCTTGATTAACCCGCAAAGGCAGGTGAGTATTCATGCCTCCATACATCTTATGACCGCGCACTCTTTTGGCATAAGCAACCGGAATATTTCTTTGCGCTTCGGTTATAATCACCACACCAATAATGGTTATCAAAGCAATGCCGGCGAAAACCAATAGATTTATTACTTGCGCTTTATCAAAATTGATCAAAGTTTGTTGAATTGAGCTGGGAACCTTGGCGATAATGCCCGCGAAAATCAATAAAGAAATTCCGTTTCCAACTTTTTTTTCGGTAATCAACTCGCCTATCCACATCAAGAAAATCGTACCCGCAGTAATGGTAATAAGCATGGAAGCCAAATTTATAAAACTCATATCGGCAATAATCGGACGAGGTGACTGATTCAACATGACAATCATTCCATAAGATTGAAGCAAAGCCAAAGGTACTGTCATAATTCTGGTCCACATATTAATTTTTCTTCGTCCGGCTTCTTCTTTATTCATTTCTTCCAATTTTGGAATAATCATGGCCAAAAGCTGAAAAATAATGGATGAAGTAATATATGGCGCAATACCCATCATGACTATTGAAAAATTCTGCATACCTCCTCCGGAGAAAAGATTCATCAATCCCAATATTTCATTTGAATTGAAAAATTGACGCAAGTTTTCCAAATTTACTCCCGGAATTGGGATATGAGCCGCTATTCGAAAAATAACCAACATTGCCAAAACATACAAAATTTTATTGCGAACTTCTTTCACTTTCCAAATTTGTAATAATTTTTCAAACATAAATTATTTTGTTTTGTCTGTTTTTTCTTGTTTAGTCTCTTCCTTAACTTCATCTAAAAATGAGCCTCCCGCTTTTTCCATCGCTTCGCGAGCTTTCCCGGAAGCTAAACAACCGGCGACTTCAAATTTAACGCTGATATCTTTATCATACAATATTTTTACCGGTTTTTTAAGAGATGAAATAATATTTTTTTCAAATAAAGTTCCAGGATTAACCTGTTCTCCTTCTTTATATTTACTTTCCAAAACCGACAATTTTACGACTTGATTATCCGGATGCAAACTTTTTTGACCTTTCATTTTAGGAATTCTCAATAAATTTTGCTTGAAGCCTTTAATTTTCAAGCCTGATTTACCACCTGAACGAGATCTTTGTCCCTTCATTCCACGAGTACTATAAGTCCCGCGACCGGATGCGTTTCCTCTGCCCACTCTTTTTTTACTTTTTTTGCTGTTTGATAAATTATGTAACTTCAAAGGCATATCATTTACAATTTTTTATCTTGTTTATTTTCTTTTTCCGGTTTCTTATTATTACTTTTATTCAATTTTTTTTCTTCTTTTTCCGGTTTCACATTATCAGACGCAACCGTCTTCTTTGTTTTAATTGGTTTAACTTTAAAACTTTTCACCGCTTCCACTAAACAATTCAAATTGTTCATTTTATTATTAGTACCTAAAATTTTTGCCACGACATTTGGCACTCCCGCCAATTCCAACGCAACACGAATCGCACCACCCGCCTTTACTCCCGTACCTTTAGGTGCAGGTTTAAGCAATAATTTAGCGGCTTTATGCTTTAAATATACTTCATGAGGTATTGTTTCTTTTATAATCGGAACGGTCAAAATATTTTTTTGCGCTTTATTAACGGCTTTATTGACAGCGATAGCCACATCCGCACCTTTGGCCAAACCTATTCCGAATTGACCTTTTTTATTTCCAATAGCAACACAAGCTCGGAATTTCATTCTTTTACCTCCGGCCATTACACGAGTAACACGCGCCAAATCCACAATTTTTTGATCAAATTCAGGAGCTTCACGCTTTTCCTGTTTTTTAAATTTTCTTTTTCCTTTATCCATAAATATTAAACGATTAGATTAAATTTCCAATCCAGCTTCTCTGGCCGATTCCGCTAATGCTTTCACTCTGCCGTGATATTTATAACAACTTCTATCAAACTTAACTTTATTAATTTTTTTAGCCATGGCTTTTTCAGCCAAAAGTTTACCCAATTCAGTCGCTTTTTCCATAGGTTTTCCTTTTGAAGCTTCTTTATCCGAAACAGCACACAAAGTTACTCCTTGGTTGTCATCTATAATTTGAGCATTTAAATGTCTCAAACTTCTAAACACGCTCAGACGAGGTAAATCTTTGTTATTACCTTTCAATGTTTGTCTGGTTCTTCTTGTTCTTAACGCTTTATTGGTTTTTTTAATTGCTTTTTCCTTATTCATATGTTTTATGATGCCGCCTTAGCTGCCGCTTTTCCGGCTTTTCTCCTGATTATTTCATCGGCATATTTAATTCCTTTTCCTTTATATGGTTCCGGTTTTCTGATTTTTCTGATATTGGCGGCCACTTCTCCCACTTGTTGTTTATTGATTCCTTTTATAGTAATTAAATTCTTTTCTACTTCACATTCAATTTCTTGTGGCAACATGAAATCAACCGGATGCGAATATCCCACATTTAAAGTCAATTTTTTACCGCTCACGCTGGCTTTATACCCTACACCGTTAATTTCCAATTTTTTTTTAAAGCCTTCAGTAACACCCTGAACCATATTATAAACCAAACTTCTAAACAATCCCCAAAGTGCGTTTTGTTTATTATCTTCCGGCAAATCAACCTTAACAATAATTTGATTTTCCACAAATTCAATTTTAACCAAAGGATGCAATTTTTGTTGTAGCTCGCCTTTTGGCCCCTTTACGATAATAGTGCCATTTTCTTCTCTGGCTTCCACACCCGAGGGTAACTCAATTGGTTGTTTACCGATTCTAGACATATAATAAATTAATATATTTCAAATAATACTTCTCCACCGATTTTATTTTTTCTAGCTTGTTTATTTGTCATTATTCCTTGTGAAGTTGAAACAACCGAAATGCCGTAACCGTTTAATACTCGTGGTAATTCTTGAGAATTATAATAAATTCTTTGCCCCGGTTTACTTACTCGTTTAATACTGTTGATAACGGAATTTCCGTTTTCGTATTTTAATTTAACTTCAATTTCTTTAAATTTATTTTCCACCTCTTTATAATCGGCAATATATTTTTCTTCTTTTAAAATTTTTGCCAATTCCAACTTCAATTTTGAATGAGGGATCAAAACCTTAACCTTGCCTACGCGGCTGGCGTTTCTGATTCTTGTTAACATGTCGGCGATAGAGTCTGTCATAAGTATTTAATAATATTATTTTTACCAGCTACTACGGGTTACTCCGGGAAGTTCCCCTCTTTCCGCCAATTCTCTAAAACAAATTCTGCATAAACCGAATTTTCTCATGTATCCATGTCGTCTACCGCATTTCCAACATCTGTTAACTTGTCTGGTTGAAAACTTGGGAGATCTGTTTGATTTTGCTTCTTGAGCTTTAGTTGCCATATTTATTTATTTTGTTTCTTTCTTTTTAAAAGGAAATCCCAAAAATGATAATAATGCAAATCCTTCTTCTTTATTATTTGCCGTAGTATTAATAGATACTTCCAATCCATGAATAATTTCTATATCATCCTGCTTAATTTCAGGAAAAGCCACATATTCTTTAAATCCTAAAATATAATTACCCTTTTTATCAAAAGCATCCGGAGAAATACCACGAAAATCACGAACTCTCGGCAAAGTTACCTTTACCAATTTTTCCAAAAAATCCCACATCTTCTTACCGCGCAAAGTAACTTTCGCGCCAACAACCATTCCTTCTCTTATTTTAAAATTGGAAATTGATTTTCTGGCTTTTGTTTCAACCGGTTTCTGCCCTGAAATCGCTGTCAATGTATTAATAACGGTTTTCAAATACTCCTTATCTTTTAATCCTTGACCGATTCCAACATTAATAACCACTTTTTCAATTCTTGGCACCGCCATAATATTTTTTATACCAAATTTTTCCCTCATTTCAGACAATACTTTTTCATTATAATTTTTTTGCAAATTATTCATACTATATTTAATCAATTGCTTCTTTACATTTTCTACATATTCTCACCTTTTTCTTACCTTTAACATCAGTATCCAAAACTTTATATCCAATTCTGGTGATTTTTTTACATTTAGGACAAACTAACATTACATTGGAAACATCCATGGCCGCCGGAAATTGAATCTTTTGACCTTTTTCACCTTGTTTTCTTGCTCTTACATGTTTATATCTTAAATTCAAACCTTCAACCACAACTTTTTCTTTATCAACCAAAACTTGTAAAACTTTACCTTGGTTTCCTTTGGTGGTTTTTGTGCCGGATTTGGTGGTCTTTATTCTGTCCTTACCGGCAACTATTTGAACTTTGTCTCCCTTTTTTAATTTCATATTATATTTTTATAAAACTTCAGGTGCCAAAGACACAATCTTATTAAAACCCTTTTTTCTGACTTCTCTGGCAATGGGACCGAAAATACGAGTTCCTTTGGGGTCTTTATTATTTTTATCAATTATAACTACCGCATTTTCATCAAATCTAATATATGAACCATCCTCTCTACGGGTTTCTTTTTTGGTTCGGACAACAACCGCGTGCAAAACTTCTCCCTTTTTAACCATGCTATGCGGCTTTGCTTCTTTTATACTGATAGTAATAATATCTCCAATTCTTGCATATCTCTTTTTGTATCCTCCCAAAACTTTAATACATTGGATTCTTTTTGCTCCCGTATTATCAGCTGATTTTAAGATTGATCTATGCTGTATCATATATAGTTATAGTTGATTACTTTTTCAATATTTCAACAATTCTCCATCTTTTTTCTTTACTTAAAGGTCGGCACTCTTGGAAAACAACTCTATCACCAACCTTAGCTTCGTTTTTTTCATCATGAACTTTAAAACTTTTACTAAATTTAATCAATTTTTTATAAACTTTATGTTGAACTTTTTTTTCAATCTTAACCACTACGGTTTTATCCATCTTATTACTGGATACAACACCGATAAATTTTCTGGTTATTTTGTTGTTTTCGTTATCTGACATAAATTATTTTTCGCGCTCTTTTAATAAAGTGTTAATTTGAGCAATATTTTTTTTAACTTCTCTTATCTCTCTTATATTTTTAATTTGGCTTACGGCAATTTTAAAATTTAACTCTTGCTTTTTGGCAGACAATTCCATTAAAAGCTTTTCCAGCTGACCATTATTTTTTTCTTTTAATTCTTTTAATTTCATAATTTAACCTTTAACAATGAATTTGGTTTTTACTGGCAATTTATGTCCCGCCAACCGCATAGCTTCCTTAGCCGAATCTTCAGCTACGCCTTGCATTTCAAATATTACAGTACCGGGTTTAACTACGGCAACAAAGTATTCCGGATTTCCTTTTCCGCTTCCCATGGTAGCCTGAGCCCCCTTTGCTGTAACCGGTTTATCCGGAAATATCTTAATCCAAATCTTACCTCCGCGTTTAATATATCTGGTCATTGCTCTTCTGGCCGATTCGATTTGCTTGGAAGAAATCCAAGCTCCGGTAGTGGCCTTTAATCCAAATTCACCAAAATTAATTTCCGTATTTCTCGTGGCGACTGAGTTTCCTTTTCTGCCTCTACCCTTTTGCCATTTTCTATGTTTTTGTTTTCTTGGCATCAACATATATCAAACTATTGTTTCTTTTTTTTAGTATCATTTTTTTCCTCCTTTTTCTTATTAAAAATATCTCCACGATAAATCCAAACTTTTATTCCGATTACACCATAAATGGTATTTGCCTCCACGAAAGCGTAATCAATGTCCGCTCTAAAAGTATGTAAAGGCACTTTTCCGGAAATCAATTTTTCTGAACGCGCTATTTCAACTCCATTTAATCTTCCAGATAATTGAATTTTAACACCTTTGGCTCTGGCTCTTTCCACGCGAGAAACAGCTTGCTTCATTGCCCTACGAAAAGGCATTCTTTTTTCAATATCCAATTTTATACTTTGAGCGATAACTCTTGCATCCAAGCTTTGATTTTCAACTTCTTTAATATTCAATTTAACATTTATTTTCGGATTTTTGATAAATTTTCGGGAAATTTCCTTTTTCAAATCCTCAATACTGCTTCCTCCTCTACCGATAATCACACCGGGACGAGCCGCATAAATAACAACATTAACTTCTTTTTCAGTTCTTTCAATATTTATATCGCCAATAAAAGCGGCTTCCAATTTTTTATGCAAAAATTTTTTCAATTTAATATCAGCCTCCAAAAATAACTGGTAGTTTTTATCAGAAAACCATCTGGAATCCCAGGTTTTGATTTTCTTTATTCTTAATACTTTTGGATTAATCTTTTTTCCCATAGATTTCCATTTTGGAATATTTATTACATCCCGGATTTTCTTCTAAATACCTTATTTAAAAATCCTTTTTCTTTTTTGCTATCTTTCTCTTGACTCTTTACATCTCTAAAGCCTCCTTTTCTTTTGTGATCATATCCTTCAATATTGGTCTTTTCACTTTTCAATTCTTCGTTAATTCTTTCTTTATCATCAGCCACTTTTTCAACAGGTTCGGATCCTTTTACTTTCTGTACCTTAACCGCTTCCGGTTTCTTTGATTTATCTTTTTTCGCTTCAACAGTCGGAACTTTTTCGTCCAAAATCAATGAAATTATACTTGTCTTTTTTCTCAAAGGAGTAGCTCTCCCGTGAGCTCTCGGCATCCATCTATAAAGAGTCGGTCCTTCATCAACTTTAATTGTTTTTATAAATAAATTATTTTTTTCAGCGTTAAAACTATGTTCTGCGTTAGCAATTGAAGAATTAATCAATTTAGCCACCGGTTTGACTGCTTTTTTACGCAACAAATCAAGTCTATTCAAAGCTTCTTCCACATCCAAACCACGCACCACATCAACAACCAATCTGGTTTTCCTAGGAGAAATTCTAATATTTTTTGCTTTTGCTTTAAATTCCATACTATTTATTTTTTAGCTTGCGCTTTAGCCATTTTACCTCCATGACTTCTAAATGTTCTTGTCGGCGAAAACTCGCCTAATTTATGACCAACCATATCTTCCACAACATAAACTTCAATATGGTTTTTACCATTATGCACACCGAAAGTAAATCCAACCATTTCCGGAGTAATAATCGCGGCTCTGGACCAAGTTTTTATAACCGTTTTATCGCCCTGCTTCAAATTAGCCACCTTTTTCAGTAACCGTTGATCAATAAATGGTCCTTTTTTTATACTTCTTGACATAATGAATACTTATTAACACTATTTCCTTTTTTTCTTTTTTCTTCTGGTGATTATCATCTTATCTGACGACTTATTCTTTTTCCTGGTAATATAACCCATGGCTGGTTTCCCCCAAGGCGTCTTGGGATGTTTTAATCCGATCGGACAACCTCCTTCTCCACCGCCATGAGGATGATCACAAGGATTCATGGCTTTACCTCTGACAACCGGTCTCCAACCCATATGTCTTTTTCTTCCGGCTTTTCCGATTTTAATATGCATGTGCTCAGAAGTACCCACTTGACCGATAGTTGCCATTGATTCTTTGGGAACCAATCTTATTTCCGTTGAAGGCATTCTCAATTGAGCGTATTTTCCTTCCACGGCCATTAGTTTGGCCCAATTACCGGCGGATCTGGCGATAGCAGCGCCTCTTCCCGGAACCATTTCGATATTATGAACAAATGACCCTATTGGTACATTTTCCAAAGTGGTACTGTTTCCGGGTTTTATTTTTACTTTTGATTTTGAAGAAATCAATTCATCATTAACCTTCAATTCAGCCGGAGCGATTATATATCTTTTCTCTCCATCTTTATATTTAAGCAACGCAATCTTGGCGGAACGGTTCGGATCGTATTCAAACGCTTCAACTTTTGCAGGAATATCAAATTTATCTCTTTTAAAATCAATTATTCTATAAAATCTTTTACTTCCTCCGCCTCTGTGTCTTACCGTGATTCTCCCCTGAGAATTTCTTCCTGCATTTTTTTTAATTATCTTAATTAAAGATTTTTCCGGTCTTTTTTTTGCGATATCTGAATAATCCACCATACTCATCTGGCGTCTGGCATTACTGATCGGTTTATAAACTTTGATAGACATATTCTATTTAATTTATACTCCTTCGTACAATTCAATGTTTTCACCTTGCGGCAAAGTAACAATTGCTTTTTTCAAACTGGATCTTTGACTGAATTTTCTGCCATATCTGACTTTTTTACCCGGTTTATAAATAAAATTTACTTTTATCGGATTAACTCCGTATAAATTTTTCACTTTTTTAATAACTTCGTTTTTATTTACATTAGGAGCTACAATAAAAGTATATTTGTTTAAAGCAGCTTGATCCGTAGCTTTTTCGGTAATATACGGAGCCAATAATATTTTGCTTACATTTTCATCTTGTTTTTTTTGTGTTTTTGAAGCAACTTTAACATTAGCTGTTTTTTCCACACTTTTTGTATTTTTATCTTCTGTTTTTTTATCTGTTAAAGCACTCATACTATTTTATCAAATAATTTTTTTCAATTATCGGTAACGCGGCTTGAGTAAACACTACATTTTCATTGTTCAACAAATCCTTTACATTTAAACTGTTAGCAGCCAAAACTTCCGCGTTTTCATAGTTTCTGATTGATTTGAAAATATTTTCTTCCATTTTATCAATAACCAACAAAGTTTTTTTCGGCATTTCAATCCTTTTCAAAAGTTCCACCATTTGAAAAGTTTGTGGTTTTTCCATGGACAATTCGCTAATTATCGCCACATTACCGTTTTCAGCTCTATCGGATAAAATCATCAGCAAAGCTTTAGCTCGCATTTTTTTATTTAACTTTTTGGCAAAATTTACATTACAAGCAGGACCGAAAGTAACACCTCCCCCCTTCCATAACGGTGATCTGTTTGAACCCACTCTGGCGCGCCCAGTTCCTTTTTGCCTCCAAGGTTTCTTGCCTCCACCACGAACATCACTTCTATCTTTTGTATGAGCAAAATTATATCTTGAATTCGCTAAAATCGCAACCAAAGCTTGGTGAACTAAATTTTCATTGATCTTTACTTCAAAAACTGCGGGGTTTAAATCCACTTCCCCTTGTTTTTCACCTTTTGCATTATATAAATTTGCTTTGGCCATATTTATTTACTTTCCTTTTTTTCCTCGTTATCAGTTCTCTTTTCTTCTTGGTTTTCAACTTTTTCGTGTTTTATTTCTTCAGAATTTTGTTCCGCTACCGCGGGAGATTGCTCTAAATCCTGATTTGATTTCTTATCATTATCATTTTCTTGTTTTTCTTTAGTAGCTTTTTCTTCTTGATTATTATTTTTATCATCTTTTTTTTCTTCAGTCTTTTGTGGTTCAAATTCGCCTTCCGCTGTTATAAAAATTTCACTATTATAAGCCCCTGGGACCGCTCCTTTAATAAATAATTCATTGTTTTCAGCTTTAACATCAACAATTTCCAAATTAAACACAGTAACATTTTCTCCGCCCATGCGACCCCCCATTCTGGTTCCTTTAAAAACTCTGGCCGGTCCCGTAGCACCCACCGAACCGGGCATGCGCAACTGATCTTTATGACCATGGCTTGCTGGGCTACCACTAAATCCATGTCTTTTCACTACACCTTGAAAACCTTTACCTTTGGAAATGCCTTGAATTTTTGCAATATCTCCCGCTTGAAAAATTCCCACATCAATTTTTTCTCCAGCATTTATTTTTTCAAACATGGTATCATCCTTATCCAATCTGAATTCTTTAACTTTTTGGGCATTTGCCAAGTTTAATTTTTTAAAAAATCCGCGTAAAGCTTTATTGGTATTTTTTTCTTTTTTTTCTCCCCAAGCTAATTGCACGGATCTATATCCATCTTTTTCGTAATCTTTTTTTACGGTAACAAAACAAGGACCGGCAACCACTCTGGTTACGGGTACAACAGTACCATCTTCTTTGAAGTACTGCGTCATTTCTTGTTTTTTACCTATAATGAATTTCATATTTTAATATAATCAAAAGGACCGGACTTAACGCCCGGTCCTTAAATTACCGGTAATATTTAAGTCAACCTGTTTATCAAGTCGCATCTTGCATAAATGCATTTGAAATTATCAAGCATCACAGCCTTTCGGGTAGTAAAATTCTATTACATCTTTATCTCAATGTCAACCCCAGCAGGCAAGTTCAAATTCATCAATGAATCAATGGTTTTTTCGTTTGGATTTACGATATCAATCAGTCTTTTGTGGATGCGCATTTCATATTGATCTCTGGCATCTTTATGAACAAAAGTTGAACGATTTACGGTGTACTTTTTTATTTCCACGGGTAAAGGAATCGGGCCTTTAATACTGGCTCCGGTTCTTTCTCCGGCTTCAATAATTGTACGAGTAGATTGATCAATAATTTTATGATCAAAAGCTTTGATCTTGATCCTTACTCTTTGTAAACCGTCTACTGATTGATTTTCCTTTTTTCCAGTCATTGTGAATTATTTAATAATTTTGGAAATTACTCCCGCACCGATAGTTCTACCACCTTCACGAATAGCAAATCTTTGCGATTCTTCCAATGCAACCGGGGTAATCAATTTAACTTTTAAGTTATTAATAGTGTCTCCGGGCATAACCATTTCCGTGCCTTCCGGCAATTCAATTTCTCCGGTAACATCGGTAGTTCTGATATAAAATTGCGGTTTATAACCTTTGAAAAATGGTTTATGTCTTCCACCTTCGTCTTTATTCAAAACATAAACTTCAGCTTCAAATTCGGTATGAGGAGTAACAGTCCCAGGTTTTGCCAAAACTTGTCCTCTTTCAACTTCGTCCTTCTTAGTACCACGCAATAAAATACCAGCATTATCTCCAGCTCTTCCTTCATCCAAAGACTTATTGAACATTTCCACGCCGGTGACGGTTGTTTTGGTAGTGTCTTTAATACCAACAATTTCAATTTCTTCTCCGACTTTCACAACACCTCTTTCAACTCTACCAGTAACCACAGTTCCACGACCTTCAATTGAAAAAACATCTTCAATCGGCATCAAGAAAGTTTGATCAACATCTCTAACCGGTTCCGGAATAAATGAATCACATGCTTCCATTAATTCATAAATAGGTTTAGCGGTAGCTTCATCTGTTGGATTTTCCAAAGCTTTCAATGCTGATCCGCGAATAATCGGGGTATCAGATCCGGGGAATTCATATTTGGTTAACAATTCTCTAACTTCTTCTTCTACCAAATCAATTAAATCTTTATCATCAACCAAATCAACTTTATTTAAAAATACCACAATTGATGGAACACCAACTTGTTTTGCCAACAAAATGTGTTCGCGAGTTTGTGGCATAGGTCCGTCAGTAGCGGCTACCACCAAGATAGCTCCATCCATTTGAGCGGCACCTGTAATCATGTTTTTTACATAATCGGCATGTCCAGGGCAATCAACATGAGCATAATGTCTTTTTTCTGTTTGATATTCCACATGAGCTGTGGCGATTGTAATACCTCTTTCTTTTTCTTCAGGTGCTGAATCAATTTGGTCAACACTTTTATCTTGTGCTACGCCACCTTTTGACAATAAAACTTTCAAGATAGCGGCAGTTAATGTAGTTTTACCATGATCAACGTGACCAATGGTACCAATGTTTACATGTGGTTTTGAGCGATCAAATGCTTCTGCCATGTTTTTATTCTCCATAGGGCGACCTCTGCCTTTTGACAGAGTTACAATCCAGTCGCCTGATTAATTATTTTTATTAAATTAAGCTAATAAGAGCACAAAGAATTATATCACAAAATAAAATGTTTGCAAGAGGGATTCAATCCAAAGGTTCAAAGTAATATTCTTCATCGGCATTATCATTGTTTTTGCCTAAATTTACGATATTATCATCAAAGATCACTTCGCCGAACTCACTTTGAGCCAATTGGCTTTTCAGAATGTCCTGATTAACTCTTTCAACTTCGTCCTGATTTTTCAACAACTTATCTACATCTTTTCCAGATACCATCTTTTTATACAATGAATATTTCATTATCACATATTCCGGTTTCAAATCATTGTTTAAAACAATGGCTTTATCATCAAATTGCAACATCTCTTTTATATTGGAAAAATCAGCCATATCTATTTTATTAAATTAATCTATTTACCTTTAGCTTCCATGATTTTAGCTACAATATTAGTAGGCGCTTCCGCATACTTTAAAAATTCCATGGAATAGCTACCTCTTCCTTGAGTAATGGAGCGTAGTATGGTTGCATAACCGAACATTTCCGAAAGCGGGACTTGCGCTTCAATAACTTTACTATTGCTACGATCTCTCATTTCATCAATTTGAGCGCGTTTGGAATTCAAATCACCAACAACATCACCCAAGTACTGTTCAGGAATCACCACTTCAACTCTCATAACAGGTTCCAACAAGGCCAATTCCGCCTTTTTACAAGCTTCTTGAACACACATTGAACCAGCGATTTTAAAAGCGGCTTCAGATGAATCAACTTCATGAAAAGAGCCGTCAAAAACTGCAACTTTAACATCAATTACTGGATAGCTGGCCAAAATTCCTTTTTCCAAAGCTTCTTTAACACCTTTTTCAATAGCCGGAATATATTCACGAGGAATTACACCACCTTTAATTTCATCAGCAAACTCAAAAGTTTTTTCTTCATCTTGCATTGGTTCCACCCGCAACCAACAATGACCATATTGTCCGCGTCCACCCGATTGTCTGACATATTTTGTTTCCGCTTCCGCGGTCTTTTTAATGGTTTCTTTGTAAGCAACCTGTGGTTCGCCTATATTTGCTTCAACTGAAAATTCTCTTTTCATGCGATCTACCAAAATATCCAGATGCAACTCTCCCATACCGGAAATAATCGTTTGTAAAGTTTCTTCATCAGTTCTAACTCTGAAAGTCGGATCTTCTTCCGCCAATTTTTGTAAAGCAATTCCCATCTTTTCTTGATCAGCTTTGGTTTTCGGTTCAATAGCCACGGAAATAACCGGTTCGGGGAAAGTAATGGTTTCCAAGACAACCGATCTGTTTTCAGAACATAAAGTATGCCCAGTGAAAGTTTCTTTCAACCCGATAACCGCCGCGATTTCTCCGGCAAAAACCTCATCAACCTCTTCACGACTATTGGCGTGCATTCGTACAATGCGTCCGATTCTTTCTTTTTTACCGGTAGAAGCATTCAAAACATAAGAACCAGATTTTAAAACTCCGGAATAAACTCTGACAAAACATAATTTTCCAACAAAAGGATCCGTGGCAACTTTAAAAGCCAAACCGGCAAAAGGATCTTCATCTTTTGTTTCAACTTTAATAATTTTTTCTTCATTATCCGGATCAACACCGTCAATCGGAGGAATTTCCAAGGGAGACGGCAAATATTCAACAACCGCGTCCAGTAATTTTTGCACACCCTTGTTTTTTAAAGCGCTTCCGCAAAAAACCGGCACCATTTTATTATCAATAACCGCTTGTCTCAGAATCTTTTTCAATTCTTCAACCGGAATTTCTTCGCCTCCCAAATATTTATCCATCATGGCTTCATCATTTTCCACGATCGCTTCAATGAGTTTACCGCGATATTCCTCCACTTGTTCTTTCATCTCTTCTGGAATTTCCGCTTCGGTTATTTTAATCCCCAAATCATCTTCATAAATAAAAGCTTTTCTTGTCAATAAATCAACTATTCCTTTAAAAGTTTCTGCGGAACCGATAGGCAATTGAGCGGGATAAGCTTGTTTGGTCAATCTTTCATGAATGGAGTCCATGTCAGCATAAAAATCAGCTCCAGTTCTGTCCATTTTATTGATAAACGCAATTCTGGGAACATTATATTTAACCGCTTGATGCCACACGGTTTCAGATTGAGGTTCCACGCCGGCCACACCGTCAAAAACAATAACTCCACCATCCAAAACTCTCAAAGATCGTTCCACTTCCGCGGTAAAATCCACATGTCCCGGAGTATCAATAATATTGATTCTATGATCATTCCAAAAACAAGTTGTAGCAGCCGAAGTAATGGTAATACCACGCTCTTGTTCTTGTTCCATCCAATCCATTTCAGCTTGCCCTTCATGGACTTCCCCGATTTTATGTTTCTTACCGGTATAAAATAAAATACGCTCGGTAACAGTGGTTTTACCCGCGTCAATATGGGCGATGATTCCGATATTTCTGGTTTTATCCAATGAATATTCTCTTGGCATAATTTTGTTTTTAATTAAGTTAAAATTTTAGTATAAAAAAATGACTTATAAAAAGTCAATTTAAAATTTGGCAAAATGAGCAAAAGCTCTATTTGATTCAGCCATTTTTTGCACATCGGTTTTCTTTTTGATGGCATCACCTTCTTGGTTCAAAGCCGCCATCAATTCATCAGCCAATTTTATGGACATAGGCTTCCCTTTACGGTTGTTGGCCGCATTGATAATCCAATGCAAAGATAAGAAAATTTTTCTATCGCCTCTAACTGGATAAGGAATTTGATAATTGCCACCTCCGATTCTGCGACCGCGCACTTCCAATTGCGGAGTAACATTTTTTACGGCTTGATCAAAAACATTCAAAGCCTTGGGAAATTCTTTTTTGTCAATTTTTCCTTGATCAATGGCTTTTTGAACTTTTTCCAAACAATCATAGACAACCTTATTGGCGATTGATTTTTTTCCGTCTTTCATTAAATAATTAATGAACTTGGCAACCAGAGTACTGTTGTAACGCAAATCCGGTTTAATCTTCCTTTTTGGGGCTTTTTTTCCTCTCATAAATTTGTTCGCGGTTCAGTTCACACCATTTTTCAATGGTATTACTCCCGCTTATTTATTTGATAATTATTAATTATTTGCTTTCTTTCGGTTTCTTGGCTCCATACAAAGAGCGAGACTGTTTTCTACCTTCCACGCCTTGAGTATCATAAACACCTCTAACGATATGATAACGCACACCCGGCAAATCCTTCACACGACCACCACGCAACATGACAATAGAGTGTTCTTGCAAATTATGTCCTTCTCCAGGAATATAAGCGGTTACTTCTTGACCATTGGATAATCTGACACGAGCGATTTTACGCAAAGCGGAGTTAGGTTTTTTCGGAGTGGTAGTGGTTACTTTAACGCACACGCCTCTTTTAAAAGAAGCTCCCTTTGGTAAATTGGTTCTTTTTCTTTTTAAGGTATTCAAAGTCGTCAAAAGCGCTGGCACTTTTGATTTTGCTTTAGTACTTTTTCTGGGTTTTCTGATTAATTGGTTAATAGTTGGCATAAAAATGAAGATAAAAGTCTGTTATCTGACCTCTTATAATGTCTTATTTATAATAAAATTACAGATTTAATTTGTGCCGATATGATAACACGCATATTATTTTGCGTCAAGAATATAAAAAATAACTTGTTCACAAGTTATTCACATCAAATACTCATCTAAAATCATCAAAAAAATATCCAATAAAAAGTTTGAACGGCTTTATTAAAAATTCCACCCAAAATATTCAAATTCAAAAAACTATCAGCCACTATCAACAGTAGCAAAAATGTACTTCCCTGTGTTTCCAAGGTTTGTTTAATATCGGCATATTTATAATCATCCAAAAAAGTAAACAGTATTTTGGAACCGTCAAGCGGTGGTAAAGGCAGCAAATTGAAAATCATGAGCACAATATTCAACATTATCATCAAATTCAAAAATTGAAACAATAAATTGCTTTCCGGTAATAACGCGAAAGCCATGATTAGTTTTAAAGCAATGGCACTCAAAATAGCCATCAATAAATTTGATAACGGTCCCGCCGCGGCTACCATGGCAGGACCCCATTTGGGATATTTTAAATTATACGGATTGAAAGGTACGGGATTCCCCCATCCGAAACCGATCAAAAGCAACATGAAAAACCCCAGCCAACTGACATGAGAAAGAGGATTTAAAGTAAGCCTGCCTTGACTTTTGGCTGTGGGATCTCCTAAATATGTCGCGGCCAAAGCATGAGAAAATTCATGAATCGTCAAAACCACCATTATCGCCACGATCCAAACCAACAACATAATCGGATTATCCAAAAGGTTGCCTATCAGCATATCAAAATGAAATTAATATATAATGAATACTTGAAAAATTATATCATATATGCTAGTCTATGGCTATAATACAATAATTCTTATTTACAATAATATGTCCAGAAAATGCCAAGTATGTGGCAGAGGGCCCAAAGCCAGCATTTCGCGCAGTCACTCAATGATTGCCACGAAAAGAACTCAAAGCATCAATTTACAAAGCAAAAAAATTGATGGTAAAACCGTAAAACTCTGTACCAAATGTTTAAAAACAATGAATAAAGCCAAATAAAAAGAAGCGCTCAAATAAGCGCTTCTTTTTTTATTATTATATTTTTTTAAGCAATTGTTTAAATTCAGCAATGTTCAAAGATTGCCGGCCATCACACAAAGCTTGCTCTGGCTCAGCGTTTACTTCCACCATTATGCCATCCGCGCCCACCGCCTTCGCCGCGACGGATAGTGGAATAATCAAATCTCTTCTTCCAGTCGCGTGACTTGGATCCACGATTATCGGTAATGAAGAAATCTTTTTAACAACCGGTACAGCGGAAATATCCAAAACATTACGAGTATATTTGTCATCAAAACTTCTGATACCTCTTTCGCAAAGAATCACATTTTTATTGCCACCGCGAATAATGTAGTCAGCGGCTGACAACCATTCATCAATCGTGGCGCTCAAACCTCGTTTCAATAAAATCGGTGTTTTGATTTTCCCAAGCGCTTTCAGTAATTCATAATTATACATATTACGAGAACCGACTTGGATAATGTCAACATATTTTTCCATTAGTTCAATGTGCTTTTCCGATAAACATTCGCTAATCAATAGCGTCTGATATTTTTCTTTCACTTCAAGCATTATTTTCAAACCATCTTCACCCAAACCTTGAAACGATTCCGCTTTGGTGCGCGGTTTAAAAGCGCCACCGCGAAAAAAATCCACGCGTCCGGTGGATTGTAAGGCGCGACATGTTTTTAAATAATTGTTACGATTCTCCACCGCGCAAGGACCGGCGATTATGACAAAATTTCCTTTGGCAAATCCCCGCGAAGCGGAACTCAATCTTTTTTTAACAGTCATATTTTCTTTAAGTATATAAAAATGGATAAATCTCGCAAGTCTTGTTTTGCAAAATAATGAAATAAAAAAGCTTCGCCTTGCGAGCGAAGCGAGATTGATATTATCGGTGAACGACAGATTGTTCATGATCGTTCGGCGGGGTGGGGTTCGGAAAAATCACGCCACTCAAAGTGTAAAAAACACCTAGAAAGAAAAAGAACAAAATAACGGAAACCCAAGTGCCGAAACGACGCTTGGATGGCTTACCCAAACCGGTGCGCAGATTCGGTAATAGTAACTCCATTTCATTCTGCGGAATTTGCTCTTTCTGACTTTCTTGCGAATCAATCATTCTTTCGCTTTTTTCATTGCTCATCATGTTCTCCTTTGGATGATTTATGAAATTTTTCCAAATAACTCAAGCCGGGATCAAAACTCTCAATTATCACTTCCACCAAAGCGGTAGCGAAAAATTTATGGGTTAACCGAACAATGCTTTTCAGCCATTCGCGTAAATCATCAGTAGCCCTTCCTTCGGTCGGCATACCTGATATTTTAATTACAATTTCTTCACCCAGCAAATTGAAAAAATCAACGGGAAAATATACCGACATCTGCCCGGAACGCAAGCCTAACTCCGGGAAATCATTCAAAGTATCGCGTAAAGCCTGATTGTAATTTATCAAATTCGTTCTGTTCTCCAAGTGAAATTCGGATAAGCCGTAAACAACCATTATGGGCATGAGCATCTCCTTGGTTAACGAAAACTGCGACTATCATAAAGGCAACACTTGTCAATGTCAAATTATTCAATCATTTTTTGCAAAACTTCCAACTCCTTCAATAATGATGAGTCCTTTAAAATCTCCCTTTGTTCGGTAAAAAATTCGCTGAACTTTACAATCATGCTTTTATAATAATCATGAACACTCAAGGCAAAATCATCTTGAGGAACTGACAAATCTTCGGCCAGAGGAGATATGCCCTTTTCCTCTCCGATCAAAGGAACAAAAACATAATCAGGATCATTCCGATTAAATAAATATAATCTTTGGTCAATCAACCAGCTTTTCATCAAATCCGCATAAAGCGAAACCAAGACCGCTTTTTGTAAACCTGAATTCACGAAAGTTCCCGGCGAGGCATCAAAAATAATTTTCCTTTTCACTTCTTTCGCCTCTCCATCCGGCAAATCATATGATAAACGAATAACCACTTCACGAGACTCCGTAGCAGTCGTCATTTGCATAAATCGCATGGGAATATCACCGTAAATCAAATCATCATCTTGAAACACGGTAGGATCTGAATAAACGATTCCTTCACCTTGATATTTTTCATCATATACTTGTAAAATCGGCATGTCTTGAGAATCAACGGACAATCGTAAATTATAAGCCAGTGGCATCAGGCGACGACGAAATTCGGCATTAAAAAAATCATTCAAGGTGGCCGGATCTGTTAGAACAAAATACTTACTTCCAAACCAAGAATCAATCGGCGAAACAAAACGCAAATTGTCATATTGACCAAGATGAGAAAAACTCAGATGAATTTTCTGCGGTAGATTTATTTCCTCCGCATAACCAGACGCGGAAAAGGCCAAAATACGATTTTCCGATTGATTTATAATACCTTGTCCGCTGTTTTGAATTAACTCAATTGCCGTTCGCAAACCCGCCGGCATATTGGCGGAACCTTGCGGTCTGATCTTCAACAAATGCTTTTTCAATTCACTTAAATCAATTGACCGCACTTCGTAAAAAGGCATGGCCAAATGGACTTGCTCATTTACCAAAACAATACTCAACCGATCTTGAGGTTTTAAAAGTTCAATACGCGAAGCCAAACCGTCAAGCAATAAAGCCAGCTTGCTACGATCCGCCAAAGGACTGTTAGCCGGAAGTTTTTCAAAGCTCTCGGACATGGCGGAAGAAATATCAATCACCACCACCAAATTTAAATTTTGATCCGGCAATTGGTTAAGTAAAAAATTCGTTCCCACTCCGGCTGACAAATAATTTCGGACTTGACCGCTTAAAGGATCCAATGCCGAGGCATAACTGTACCCCGGACACAATACTTCTTCACAATCAACTATCGGACCAAAATCAAAATAATACTCACTGAACAAATCTTTATAAACAATATCCTCGTATTGTGGCAAAATATTTTGCTTTATTTTATCTCGAAAAGTTTTCGGTTCCGGCTCCGCCGGGGGCTCACTTGGTTTTTCCGCAATATTTGTCAAAGCTTGTTTGGCGATCTGTTCCACTTCTTTTTGCAGAACTTGTTCAGGTTCCGGTTCAGCTTGAGAAAAATTCCAAAAATTCTTTTTTACATTCAAATCCACAGATTCTTCCGCTACAGTTTCCGAATCAACATTCAATCTCTGTACCATCAAATAACTCAACCCGGCGGATAGTAAAAGCATGAAAATTATACCCACCCAACTTAACCAATGAATTTTATTTTGTTTTTTTGTCATATAGATAAAACGCCCCTCTGGAGACGGGGCGCCTTGATTAAACTTGAACCATTTTGATCTTTCCCGGTAAATGCGTGATATAACTGGGCGCCGTGCCATAATGTCCTTGCCAACTGCCCCAATTGTAAAAATCCAAATTTTGACGATGACCTTCCCACGGCACATGAACATGACCGAAAATAAGTTTGTCCCAATTTTTATATTTTTTAATTTTGGAATAAAAATTATCAATCACGCGTTGCAAATCCAAATTGCCGAGAAGTTCAATTATCCGCACGGCGTATTCTTCGTTAACTTTGTTTAAGAATTCATTTATGCGTTCTTCAAGATAAATAAGTTTGCGCGTAATAAATTCCACTTTTTGACTCATAATATCAAATTCATGTCCGTGCATGATTCTGACTTTCTTTTTATCCGGCGCAATATATGAATAATTTTTACGAACTTCAAATCCGTATTTTCTCAATACATCAATGTTCGGATCATGATTACCGCGAATAAAAACCACTTTGGCTTTTAAGCGTTGCAATTCTTTGAAGATTTCATGATATTTAATAATCAATTCTTCAATACTTTGACCTCGCCACGGATCAAATGTATCGCCACCGAAAACCAAACAATCATAACTATCTTGTTTAATGGCCTTTAATAATTTGTCTTCAAACCGAAAATGAATATCGCCCAAATGCAAGTCTCCAGTTATGAATACTTTTTTGTGTTTTTGAAGCATATAAACTGCACTTATTATAAACCTTTGGCGACTTTTTTTCAATTATTTTGACTGAATATCTTCATTTTTTTACAATAAATATTGTGAATTTATTTAAATTTAGCCAATTTCTCATAATCATGTTTGACAAATTTAATTTAAAATGATATAATTGAATGTTGTTATTTTTACAATTTTCAAGGAGGTTTATTATGCGGTTTTTCGTTTTTTTCTTGATCCTTGTTTCCCTCACCGCCTGCGGTGAGAAAGATGTCCCCTCAATCGGTAAATTTGAGGAGGATGCGAAAACATTCACCACAAACAACGGCACCCGCGTGACCGTTCACTCCATGCTGGAGCTGGACCAGGCGGGTGCCGAATCTTGGATCCGAGACAGCAAGTACTCCTTGCTGTGCCAGGATCTGAGTAGCCACTACTGTGGCTTGGCGGGGTTGCAGGATTGCACCTGTGGCGCGGAATCGGACTGCGAGGAAGAAGAAGCGCAGATCTGCACCTATGACTGCAATATCACGCAAGTGTATTGCTTGGTGCATTCCGGAAGCATCGTCAATGATGACGGTCCCGACACTGTAAACAGTGCGGGATACGATTCGCCGGATGCTGATTCCGAGCCGTCAGGACGCCAACAAAACTCCGGCGGGAGTTCGTCCGGCGAGCCGGACTGGGATGTGGTGGAAGGCAATAAGCCGGATGTCACCATCGTAGAGTGCGGTGATTGCGATCGGCGGGATGCCAATCAATTGATCCGCTCCACACAAAATCCGTATTATTGCCCCTGCCCTCACTTGGCGGACGGCTATTGCGATGATTTCAAATCGCGGTACGGATATGGCGGATGTGCCTGTGGCATCCACACGGAAAACTGCGAACAAGACGCGCAGTGCAGTATCACCTGCAGGATCAAAGCCGTGTTTTGCGTGGCTTATGACCTGCAAACTCAGGAAGAATAACAATACAAAAAAGGCGTACCGAAAATTCGGACGCCTTTTAACTTTGCCAAAATTTATTTCAAAATCCTGTAAGCTTGTTTAAAAACGGTTTTATAAATTTTTTTTATAAATTTTTCCGGTAAACCGGCTCTGGAAATTTGTTTTTCAATCAATTCCTTTTCTCTTGTTTTATCTTTAACTTTTAAACCGCGCGCCTTTTTCAAACTACGAATTTTCGCTACCAATTCAAAACGAGTGATAAACAAATCAAAAATTTTGTCATCGGTTTTTTTTATGTTGTCACGAATTTCTTGTATATCCATATTTATATCATCAACATCATAACATTTTTAATAAAATCAAGACAGAGAAAGGCTTTACAAAAAACCGAATTATTGATAGTCTGCTATCGTGCTGTTCTTTACCAAAACAACCATTAGGGGGTAATGAGTGAAAGATTTGTCAGATATCATTTCTCCGGAAAACTTGCCACAACTTTTCATGATGCCTGAAAGCGATTTTAAAAAACAACATGACGGAAAAAACTTTAAACAAGTTTACCCTTTGGCTTGGATGAAACTCATGCCCTTGCACAATCTTTATTTGGAAATCGTTAAAACTTCGGAATCCAAAGGTGAAAAAATGATCAGCCAAATGCTACAAAGATCGGCCGGTAACGGTTTGACGCAAAAAATCGCTTACCAGTATTTCACGCGCGCCATCCAAGATGCCAAAAATTATTTCAATAATACCGTGGAAAAATTTTTTCCGGAAAAGTTGAAAAATATTTTTTCTTCAGACGGCATCGTCAGTATCACCAATGATCCGCGTAGATTGTTGATCTACGTTTGGGAGCCGCCCGGGAAAGAAAAAGATTTGCGTGAAAGACGATCCTTTTTGGCCAATCTCTATTGGCATTACGCCATGCGAGCTTTTATGATGGCGGTACACAACCAGCTTTTCGCCACTGAAGATTTCAGCATCTTCACGCAACTCCTGGAAGAAGAATATTTTGCCGGCGGAATTGATAAAGTTCCGCTCAAAGTAATCTGCGACAAAACTCCGCAAAAAAGATTTCATGCTTTCAGCCAAAACGGAGCCGACAATGTCTGGGAGATGAAAGTAGCCACTCGGCGAATTCCCGCTGAAGGCGACCGACACATTTCGGTAATGTTTGACAGTCGCAACAAGACTCGCGACCGCGATCAGGAAAAAACGCACTTGAAAAGCACGGCCGAATATCCCAGCTCTTACGACAAGCATGGCATCTCGCTGATCTTTTTCTCGGAAAACGATCTGGAACAAGGAATCAATCGTTTAATGAACAAAATTTTTCTGAACGGTGGCGTGCTGTACAATTCGCAAATCTGTGGCAATGGCGCCAAATATCCCAATACCAAATCCTTTTCACAAGGCTCTCAACCGGAAATAAAGTTTACGGTTCACATTTTGGGAATTTTGGTGGAAGTGCAAATTTTTCACTTCCGTGATTATTTCAATAGAAACTATTCACTGGGCGAAGAAAATCACCATTACTACCGCTTGCGACAACTTTGGTCTTTGTTTCCTTACTATTTTCCCACCAGCATCTTCGGAGTGGATTGGGAAGATCCGACCACTGAACAAGCCTTTAAAAAAGTTCAAGAAGGCATTATTCGCGGTTCGTTCGCGGCCCGAGAAAAAATCAATGGTTGCAAGAAATGTCAATAAAATCATGCCGACTAAAACTAGTCGGCTTTTTTATTTAATTTTAGTCAAATTTTAAGGTTAATCGGATTGCGTGATTGACTTTTTGTAAAAATTATGATATAATTAAATAATTGGTTTTTTGTTAATTTCAAAAAAATGGAGGAAACCATGAAAGCTCTTTTCTTTTTGATTTTTTTCTTCGTCTTAACGGGTTGCATGGAAGCACCGTGTGATTTTCAAGACGAAGAACTGGACGGCGCTTGTGTCACACTGCGCCAATGTAACAACAAGGAATGCACGAGGCAAAACATTGACGATTTCGTCAGTGGGCGGTTTGACGGCACTTGCGCGGCCGTGGAAGCTCGCTACGATTTCAACGGTGTCTGTTACATCAGCTCGCATAATTGCAAAAAGCATCAAGCTTGCGATTATATTGCTGATGTTCAGACTTACGGCAGGGCGGAAGCGAAAAAAAGAAGTCGCTTCTGTGATGTGGAAAGTCATGCCGGAAATCTCATGTGTGAATCATGTGAGATTGCGGAGATTTCCTGCGTGAAATACTGACCACCAAACAAAAAGGAGCCGTATCAATACGGCTCCTTTAAAATTTATTCAAATTTTATTCTTTTATACCGTCCAAATCAACATCATACAAAATTTTATCATGAGCCAATACATATTGCTGAATTTCTTCTTCTTTAAACCAAATGGGAATTTCTTTTTCCGCTTCTTCCGGAGAACCGGACGCGTGAACCAAATTGCGAACAGCTCGCTGATCTCCATCCGCCAAACCGTAAGAGTCCAAAGTAAAATCACCGCGAATAGTTCCCACATCGGAACTTAAAGGTTCGGTTGCGCCGGTGATTTTCCGCACTAATCCCACTGCTTCATTCCCTTGCCAAATCATGGCCACCACCGGACCCGCGGATAAATATTTTTTCAATCTTTGCAAAACCGCTTCTCCACACTCTTCAGGATTTTCATAAGGCGGTTTTTTGCCTTTTTTTTCATAAGCGGCAAAAGCTTTTCTTCCCACCTCCGCTTTCCATTCCGGATCAATAGAATAATGTTCGTTAACCATTTCCGGATTCGGAATCAACATTTTTAAAGCCGCCAATTTTAAACCGGTTCTTTCATAACGCTTGATGATTTCTCCCACCAAAGTTCTCTGAACACCGTCCGGCTTGATAACCACTAAAGTTCTCTGCATAAAATAATGATTATTATTAATTCATTTCGGCTTTATTATAACAAAAAAATCATTTTTGTAAACTTAAAAGGTCGCGTCTTGAGAGACGCGACCTTTCCCCTTTTACCGCGATTTCAATCTTTACCGGTACTCGCTCCGGCGAGAAAGAGTTGATGTTTAGAGGTTAGACCTCGTAGACGCCGTAATCTTGACAGGCGAAGATTTGTTCATCGGCAAGGCCGTTTCCTTCTTCACCCGTTTCAGTTCTGGCGCGATGAGCGTTTTCCCGCGCTTCAGTCAAAATGACTTCCACTTGGTCATCATCGCTCATGGGATCGTGGTGGGTTAAACCCAATCTTTTTGCCCCAACCAAGTTGGACAAACGAACGGCATACTTGGCGGTACCATGACCGAATCCGGCCGTGCGTTCCATGTAGGTTACCTCATCAAACTGAACATCCTGAATCAGCAAATCCGCTTCTTTCAAATGCGCACGCAAAGAAAGTGGGATACCGTCCTGATTCTCGTGGTCCGTAAGCAGACAGAAAACGCGCCCTCGCGGACGGTCTTCAAAACGGTACGAAACCGTTTGCTCCGGATGTTCCGTAGAGTGCATCTTGATCACCAAACACTCGTCAACATCAAAGGATGTCTTGGAGCTGAATGACATCAATTTGCCTTGATCCAGAGATCTTTCGTAGCTGTCCACATCCAACCGCTTGAAACCGCCGACCGGATGGATCAGAAACACCTGATTGCCGGGGTATTCAAATTTGTTGATGTGGAAATGGCTGGCCACCTGCTTGAAGTCCACCGGGAAAAGTGGCTTTCGCATCACTTGTTCCAGAACTTCTTTGGGACCGACACCATTTTGCACGGGACCGTAAATGTGGATCGGGATGCTCTTGATGAAGGTTATCGGCGCCAAAAGCAAACCTTGATTGTGGTCATGGTGGTGATGTGTTTGCAGTATGATAATCCGCTTAACACCGGCTTTCAAGGCGTCGTATGCCAATGGCACAAAACCCGAACCGGTATCAATCACCAGCCAAGTGTCTTTTGGCAAGCAATCCGAATCAACTCGCAAACATGTGGTGTTACCGCCGTACTTGGCGGTTCCGGGGCGAGAAACAGGCACGCTTCCGCGAGTTCCGTATGTTGTCACGATCATGATTCTTGCTCCTTCCTCCCGTCTTATGGAGCGCGATAAATTATTGAAAGTGCGGCTTGGGGAATTTAAATATATAGTTAAATCTTCTTTTTGTCAATCAATAAAGTATTGATCGCCATCCGTATAAACTGAAATCGTCCCAAGTAAATCATTGCGATAAATATTTAGATTCAATCTTTCAAATAAGCGCAAACTTCGTAAATGCGGATGTCCGAAAGCATTATCTTGACCGGATTGTATAATCACCGCTTCAGGATCAACCGCCCGAACAAATTCCTCTGAACTTGAACTGGAACTGCCATGATGCCCAGCTTTGAAAATATCCGCTGATAAGTCATGCCCGCTCACCAATAAATGTTCTTCCACTTCCGCTTCCGCGTCTCCTGTTAACATAATTTCAATATTGTTATAAACCAATCTGTTTACAATGGAACTATTATTCAATTCTGCAACTTTTTTATTTATCAAACTGTGATCCGGGTATAAAAATTGTAAATCTATATTGTCATCCAATCGCAATTCAAAAAAACTTTGGACTATTTTTAATGGAATACCTTTTTCTTCAATCAATCTTAACCAAGTTAAATAATCAGCGGTGGAATGCAAAACTCCGGTATAATATATCTCTCCGACTTCATATCTTTTTAAAACTTCCACCAACCCCGTAACATGATCCGCGTGAGGATGCGTTAAAATCATAATATCAATCCGATGATCATAAAACGGCATTACCTGACCCAAGCGGCTAAGCAAATTATTGTCCGGTCCACCGTCTATCAAAACATCCACTTCATCCGGAGTGCGAATGTAAATCGCGTCTCCTTGCCCCACATCTAAAAAATGAGCTTCCAATGTTTTTTCTTCGTTTAAATCAATTTCAACCGTCGGTGGCGTTGAAAAATAACCCAAATTAAAGGTCAGCAGAAGCAGAACTGCCACAAAAACCAAAAACGATAATTGGAAATATTTATTCATATACTAATTATAACACACCTTGACAATCACAATCTTGCATGGTAATTTATATTATTGTTCATTTGCCAAGGAAATATGGAGGTTACGATGAAAAAATCTTTCACTGATCAAGAACTAATGGAAACTTTGAAAGAAAGAGATCGGGAATCAACGAGCGTCAGAGAATTGGTAACCGAAATCTACGGATTATTGCTTAAATCGGGTTTTCAAAAAAATTTGGGGCATAAAACTCAAGCTATGGAGTATGAAGAAATCCTGCAAAGCAAAGCAGTTCAACTGCAAAAACTTTTGGGGAAATATTTCCCGGAAAAAATTCTGTTGCAAGCGGTTTTCCGCTTGGGCAATAGCTATTTTCAAAAAAAGTAAATAAAAAGGAGAGCCACGGCTCTCCCTTTTTTCTTTTTATTAAATCGGTTTATTGAAGGTCTTCCAATTCTCGTTGCAATTCCAATTCTTCAGCCAAAACAAAAGCCCACTCGGCGATACTTTTTCTATCACGCAAATTAACCCAATCGGGCATAAAAATATTTTTATCAAAATTTAATCTTTTAATTTCCAAAAACATTTTATCCTGCCTATCCATTTTTTCTTCAAATTTTTCCATTTGCGATTCAGACAATTCGGAAAATTGTTCACGCATATATCGCACCGCTCCTTGGATGGTGGAAATAAGCGCGTTATGTTTGCGACGCCTTGATTCATCAAGCTCTTTTAATTCATCACGCCAATTCTTGCCGGATAATTTATCTTTTTGCGAAGATTTGAAAGCTTCCATTTTTCTTACTACTTGAGCATATTCAGCCACATAATCATACACATCGGAAATCGCCTTTTTCGCCAACTTAATTCTTTTTTTTAATTCAGGTTTTTGCTCTTTTATTTCTTCCGCGGTCAAATCATCGTCAAATTTAATTTTTTTTAAAGCGGTCAATGTTTGATTGACTTTTTCCAAATTAACGAATTTTTTTTCTTTTTCCGCTTTACTTTTTCTTTTATTTTTCTCTTGGCGTAAAGCGTTTTCCGTCGGATCTATAATAACTTGATCTCCGCCGGAACGAAAAGTGGAAAATCTTGAACCACCATAATTGTTTTGAAAAGGATTTTCTTTTTTCATCTTTTATCTTGCCATTAAAAATTTTCTTTTATTAGCTGACAAATCAATAAAACTGTCCGCACTTTCAATCAATTTGGCGCTACCCGATTCTTTAAAAGCCATCACTTCCACGCGACAACCCGATGTGGCAGACAAGTATTCCAACAGAGGCAAATAATCGCCGTCACCGGACACAATAATGATAACATCCAAATTTTTTGAAAGTTTAATCGCGTCCACGGTAATGCCCACATCCCAATCGCCTTTCTTCGCTCCACCCGGAAATATTTGTAAATCTTTGGTTTTGACTTCAAAACCCGATTTCACCAAAGCGTCAAAAAATTTTTCTTCCATACCTTCGGCCGTGCTGATTCCGTAAGCAATCGCGCGAATCAATTTACGATCACCGACGCCTTCTTTTAAAACCGCGCCAAAATTAACCTTTTTCTTATACAAAACCCGCGCGCTGTAATAAAGATTTTGCACATCCACTAACATCCCCACTCTTTGTTCCTTATACATATTTACAATATGATTATTAATCTTATTTCAATTATACTAAAAAAGAGCCTCTTCGGAAAGCGACTCTTTTTTTACTATTCAATTGTTACTTGAAAATTATTACTATAAACTCCGCACTTCCCACCCAAATATTCGCAAACTCGGAAATGATATGTACCACTGTTTAATCCGCTCCAAGTATCGGTACGCACTTCGGAATTACTCAAATAATGATATGTGTTACCGGGATAAACCGGATTTAGCTCTTCTGAAATCACCACTTTAAATCCCTTTGGTGAAATCATTTCACTTAAAGACCAATTCAACAAAACTTTGTTTTCCGAACTAACTTCACCATCCAAAGTGATAACACCTTGAGAATTATCAATAATTTCACCGGACATGGTTACACTGACATCATTGCTGTAAACTCCGCATTCCCCGCCTAAATATTCGCAAACTCGGAAATGGTAAGTTTTCCCTGAAGCCAGATTGGTCCATGTGTCAGCGCGCTTTTCCGAAGAAGCATGATAATGGTATGTATTGCCGGGATAAACCGGATTTGGCTCTTCTGAAATCACCACTTTAAATCCTTTAGCGGAATTAAAACCGTCAACCGACCAATCTAAATAAACATTACCGTTACTTTCCTCCGCGGATAAAGTAATGGAACCATTATGTTCTACGGGAGCCGTATTTTTCTTTTCCGCGATTTTGTTTTTCACGACATTTTTCGCGCGAATTTTCAGCAAATCCCGATTGGTTATGCCTAAACTGAGCAAACGCATAATACGATAAGCCTCGACACCGTTTTTCAAATAATGCACGGAACGATCCTTGGGGTGAATGTAATAAGCTTCACCATTGCGATGCACGGCCAGAACAATACGACCTTTCAAACGATCAGTCAATTTGTAATCACCGGCCAAAAGTTTTTCCAAATCACCATTGGAAATCCCCAAACCGAAACTGCGCATCATTTCATAAGCGGTCGGACCATCTTTCATGTAAAATCTTTTTTCTTCCACCGGATCAACATACCAAGCTTCTCCGGCTGATTCCACTTGTAATAAAATGTAGCCTTTGACGCGATCGGTTATTTGCTTTTCTTCCTTATTTAATGATTCATTCGCTTCAATCGTTTTTTCATCGGCTTCATAAGCATCGCTTAATTTTTCATTATTGGCATAATCAGCGCTTGTGGCTTGCATCAAAGCTGAACCGGCCCAACCGGTGGTACCGTCATCAAGTTTCACTTTATACCAGCCGTCCGTTTCCGCGATAATCTGATAGTTTGAATTGGGACTTAACACCGTAATTACCGGCGAATCGGTCATGCACGCTCTTTCGCGCAAACGCAAATGAACGGTGGGACTAGCGGTAAAATCTTTGGCGTAAACCGGATCTTTTTCACAATCCGTATAACCGTCACCATGCGCTGAAACTTGATTGACTCCCAAAGAAAAAACTGACAAAAGCATGGTCGTCAACACGAAAATAGCTAAGGTTTTCTTCATAATTTTTAAATTAATTATTCTTTTTATTATTATATCATAATACTCGCGTTTGATAGAAGTAGCCTCGTAACATATATTTAAATGTTGAACATTCACAAACCAAACAAAGGCTTTTGTCATGACAAAACTAACCGCTGAAGATAAAATGGGAATCGGGTTAACCATCTCCATTTTCCCTTTTATGCTGATAGCAAGTTATTTTAACGAAAGCAAATTTGGTGACGAAGTGTCTCAGTCGCTCAAATTGCAAGAAATAATGAAAAAAACCAAAAAATTGCAGAACAGTACCACAGCCACAAGATTGCGCTCAGTCGGCCAATACACGGTAACCCATAAACCTTGACAAGTTGATGATGTTTATCAAATGAATTACAACACTAGTAATGAGAAAGTTTTACGCGTTCAAAAACTGTTAATTTTACTCAACTGTTTAAAACCGGGGCAAGCCGACGGTGTTTACGGTCCGGGCATGCAAAAAGCTTTGGAATGATTGGCTAAACGCTAATACTTTAAGCGACTTTACCGGAAGTCGCTTTTTTATTTATGAAAATAATGATCATCGTAAAAAGCAAAATATACATAAGCAAAGCCGTCCACCATTCAACTTCAATTTCCACCGAAGCCCAAGACAACTTGGCGAATATATCCACGATTTTAATTACATAGCCAAGCAAAAGCCAGCTAAACCAACCGATAATTTCTCCGAGTGGCAACCAAAGATACGCGAACAAAACTTGAAAAAAACCGATCAACATAGCCAGCGGAATAATCGGCAAAACCAACATATTGACGATCGGCGCCACGATGGATAAACGACCGAATTGGAACAAAATAAAAGGCAAAGTGAAAATTATCGCACTCAGGGTAGAAACGGTGTTTTCTCTCAAACCGAATGTTTCCGGCAACCATTTGCCGACTTTCATCAATATGGGAGAAAAATAAATCAAACCGATCGTGGAAATGAATGATAATTGGAATCCGGCATCCCAAACTAAAATTTTTGGATTTACCGTCGTCATAATCACAGCGGATAAAATCAACACATTTCGCACATTTCCGGTACGACCGAGATGTTTGGCCAAAGCCACGATAAAACCCATAATCGCCGCCCTTACCACCGAAGCACTGGCGCCGGTCAAAATCACAAAAAATATCAACCCCAAAGCAATCAACCAAATCATTTTTTTACGATTTATTCGTAACGCTGTCCCCGTATTCATTAAAATCACGATAATAATGGTAATATTGAATCCGGAAATCGCGATAATATGCGTAATGCCCGTATGATTAAATTGCTGATTCAAGTACTCCGGCATCCCCTGTCGCGAACCGATTAAAATCCCCGCAGTCAGAGCCGCTTGCGGTTCGGCCACCGTACGATTAATTTTGCTTTCCATGTCTTTTTTAAATTTGAAAATTCCCGCCATAAGCGGATTGCCGAAACCTTGATCAATCTTCTTGATATACGGACGATAACAAACCGAATATATTCCATATCTCGCCAAATACTTGTCATAACTGAAATCTTCAATGGGTTCAGGGGCTTGCAGCCGGCATTGCACGGAAATCTTCTCACCATATTCAAACTCGGGATACAGCGAAGTATTCAATAAAACCAAACCATCATAATCAAGCGGAGCCACGGTCAATTTCATTTTATCCAAACGACGATCCGGCTCCGCTGAAATAATTGCCATAAATTCCACCTTTTGTTCGTTAAGTGAAGCAATGTGAGTTTCATTGATTTGCGGATCCGCTTTATCACGAAGCAAAACTCCGGCGTAAGCAACGAGCAAAATCAATAGAAAATATTTCAAACGGAAATGCCAAGTCTTTCCGCTTTTAAAAAACAAAACATTGATAAAAATTGCCACAATCGCGTAAAACCAAACATTCGGCAAATCAATAATTTCCCCCAAGGATACGCCCAGCAAAAAACTCAAGCAAGCATAAAAAAATTGAGCTGATTTCTTCATCTTCATATAATAATATTATATAATATATGCATTGACTTAACTAACTTTAATCTTTAAGATTGTTTTATATGCTAAGCAAAGCTCAAGAAAAATTAATCAAATCATTACACAGTAAAAAAGGCCGAATCAAAAGCGGTCTATGCTTACTTGAAGGCGAAAAATTTTTACAACCGGCAAAAAAGTATTTAAAGTTCACCTTTACGGAAAAAGACAGCCATGCTTTCAATAAATTGGTTACCACGCAAACTCCGCAAAAAATCGCCGCCGTAGCCGAACAGCCCATATGGCGAATTGCACAAGTTTTACAAAAAAATTTGGTAGTGATCTTGGATCATGTACAGGATCCGGGCAATTTGGGAAATATTTTGCGATTGGCGCAAGGTTTTTCCGCGAGCTTACTTCTGCACGAATGCGCCGACCCGAGCAATCCCAAAGTATTGCGTTCCGCGGCCGGAGCATACTTTCAAGTCCCGCAAAAAATCGTATCCGCCGCGGAACTGAAAGAATTGATAAAACAAGAACAAAGACCATTGTTTCGCCTGGAAAAAAGACCTGACGCGCAAGTGCTGAATATTGATTTAAACTTACCGGAAAAAATATTCTTAATCGCCGGCTCGGAGGGGCAAGGCATCAATTTAAAACTTGCCGGACAATCAATATCCATTCCGCATAACAAACGGCTAGAATCGCTAAATGTAGGCAATTCTTTAGCTATTTTCATGTATTTATTCAGCCAAAACACTTGACATAAAAGAAAAATTATACTAAAATGTGACATTGCTCAAATTTACTTTTGAGCTTGTACTAAAAAAATAAAATATGACTTGAAGTCATATTTTTTAATAAATGATAATCAAAATAGTGAAGAATATGGGAAAACTATTCGCCTGGCTGGATGAAAACAGATGGACCATTTGCAAAAAACAATTCCTCTGGCACGGAATCGTGTTACAAGGTTTTATCATCTTTCTGATGGTTTATTTCTCCTTCGGCCGTTAAAAAGCAAGCTTGTTTTAAGAGCTTGTTTTTTTATTGAAATATTTTTGATACTCTTCATCCAGTTTTTTTAAATATTTTTGTAAACCTTGGGTGAATTTCAGCAACTCAGGCCAATTGAGCCACTCTTCACGGGAATGATAACCTCCACCGCGAGCTTGGAACATGATCACCGGAATTCCCACCGTCGCCAAATACCGCGCGTCAGATCCGGCCGGATACCATGTCAATGGAATCTTTTGATTGTAATGCCGTTCAAATACTTTTTTAAATTCCGCTAAAAATTGATTATCCTCTTTGATTTTAAACAAATCCCCACTTATGATTTCTTGAAACTCAATATTTTTTTCTTCACGCAACTTTTCCAAATATTTTATCAAACGATTTTTTTGCTCCGTTTCTCCATAACGACAATCCAGATTGATTTCCGCTGCCGCGGGGGCTTGATTGATTTTTTCTCCGGCTTGAATTTTAAACAAATTCAAAGTCATCCCATCATTTTCTTTTTCGTTTTCAATTTGCAAATCGCGAATCATTTCTTGATATGTTTCAATTAACTTCAAAGCCGCGTTCTCACACTCCCAAGGACGCGAACCATGGCCACCTTTCGTTTCAACGGAAAGTTTAAACATGAAAATACCTTTTTCCTTAACCACAATGCTTTTCCCCATCCCCGCGTCGGGAACAATCGCCAAATCCGCGGTGTAACCGTTACGCAAAACTTGCTTCAATCCGTTGGCTCCGCCAATTTCTTCATCCGGCACCAAAACCAAACCTATTTTCAAATTAACAAATCGCTCATTCTTCAATATCCGCGCCAAAGCGACCGCGTAACTTTTCATATCCGCCACTCCACTACCGTGAAGCAAATCTTCATTTGATGAAAAAGCAATGGGTCCATCCTCGGGCATCACCACATCCAAATGTGCGTATAATAAAATATCAAATTTTTTTAAATCTTTTTGTTGCGTGAACAGCAAAGAAGTAAAACCCTCGGATTCAATTTCATGATAAAAAAATCCTTTACCCAAATATTTTTTCAATTCATCAACACAATGTAAAAACGCCTCGCGATCACCGCTCGGCGTGGGAATATTTACGATTTTTTCAATCAAGGATAAAGTTTCTTTCATATATATAAACATAATGCTTTTTTAAAAAGAGCGCAAACGAAAATGTTCGCTCGCACTCTGATGCTCTCAGGAAAGGATGGTTTTCAAAGCTTTTTCCAAATAAAGCTGATCATCTTGATTACCGCACAACATAATCCCAAGCTTACCTTCATCCACCGAGCCCCAGTTAAAAACAATCACGCCTTTTTTAGCTTCCGGCCGATACTCCAGCTCTTCAATCGGCAATTCTGCGATACTACGATATTTAGTCATGAAATTTTTGGAAATCCATTGCGGGATATTGAGCCGCGTGGAAATCACGGTGGGATAAGTGCTACCGTTGAAACGGGGATTACATTCAATCAACAATTTGCGGTCATGGCAAACCGCCACATCAAAAGCAAACACGCCTTTCAGTCCTTGGCCGGTCAAACGCTCAGCCAAGGGATCGGTCAAGTTCCAAATATTGCCATAATCACTCGGATGCTTGTTACCGGCATGGGAATTACCGTCCAAGACCTGCTCCGTCAAGAGTAACCTTTTGGCTCTACCGTTACCTTGATATTGCACATTGAGCCAAACCGTACTTGCCGGCAATTCTTCTTGAACCTGGAACGCCACCCCCTCGGGGATTTCTTCCAAACATTTACCCAAATCAGTATCGTTTTTACACAAAGAAATTCCCAAACCGGAAACCGAGAAAGACAGCTTGAAACGAAGCGGATATTTTAACTCCCTCAAGTCTTTGATCCGACTTTTGCAATCAAAACATTGTGTTTCCGGCACCAGTATGTTCATTTCATGGCAAAGACGGATAAATTCGTTTTTATGATTCATCCGCTCGGCCGTGTCAAACCAACCTTGATCGGGTCTGGCTTGATGAGCGCGACTACCGAAAAAAAATACCGACAGTTCCCGTTCCGGATAATCTTTCGCTTTGGCGAATTCATCGCTCCAAATTATCTGATCCGTACATTGTAAACCCACGCGACGATAATGAGCCGTAATACTATCAACTTGATCACGCAAAACCGGATCCAGTTGAATAATATCTTCCGGCTCGGTAATGCACAAAGCGCGCGAAGAATATTTGGCCAGACCCAAAATCATAGCCAGCTCATGTTCCGGCAAACAATCCGCCAAATCATGATTCAAATATCTGCTCATAACTCCTCCCACAGCTTGCACGACATTATGGTTAACAATACGACCAACCGGCAAAGACATCTGCCACCTCCCTTTGATGTGAAACAACTTACGCCAGGAAATTAAAAAAGGCCGCCTCAGGCGACCTGTACGGATTTGATTAAACCCTATACAAGTCGCTTGATGTGGCTGAAAAATCAAGAATAGTATTATAATTTTTACTTAATTTCCGCATAAGACAAGCAAATAATAGCAAAATTTAAAACTTTTATCAAGAATAGAAAGCAATTTACAACTTGACAAAGCTATCCTTAATTTATAAAATTAATAGTGCTTTTCCAAGGTGCTTTCATTGTCACGCAAAAAAAAAAGGGGGTCACATGACAATTTTGCAGAAGGAATTCAAGTCAAGAGGCAAAAAAAGAAAGCTTATCAAACAAGCCTGGGCAAAAACCAAAGAAGGATTACATTTACTGAGAACCTTTGCCCTGGTTTCCACCGGCCAACACGAAAAACTTTTTGAAAACTGGCCGGAAGAAACCACCAAAAGAGAATGAGGAAAAGCACAATTATAAACGGGTCGCTATGCGACCCGTGTTTTTTTATAATATTATAAAACTATCTTTTATAAACTTTTTGTAAAAATCTGTAAACTCCCAATTTCACCGGAGCATATGCTTTTTCATAAGTGCCCAAATATTCCGTAATTTCCGCTTGTGGCGAAAAGCCCATCTTGAATCTGGTGAAGCCGGACCATTTGGTTTCTCTGCCTTTGGCATCTTTCGGCGCGGCTCCCCAAAAATCGTAAAACCAAATATTTTGTCTTTTGGCGTCTTTGATCGCTTGCCATTGCAATAAATACGGCGCCATCAAACTGCGATACTCATAATCCGACGCGCCGAATAAATATACGGCGGTATGATTCCAAAAAATCATGATATTGGCAGCGACAATGCGACCGTCCGCTTCCGCCAAGTATAGTTTTACAAAAGGTATTTTCAATAATTTTTTATAATATGAAGCGGCGAAAGAACTGATTTCATGACGCGAATTGGTTTTTTTCATCAATTCATGAAATTCTTTATAAGCTGAATTATCAACTTTCACGCTCACTCCTTTTTTGCCGGCCAAACGAATATTATATCTTGTTTTACTGTGCATTTGTTTTAATAATTCTTCTTCATCTCGGCGAATATCCAAAATTAAAGTATGACCGGGCTGAACATCCATTTCACTTTTAACATATCCGGCCCGATCAAGTAACGGTAAAACATATTTTTGACGATCCGTTTCGGGCGGATCAAATTGCAAAACCATGGAACCGTTTTGTCGCGCCAATTTATCAAATTCTTCCAGCAAAACTCGCCAAACTTCATTTGTTTTTTGACTATCAAGATTATCTTTTAAAACAGGACCACGCGGAGCGTAAAGCATATTTTGCTTGATTTTCAATCGCGACTTGTAAATCAAAACCACCGCCAACAATTCTTCCTCATCCCAAACCATGATGCGCCAAATTCTATCATTATTTTTTTCAACGAACGCTCCCCATTCCCAAGCTTGCAAAAATGAGCCCGCGGAATTGATTTTTACGAACTCTTGCCAAATTTTTTCATCATGATTGTTGGCGTATTTTATCTGCATAAAAGTAAACATTTAACGAAGTAACTTTAAAGCCTCTTTAACCTTATCTGAAGCGTTTAATTTATTATCAACTTTTTTCAAAGCCTCTCTGGCTTGAGACACGGAAAATCCCAAAGCGGTCAAAGCTTCCACCGCGTCCGTATCGGCCGTCATTTGATCTTTGCTCTTGATGCCATCCACGCCAACCAAACCGCTAATCTTATTTTTCAATTCAAGCACGATTCTTTCCGCGGTTTTAGCGCCGATACCAGAAACACTTTTCAAAATGGTGGCATCCTCATTTAAAATGGCGGATCTGATATCATTAATATCCGCGGCCGCGAAAACACCCAGAGCTGTTTTCGGTCCCACTCCGGAAATGGAAATAAGAAGTTTAAACAATTCCAATTGCGACCATTTCACAAATCCGTATAAATCCAAAACATCTTCTTTTACTTGCTGATGAATATACAGCTCTATTATTTCGCCTTCCTCAGCTTGCGACACGATTTCAGTCGTAACAAAAACTTTATAACCGATGCCTCCGGTTTCCACGATTAAATATGTTTCTTGTTTTTTAATGATTTCTCCTTTTAAATAAGCGATCATAATTATTTTGTTTACGAATGAATGTAATGAAAACCTAAATTCAGGACGCCCGCCTTCTGACCAAAGTCATCTCCGGCAATTCATAGTCCATGGGCAAATACACAAATCCGCCTTGTCCGCCATGCGCTTCTTCAATTGCTTCCATATTTTCATTATACATGGTTTTGACTTTATAATCTAAATTATCTCCGCTCGGCGGAATCATCTCCAAATGATCCTTCAAATATATCTGATTATGCACTTTTATTTTCAACATTTTATTCTTGTGAGAAATAACTTCTCCGCAAAATTCCCATTCACAATTTTCATGACTTTTATCATCAAGCTGTTCGCATTGCTCTTTGCCGAATAAAAAACCCGTGGTAAAGCCACGATTTTGCGCTTTGCCCAATTCGGATTTTAAATTATCCAAAGTTTTTTCATCAAATCTTTTTTTATTTTCAATCAAATCAATAGCTTGACGGTAAACTTTCACCGTATTACCCAAGTAATAAATGCTTTTGGCGCGACCTTCAATTTTCAATGACATTACTCCGGCTTTGATTAAATCTTTTACATATTCCACCAAACATAAATCTTGCGAATTCATCACATAAGTTCCATGCCAATCTTCCTCCATGAGCAAAGGTTTATCCGGTCGTTTTTCTTCTTGCATTTCAATTTGTAAAAAGGAATTTTTATCCAGATTAAAAACCCAACGACACGGTTGCGTGCAATCACCCAAATTGGCGCTACGCCCCGTAAAAAATTGCGACAATAAACATCTTCCCGAATAACTCATGCACATGGCGCCATGAATAAAATATTCCAATTGCATTTTTGGCTCCGCTTCATGAATTTTTTTCAATTCGGATAAAGTAACTTCTCGCGCCAAAATAATCCTTCGCACACCCTGTTTATACCAGAATTTCACGGCTTCAGAGTTGGTGCAATTAGCTTGCGTGGAAAGATGAATTTCACATTTCGGCCAAACTTTTTTTATCAAACTTATCACGCCGGGATCGGAAACAATCAACGCGTCCGGACCAAGCTTTTTCAATTTTTCAATATATTTTTTCAATTTGGTTAAATGTCGCTCATGAGCAAAAATATTCACGGTTACATAAACTTTTTTGTTCAATTTATGCGCGTATTCAATACCCTGTCGCAAAGTTCGCATATCAAATTGATTGATTCTCACGCGCAAAGAAAAATCCGGCACTCCGCAATAAACCGCGTCCGCGCCAAATTTCAAAGCGTATTTTAATTTTTGCAAATTACCGGCCGGAGCCAGCAGTTCGGTTTTCTCCATAGGTTATTTATTACAATCTTTCTTCTTGCGTTTCTTTCCAAGCACACTTCCAATGGCGGATACAATAAAAATGAAAATAATTCATAGTCGTTATTTTCCGCCAATTTTTTATATTCATCATATTGATACCCTTTTGAAGAATGAATATCGGCGATAATTATCCGTTCTTTTTTCATCAGTTGATCTGCCAAATATAATGTTGTTTGAAAAGCGATTTTATCTCTCCATTCCGAAACTTTGTTTCCATCAATTGATTTTTTTATGGAATCTTGATCTATAATGCTACAATCATCAATCAACTCAGACAACAATTTTACGGTCGTTGATTTTCCCGCACAAATCGGACCTCTGATCAAAATAAGCTTTTTCATGTTATCTCTTAACTCTGATCAAGCCGGAATTGGCCACCACTTCAATGCCTTTATTTTCCAATTCATCCAAAAACATATTCATGCCGATTGAATCGGAAGACATATGACCGGCGATAATCACATTGATATGATGTTTTTCAGCTTGCTTTTTATGTTCTTCACTCATATGCATACCGATTACCGTGCCAATGCCCGCTTGCGCCATATATTCGTAAACCTTGGTAGAACCTTCCGTGCCACCGGTAATCTCGGTAACCGCGATTTTGCCACAATAATTATCTTCATGCCCGGCAAAAAGTCTGGGGCCGGCTCCGCGTTTCATCGCTTCGGCGTATTCGGGAATTTGTTTTAAAAATTTTAAAACTTCACCCACATATTCAAATTTTTTCGCTTCAATTTTATTTTTTAAAAATGTAGCCACCATATTATCGCAAGGCGTATGCGCGCACATGAAATTCATGTCCAAATGTTTGGCCGCATCCGCGGTTTTATAATGGTTAATCGGGCTGATCCCGCGACTGACCTCACTAATTCTCATTTTAAATAAGTTCTCGGCGATATTTATCGGCACGCCGTATCCTGCCAGAACTTCCACCTGCAAAGGCATGACTTTATCCAGATGAGCCAGACCTTTTCCGCTCGGGTGATGAGAAATAACCAAATCAATATCTCCCAATTGTTTAGCCATAAGCAATTCCGCGGTATCAATATCCACGCCCATCATGATTTTTTTAACTTCTCGTTCATTGTCAAACAAAATTTGCGAATCCATGTAGGGATTTTCAAGTAAATCTTTATCAAAATCATTTTTCGCTTCTTCTGGAAGCTTTTCAAACTTTTCATTTATCTTCGCCAATTGTTTTTTTACTCTTGCTTCACCGCGCAAATCATTTTTCATACCCAATTCAATGGCTAATTCGTGAATTTGTTTTACATTCATAAGATCATATTATTATTTTTAAAAATTGATTTTAAGCCAAGCCAGAAACACCGCGCCCCATTCGCGAAAAGTATATCGCCATTGCCGGCTATAACCGCGATCCATGGCCACCACGCCATCGGCGTTCAAGCCGATTTCATTGCACAAATACAAAGCTCGCTTCAAATGATATTCCTGCGTTACCAATACAGCCTTACCGACTTCTTCATTTTCCGAAGCGCGCAAGCAAGTTAAATATGTGCTTCCTCCGCCATGGTCTTCCAAGATGATTTCTTCCGGCAAACCTTGATTCAGAGCATATTCTTTCATGGCTTGCACTTCATTGTGGTTCAAGCTTTCATTGTCTCCGCTCATCAAAATATTTTCCGCTTTTCCCTCTTGATATAGTTTAATGGCGGTCAAAATACGATCCTCTAAAACCGCTCCGGGCTGGCCCTTGGCTTTCAATCCCGCCCCGAAAACAATCGCGGTTTGATATTCGGATAATTCTTCATCGGATAAAATTTTATCCGCGTATTTGGTCTGGACTCGCCATATCGGGATAAACATCAATAACAAAACAACCATCAACGCCCAGATAATTTTCCGATACGGACTCGGTTTATCCATGCCTTTTTCTATGCCGAAATCCATATTATTTTTGAACTTTCAAATTAATTTCCATGTGATTAATCTTAACCGGTTCGCCACCCTCCCCTTGTTTAATTTCTTTTAGAAGTGCGGCTTTCTTGAGTTGTTCCGCTGACGCGGGATCTCGCAAAAGATTGTTCAATTCCTCGCTTTCGGTTTGATAAATCAAATCAGCGGAATCTTCAATCGTAAGTTTGGCGGATTTGCGCAACAAATTCACATTTCTGATCATTTCTCGCAAAAGACCTTCTTTTTTCAATTCATCAGTCAAGCACAAATCCAACGCGACTTGCAATCTATCATCTCCCTTACCGGCAAAGTCCGGATTTAAATCATCCACTCGGACAATTTCTTTAACATTCAATTCATCCGCCAATAAACTTTCCAATTCCGGAACCAATTCAACGCCCCGATACTCCAAACGAGCCAAAGGTTGTCTAACTTTCAGCTTATTCTCATCACGCGCCGCCAAACCGAACTCAATTAGCTTTCTAGCGGTTTCCATGTCGGACAATAATTTTTCATCAATCATTTTTTCATCCACCCGAGGCCAATCTTGCAAATGAACCGATTGTTTATGTCCCAAATTCCGCCAAATATGTTCGGCCATGTACGGCGTAAAAGGCGCCATGACAAGCGCGAGTTTTTCCAACGCATATTTCAAAACCGAGACCGCCTCTTTTCTGCTTTTTTGATTTTTAAATCGGTCGCGACTGCGCCTCACATACCAAGTTGATAATTCATGGACAAAAGCCTGAAGCGGTTCCACCGACTTGGGCAAATCATAAGCATCCATTTGGTCGGTAACTTTTTTGATCAATTCATGAGTTTTGGCCAAAATCCACTTATCCATTATATTTTCACTTTTAGGCTCGGAAGAAATATCTTCTTCAGCGAACATTTGATAAAAACTCAAAACATTTTCCAAAATCAAAATGTATTTTTTATAAACTTCATCAACGCCTTTTTCGAAAAAACGAAAATCTTCGGCTTTCATGACCGATGATGAAGTCAAATATAATCGCAAAGCATCAGCTCCGTATTTATTGACCACTTCCATTGGATCCGGATAATTTTTCAAACTTTTTGACATTTTCTTCCCGTCTTCCGCCAGCACCGTGCCATTAACAATCACATTTTGATAGGCCGGCTTATTGAACAAAGCGGCACTTAAAACATGCAAGACATAAAACCAAGCTCTGGTTTGATCCACGCCTTCGGCGATAAACTCAGCCGGGAAATTTTGTTCAAATTTTTCTTTATTTTCAAACGGATAATGCATTTGCCCATAAGGCATGGATCCGCTTTCCACCCAACAATCAAAAACTTCAGGAATTCTTTTCATGCGACCTTCACATTTCTCGCATTTGAAAGTTATTCCGTCAATAAAGTGTTTATGCAAATCTGTAATTTTTTCACCAGACAGTTTTTCCAATTCTTCGCGACCACCGACAACTTTCACCTCATCGCAATTTTCACATTTCCAAACGGGCATGGGATTACCCCAGAAGCGACTACGAGAAATTGACCAATCTTTGGCGCCTTCCAGCCATTTGCCGAAACGACCTTGCTTTAAATGCGCCGGCACCCAATTTATAGGCTCCGCATTTTTCAACATCTCCTCTTTGATTTTGGTAACCGCGAAAAACCACGAAGAAGTGGCGTAATTCAAAAGCGGTGAATCGCAACGCCAACAATGCGGATAACTATGTTCATATTTTTCTTTGGCAAAAATCAAATCCTTACTCGCCAAATATTTCAATATTTCAATATCCGTTTTTTGCGGGTCTTCTTTTGGCTTCACTTCTTGTCCCGCCCAAGGTTCAACTTCTTTGGTGAACCGTCCGTTCAGAGCGACATGTTGAATAAATGATAATTTTTTTTCTTGACCGATCAACATATCATCTTCTCCGAAAGCGGGCGCCAAATGTACCACGCCCGTGCCATCTTCGGTGGACACGAAATCCGCGGTTACGATTTTGTAAAGATTTTCTTTGTTCGGCAAATCTTTGTCCCGGAAAAAATCAAAAAGCGGCTTATAATTTTTGTTTTCCAAATCTTTTCCTTTTATTTCTTCAACCGGATTAAAGTCTTTGCCTTCAAATACTTTTTCCAAAAGCTCTTTCGCCACAATATAATTATTATTTTCAAATTTCACTTTCACATAATCAATCTCCGCGCCCACGGCCAAAGCCACATTACCGGGCAAAGTCCAAGGCGTGGTGGTCCAAGCCAGAAGATAAGCTCCGGGTTCATCCTCCAATTCAAATTTACAAGTAACGGAAATATCTTTTACATCTTTATAACCTTGCCCCACTTCAATATTACTTAAAGTTGTTTCGCAACGAGGACAAATATGCATACTTTTGTATCCTTCATAAGCCAAATCTTTCTCGTGCATGGATTTAAAAACCCACCAAACGGATTCCATAAATTCCGGATCCATGGTTTTGTAATCATTTTCCATATCCACCCAACGACCAAGCCGATTAACCACTTTTTTCCAATAATCAGCGTACATCATAACTTTGGAGCGACATTCTTCATTAAATTTCGCCACACCCAATTTTTCAATATCTTCACGACTATTCAGTTTCAAATCTTTTTCCACGATATTTTCAATCGGCAAACCATGCGTATCCCAACCCCATTTTCTTTCCACTCTTTTCCCTTTCATGGCCCAATAGCGTGGCGCCACATCTTTTATGGTTCCGGCCACGATATGCCCGTAGTGAGGCGTGCCCGTGGCAAACGGTGGTCCATCATAAAAAACATAAAGATCTTTTTCATCCCTTTGATCAACAGATTTTTTAAATGTTTTGTCTTTCTGCCAAAATTCATTTATTTCTTCCTCGGTTTGAGAAAACGGTTTTCTATTTTGCATAAGTTTATGTGTTAGTAAAAATTATTTATTATATTATTAACTATGGCAAATTTTTTAAATTAAAACATTCATCAATAAAAAAAACTTAAAATGTTAAGAGTCCCCTTGAGGACGGTACCATCTTAAGCTTTCACTTGATTTAAGCTGTTACGGGCTTTCCCGACCGATTCTAATCACCGCGTCGCGGTTTTCTTTCGGTAGCATGTTCACGAGGAACTTCTTTGGTGATCGCCAAAGTCAATGCTTTTAAGATTGTATCTAAAATTTAGCAAAAATTTAACTCTTCGTCAATAAAAAAACCGGCTCTTGGAGCCGGATATATTTATTGTTAGTCCAACCGCGATTTCAGCGCCGGGAGAATAACATCATGCCAAATTTGTTCGCTACAATGCAGTAAAAATGGCACATTGGAAAGGATTCCCGCCTGCGGTGACTTTTCCATGTTTTCAGGAAGCAACTCTCTCAAATCCAGCTTATCCTGCTGCTCCCGCTTGACCGCCAAACTGTATTGAACACCGTGCTTGCCGGGATTTCCCGCAATAGGTCCAAAATCTTTTCGTACGACAGTCACGACAATTTCTTCCGTTTCCATGCCACGGACCAGCGTGTTTAAATCCGCTTTTCCGGCACCAACGGAATCAACTAAAGCCACTCCTTTGCATGGCTTAGTTATTTTCTCCAGTAGCAACTTTTCCGCCACCGTCACAGCGGCTTCATAAATCGCCACTCGGCTTTTCATTTCAGCATAGGCAACCTCATCACCGGAAGCCGCCGAAATGAATTCTTCAAAAAGCTCTTTTTTGGCTTTTTCGCTTACCTCGGGACGATCTTTATTGAATGGAGGTAGCGTAGAAAGAGCGCGAACAGCCGTCCATCCAAGCTCTGTCAATGTTTCCGCCGATTGCTTGGGGCGAACATCAAAAATCTCGGCGTCATCATCCATCCCCTCATATGAAACGCCTTGAGCTTTCATGGCGGCAACAAGACCATCGTAATCCGGATCCGCCACTATAACATCCGCATCCGCGAACTCCCCCGTTTCAACCAATTGAGCGCAACCGGGGGCGCTTTTACGATCCACAATCTTGGCGCGGTCTCCCAAAATGCGTTGAATTGCTTCCGCACTTTCGGGATTTCTTCCTTCTCCCTTGTGATGATCTCTGACGAACACCGTCAGCTCTTTCTCGTGAAGCGCTTTAATCAGCTTCACCAGATCGGGTGTTGCTCCGGTGTCCACGAACAACACCTTGTTCGCATCATCGGGAATTGACGCCAATACGGTCGTGGCGTCAATCTCGGAAAAGAATTTGGAAAAAATAACCACTGAACTTCCCTTAATTTGAAACATCCTTCTCTCCTCCTTTTTCAAATTGTTAAAAAGCGCGCAGTCTGTGAAATTCACAGGAACGGTTCTTCCACGCCAAAGCGTTTTTCAACCCGTTCATTTTTTCAACAGCTCGCCCGTCCCGTCAAGATAGTCATTTTCTTGATTTGGATGGGACGGACGAGCATATTACGGAGTGACCAATTCCGTTGTTGAAAGGGCTTAGATATCTGCGCGTATCCGCCTATCTTAAATCAATTAATCTAATTGACTTGAGGTAGGGCGCGAACGCAAGGCGTTCGCGCTGAAACAATTTTTAAAAGTCGCGTGCATCGGACACACGAAAATGGGGTAAATTAACAAAGTCATAATCTTCACGGTTTATTGCGATTTTGATAGCGCGACGAAGCGCGCGGTTACCGCTTTGTTTAAGATCTTTGCGACGTTTTTTGGCAAAGTTTTTGCAATAGCGTTTTGATGCTTTTGCAAAACCTTTACTGACAGGCGCGGGAAAATTCATTCCTCCTCCTTTTTCAAATTGTTAAAAAGCGCGCAGTCTGTGAAATTCACAGGAACG
>CAZAKN010000003.1:0-10953 GCA_964486065.1 uncultured Gammaproteobacteria bacterium | reverse complement strand
TAATCTAATTGACTTGAGGTAGGGCGCGAACGCAAGGCGTTCGCGCTGAAACAATGAGGTATGGTAACACTAGGTTCAGTTTGTTACCGCGCCGACATCTCCCGGATTCCTCCGAAAGCGAACCGCCTCTGCTGAAGGCTGTCAACTTTGACCGCACATCCAAGGATTTCTCCTTGATCAAAGGCTTGTGCAAACCTTTTACCCTCCATTGATTTCTTGAATTCCACCCTGGCCGGGGCTTCCTTCATGCGACCGGTTTTTGTCGCTCCCGCTTTACAGTCCTCCGCCCCTCAAGCGAAAAACATTGCGGTATGGCCCTACATCAATGGATTGCTCTCGCCTTAAACCACCAACAGATATTCCATCAGTTGACGTGATCTCATAACAGTAGCGAGAGGGAGCTTCCCCGACAGGCTTGCGACCCATTGGTTGACTCACTGTCTTTTCCACCAATTCTTCGTTGGCGCAAAGAATTGCCACTAACTCCTTAGCCTCGCCAAAGACGCCGGCCACATTATCAAAGATTGAGTTCCCACTCAAGGGATCTTTAACAACATGGTGGAGATTTGGATAACCGGCCGAAACCGATCACCCCGCAAAGCATGAGATCAATGCCTTTGCGTATTGTTTCTTACGAAACTATCGGGCACTCCACAGCCCTAATCTTTTGCCAAGCAAGCATGCTCTCGGCAAATCATTTTTAATGAACCATCGGCTCATTTTCCGAAAATCGGAAAATGAAACAAACTTCATTAATCTGAACAATTTAGAATACTGAAAAATATGTTAACTCAAAGTACACACCGTTAATCGGCTTTACCTTGAATTCGCAAACTTGTTTGCGCGCTCAAGGTAAAGGCGGAAATATCCGACGAAGATTTAAATCTTCAATTGCGTCATTTCATCGCTGATTCGCTCCTCTCCATTCAGAAAGTTCTTTCTTACGCGGATGAAAAGTCGCTTGTACCCTCATTCATCAAACTTTTCCACTTGCGCCAAAATCTCGGCAACTTTCAAGTCCATTTCTTTATCGGTCAGCTCCAACTCGTCGTCGTTTGTCAGCCAAGATCTTCCTTCCCAAACATGGGAAATCTGTGGCATGAAATCCGGCTTCTCGGTTTGGCCTATGATGAGGAAATCATAGTGCTTAGGCGTGTACTCTTTGGCGATAATCACCAAAATATTTTCCACGCGCACCCCGACAAAAGCGCGACTCATGGGATCTCCGATCTCTTGCAAATGCTTAATTTTCTCCCCCTAACTAATTTTAATGTTAATGATCAAACAACAACCCATTTCCCAAACCGGACGGTTCAGAAAATGAAAATTGTTTTATCATCTCCCGAATATTAAATGAATTAAAGGATTGAATAAACAATTGATTTAATATATCAAAGTCTTCACTCCGGAAAATGCTCAATGATTATTGGCAAGATTCCAGATTTGTTCAAAGACTGTAACAATTTTTAAAGGTTCCTCTTCAAGCGATATTGCAATATAGCAAAGTTTGTAATTTTTGTCAAGAGGTATCTACATTGATTTATGTAAATATAATATATTTTGCTAAATTTAAGTAATTATAAGTGCATCTTTTTTGTCTGAATATATTAACAAAAAATTTAAATAAACAAATATTTTTTCAAATTAAATAAATACATATTAATATTATGATTCCAATTGTTATTAGCTGTTGACATATTTGAAAAACTATGATAGAATACAATGTTCTTTCAACCGCAAAAAAGAAGGAGGGCACCATGGGTGACTAAAATGGAAAACCGAACGGCAAGAAGCCTCGTTTTTCACTTTATGCACTCTTATGCACTCTGTTCTCAACCTCAACCCCCAAACAAAAAGGAGATCATTATGAGCGATTAGAAGATTGAAGATTATTATAACTCATTGGAAACCGACGGACAAAACGAAAGGAGGTAATCGTTAGTGATGAACTCGCAAAAAAACTGCCACAACCAATAAGGTATGGATGCGTGGCAGAGCTGGGGTGACCTACTGAGTTGTTCCATTGGAATTCTCAGTAAAGAGAATGAATAGCAAAATTATTGCTATTCAAACCAAAGGGGCGACTTCATCGTGAAGTCGCCCCATTTATTTTAATCACTATGATTTAATGTTATAATATATATATATTTTTTTTATGTCCATACATTCAGCCCTACAAAAAATCGGATTATCTGAAAAAGAGGCCAAAATTTATTTGGCGACTTTGGAATTGGGACAAGCCTCGGTTCAGCAAATCGCCAATAAAGCCAAAGTAAATCGCGTTACCGCTTATCCTGTTTTGGAAGCCTTGACCAAAAAAGGTTTTGTCAGCACTTTTGAACAAGATAATAAAAATTACTATATCGCCAGCGAACCGGAATCACTGAAATCAATTTTCAACATCAAAAGAAAAGAATTGGAAGAGTCGGAAAAATATTTTGATATGCTTTTACCTGATTTAAAACTGATCACCAATACCAAAAAAGATAAACCGACCATAAAATTTTATGAGGGTAAAAACGGAATTCTAAACTGCTTTATTGAATTTTATAAAAATCTTGATAAAAAAAATAAAAATAATGAAAAAGTTCGGATTTTTTACAATAATGATTTATTGAAAAACTTTTTTAATGATGAAGAACTTAAAAAGTTCCGCAAGGTCAGATTAAAAAACAAAATACAATCAAAAGTCATGTACAAAAGCAAAGTTCCCAAGCAATCCACGCCTGACGGCAATAGGGTCCGGATCACCGGAAAAGAATTAATTATCAATTGCGATATCAGCATATACGCGGACAAAATGATGATTGCCACATACGGTAAAAAAATATCCGCGATCATGATTCAAAATAAAGATATAGTTGAATCATACAAAACAATGTTTGATTTGGCTTGGGATCAAGCTAAATCAATGCAAAAATAATTTTTTACGAAATTTTAAAAGCCGTCTCGTTGTGAGACGGCTTTATATTTGGTTAATCATGACCCTACGCAATTATCAAGATCGTGCTCGGGATCATTCGGTTGAAAAAAAGTGCCGGCACCTCCGCAGTTCGGGCAAACTAATTCAAGTTCACCGTTTTCAAACAGTTCCGCGAGATTACCTCGCGTCAACTTGATGGTATTGCCACATTCACTGCAAGCAACATTTTTCTCATCAAGCGAGCGGAAAAAAACTTCTTCTCCCGTTCCCATGCTTAGCTTTTCTTCCAGCCACTCAATCATGACGGAAAATGCTTTTTGCCGAGTTTGTTCGGAAATGTATTTTCCCAAATACCAATCGGCAAATTCCAGATTTTTCCAATTCGGGATCTGCCCGATGAAAATCTCTCGCAAGTATTGCCTGTCGTAACGCAGGATTCTTTGCAAAAGGTTTTTGGTCTGGCGAATTCCGCCGAAACGAATCATTTCGGAAACGAATTTAAACGCTTTATGCGCTTCAACTTCGTCATCCAGTCGCTCTTTGAAAAAACGAATGTTATCCAAACTGTTATCACTCGGGCTGACAACAACCGGTGGATGATAATGATCTTTTTTATTAAAAGGAACCCTATTCGGATCAGTCAGATTTTTCAATAACCTGACAAACATCTTCCCTTCATAAGGATCAAACGGATTTTCTTCCATCTCCACCAAACATAACCACTCTTCTCCCTTCTCCGGCAAATCCGCTTCCCATTTTTCATAAGCCTTCGCTCGGTATCCGTAAATCCAAACTACCTTCGGATATCGTCGTTTCGGATCTTCGGTCAATTGCCCCCAAATCATCAACTTGTCGCCCTGCAGATTGACCTGAAAGACAACCTTAACTCTGTGCTTTATTGCCATGGGTTTCTCCTTTATTGGGTTTTTGTTAAATTTCCGAATTTATAATATTAACACATAATTACCATTTCGTCAATAATAGCTAATTTTAAACAAATATTTTCATTATTTATCAAATAATCTTAAAAATGAATGTTGATAATTCAACTATCATCTCTTTGACATTTTTCAATTATTTTAGTATCATATTTTTACATTTGCAGTGAAGAAAAAGAAAATCAAGCACTTTATCTTTTCAAAGTTTACGCTAAATAAGTAGTTTTGGGCCCGTAGCTCAGTAGGCTAGAGCGCCTCGTTTGCACCGAGGAGGTCACAGGTTCGATTCCTGCCGGGTCCACCAAAAGAGAATCTTGTTTATCAAGGTTCTTTTTTGTTTGCACAATTGTTTCAATAATAATAAAATAAGAGAACAGACATAGCTGTAAAGTTCGTATAAAAACGAGTTGAGCAAAATATAAAACATTTTTAATTTACGTACTATGAAGAAAAAAATCCTATTGTTTTTACCCACAGTATTTTTATGCCTCGTATCAGCAGATATTTTTCTGGCTGGCATTTATGGTCGTGGCTGGAACAAAACACACCTACTGATAGCGTTCGCGGTATCCATTTTTCTAAACTTTCTTTATTATATTTGGCTGGCTACAACAAAGCGTCTAGGGACTAAACTCACCGTCTTTTATATTCCAATTGCTTTTATTCTATTTGTCGTTTTTATTTTTTCAATCATGAATCGATTTTGGGTTATTAGAGAAGTTAGCTTCAACATGGGGCCCGACCCATTCTCCCCTAGCAATACTATTACCAGCCACACAAATTTTGGTATCTGGCAAAAAGAGTATTGGCTTAAATCAGCGCAAGAAGAATATCGTCAAAATCGTTTTGTCCACATGCAAACAACAAGACAAGGTAGCCTTATAGGACATGTCGGGACTGATCTTCAAGGATGGAATGCTAAAAAAATAAAAACTGCATTTGGTGAGCCAGCCAAAATTATTCAAGTGGATGAAAGTTTAGAAAAATGGATTTATCATCCATGGACTAATCATTCTGACTGGGAAATGCCTGTCTACGTACAAAACGGAGCACTCCTTAAAATCGGGGATTAAAAATGTTTTATACATCGCCTAACAAAGAGTATGCGGTTCAAAAAATATTTTTCTTTTAATAAGGAATTTTGACAGGCTTTTTAAAAGGGGAATAAATTTGTTTTTTTATTTATTAGAAAGGGGTATCTGGTGTTTTCTCCGCTATCGCTCCGAAAATGATTTATTTATAAGGGGAAAAGGATTACAATAAGAATAATTTACGACTTACAAAAACACTATGACAGAAACCAATAAATTACAGCAGGTTCTCAAGGATTCAAATTACAGCCTTTCTTTGTTTGATACAAAGTTGGTCAATGATCTTGAAAACAAGATAACCGAAAAAGACGGTAAATTTTATGTTGTTTGTGCTATCCGCGACAAAGAGATTGTTTTAAAGCCGGAGGAAATTGTCCGTCAGCTTTACGCAATGAAATTGCTTGCAGAATACGGCTATCCAAAACAAAGAATCAAATTTGAACATGCTATCCATTTTGGTCGCGAGGTAAAATCCGCCGACATCGTTATTTTTGACAAAGATCGTCCGACTGTTGAATACATAATAGTTGAAATTAAAAAGCCAAAACTCCAAGACGGAAAAAATCAGCTTCGCTCATACACCAACGCCACCGGCGCGCCGATTGCCGTTTGGACTAACGGCGGACAAATTTCGCATTACAACCGCAAAGACCCGAATTATTTTGAAGATATTACCGACATTCCCAAAGCCGACCAAACGCTTGAAGATATTTTAAAAGAGAGATTTACTCTCAAAGACTTAATTATCAAAGACAAAATTCCAAACGAGGGGAAGTCGCTCAAAACCATTATTCAGGAAATGGAAGATGAAGTTTTGGCAAATGCCGGCGTGGATGTGTTTGAAGAAGTTTTTAAATTGATATTTACCAAACTGTATGACGAACTTGAAAGTCGCGATGACAAAAAATTTATTGAAAGATTTTTAAACAAAGAGCTTTCAGAAGAAGACCGCGGAGATTATGATAAAATAAAAGAATATTTGGAAACTTTTGATGATTCCGATTTTCGCGTTTTGGAGTTTAGAAATACAGGTCAATCCGAATCGGAACTCAAAACCAAAATCCAAAAACTTTTTGATAAAGCCAAAACAAAATGGTCGGGTGTTTTTGACGAATCCTCAAAAATTCAACTTTCCCCTTCGCATTTATCGGTCAGTGTTTCCGGGTTTCAAGATATTAAGCTCTTCAACTCCAATCTGCAAATCATTGATGAAGCATTTGAATATTTAGTCAATAAATCTTCCAAAGGTGAAAAAGGGCAATACTTCACACCTCGTCATGTGATTGATATGTGCGTCAAAATGCTCAACCCCAAACCTGGAGAATATATGATAGATCCGGCGGCCGGTTCGTGCGGTTTTCCGGTGCATACAATTTTTCATATTACCGGACATTTATTTGAAAACGCAGAAGTGCCAGAACACGAAAAGGAAAATGTGTTAAAAATATTCGGAATTGATTTTGATGAAAAAGTGGTTCGTGTCGCTCGTACGCTCAACCTTATTGCCGGAGACGGTAACACTAATGTTTTGCATTTAAATAATTTAGATTATGATCGCTGGAACGAAACCATCAAAAACCGCAACTGGCTGGATACTTACGGATCGGGTTTGAATCGTTTGGAAAGATTGCAAGACGACCCCAATTCTTACAAAGAATTTAACTTTGATATTCTGATGGCGAATCCGCCGTTTGCCGGCGATATCAAAGAATCTCGCATTATTCACAAATACGACCTTGGCTACAATGACAAAAACAAGCCAAAATCTAAAGTCGGTCGTGATATTTTGTTTATTGAAAGAAACTTAAACTTTTTGAAACCCGGCGGAAGAATGGCGATTGTGTTACCGCAAGGCAGGTTTAACAACACCTCGGACAAAAAAATCCGTGAGTATATCGCAGAAAAAGCCAGAATCTTGGCGGTGGTCGGCTTGCATGTCAACACTTTTAAACCGCATACCGGAACGAAAACGAGTGTGCTTTTTGTGCAGAAATGGGATGATGAACTTTGTCCGAAAAAAGAAGATTATCCGATTTTCTTTGCAGTGTCGGAAAAATCCGGCAAGGATAATTCCGGAGATTATGTGTTTTTGAAAAATGGGAACGGCTTAAACAAGCTGGATAAAAACGGTCATTTGATTATTGACCATGATTTACACAACCACGGCGGGGAATTGCCCGACGGCGTGGCGGAAAAGTTTATAGATTGGGCGAAATCTGAGAATTTATCTTTTTGGGAATAAAATATGTTTATCAAGCAATTACAGATCAAGAATTTTAAATGTTTTGGAGATGATAATGATCCATTAAATTTAAATATTCCTGACGGCAAAAACCTAGGCAGTGGTTTAAATATTTTTGTAGGCGATAACAATTCCGGGAAATCTACTATTTTTGAAGGGATAGATTTTTTAAGAGATAACACCAGTAAGGATTTAAAAGATATTAGAAACAAAAAGGCATCCTCCGACGATGAAATGTCTGTTGAAGTGATTTTTACAGGAAATATAACTGATGTTATAGACAATTTTTCACAACAGAATAAAAAGGATGTTTTTAAGAAATACATTTATAAAAATGAATATGGAAGTGAAGAATATTTTAGAATTTCAAGATCTTCTAAAAACATAAAAGCATTACAGCTTTGGAATAATGAAGAATCTGAATTCAAAAATGAATCTGGTATTGACGCACCACTAAAAAAATTATTTGAAACTAATTTTGTATGGTCTGATACAAATCCAAACGCACAAGCCAGTTTTGGATCCACAACCATATGCGGTAATCTTCTAAAAGAAATTGCTAAAAAATTTCAAGAAACCAATGATTATACAGAATTCTCAAAACAATTTCACAAAACATTTAATAACAATGAATCAGGTTTAAAAAAAGAGCTTAAAACGATTGAAGAGAAGACCCAAACAATATTTTCTGAACAATTTAGCAATGCAACAATCTCATTTCATTTTGATGAATTAAAAATCGATTCTTTTTTTAAAAATACAAAAGTAGAAATAGATGATGGTATTCCGACTTACATGGAAGAAAAAGGAAGCGGCATGCAAAGATCTGTTGCGTTAGCGTTGTTGCAGGTCTATGCAGAAGAACTAATAAAACATCCGGAAAACAACTCTATTCAAAAACCTTTTTTCTTATTTATAGATGAACCAGAAATTTGCCTACACCCAAAAGCACAGGATAAACTACTCAAGGCTATTTTGGAACTATCAAAGACTAAACAGATTTTTATTGCTACTCACTCGCCGTATTTTTTCAAAGATCCGGATATTAAAAACAGCGGATTATTTATATTTAAAAAAGAGAACGACCACCAGATTAAAATTTTAGATGATAAAAAAGATGATTGGGGCATTTTCGGTAGATTTAGTCCCACATGGGGAGAAATAAACTGGCATGCCTACGATTTACCAACAGTAGAATTTCATAATGAACTTTATGGATATTTGGAAGCGAATAAAAAGGATGATTTCAACCAATTTTTAGAAAATAAAAAAACGAATGATAGTAAAAAATGGTTAGATGATAGGAAATTAAACGGCAATGAAACAGATCAAGAAAAAGAAAATTTGAAAATTGATGTAGCTTTGCAAACTTACATAAGACACTCAATACATCATCCTGAAAATACTAATAATGATAAATATTCAGATGATGAATTAAAACAATCTACTCAAAAAATGATTGATTTTATTAAAAATAACTAACTATGCAATACTCAGTTGTCCGAACTATGATTTTTTTGATTTAATGAAAACTATGATTACAAAAAGTCCGATTAACGAACAATATAAATATTCTGATTTGACTTCTAGGATTATCGGCGCAACGATAGAGGTGCATAAATTTTTGGGCAATGGCTTTCAAGAGGTGATTTATCAAAGGGCGCTAGCAATAAAGATGGAAGAAAGAGGTCTGGCATTTTCTCGGGAGCAAGAAATGGAATTGCAATACAAAGGACGAAATATTGGTACACGGCGGGTTGATTTCTTTGTGGAAGATAAAATTATGGTAGAAATAAAGGCGGTTATCCAATTGGAAGATGTTCATCTGGCACAAGCTATCAATTATCTGGAAGCTTATGATTTGGAGATTGGCTTACTTATCAATTTTGGAGCAAAAAGTTTACAATTTAAGCGGCTAATGAGAAAACAAAAAAATCATAGCCCATCAAATAATCATTTATAATCATAGTTCAAGACATGAAATACTCAATCGTAAATTATAAAACGGTAAAAGAAAACTCTGATTCTTTCAGGTGTGATGCAGAATATTTTCAAATACAGCCTTTACTTACAAAAATTTCTGAGACAGACAATGTTAAATTGAAAACTATTTGCGATTGGATAACACAAGGACCCAATCCTAAATTTAGCGATGATGGCACACCCTGTTTAACTGGAAGAAATATATCGACTGGCGAACTTATCTTTAATAGTTGTGATTTAGTAGATAATGAGGAGCTTGAAAAATGTAAAAGATTTAGGTTATTAAACGGTGATATTTTAATTACATTAAAAGGTGCTGGATCTACAGGTAAAGTTATAATTTTTTACTCAGATAAAAAATCAATTTTTAGTAGGAATCTAGGTCTTATTCGACTTGCAAAACAAAAACTAACGCCAGAATTTTTATTTGCTTTTTTAAATTCAGAGTTGGTGCAAAAAATAATTGATCGTGGAGTAACTGGTGGTACAGGACAATTGACTTTACCTACAACCTATTTAAAAAACATTAGAATACCTGATTTTAGAGAATCGTTTATTGAAAAAATTACAATTTTAATAAAAAAATATCAAAATTTAACTAATCAATCCAAATCCCTCTACTCCCAAGCCGAACAACTGCTCCTTTCCGAACTTGGACTTATCGATTGGAAACCAAAACACGAACTGAGCTTTGTAAAAAACTATTCCGACACGCAACAAGCCGAGCGTTTTGATGCGGAGTATTTCCAGCCGAAATATGAAGAAATCATAGAAGCGGTGAAAAAATACAAAGACGGATTTGATGAATTGGGTGATTTGGTGAAAGTCAAAAAAAGTGTTGAGCCGGGAAGCGAGGCATATCAAGAAAACGGAATTCCGTTTGTTCGCGTAAGTAATCTTTCAAAATTTGAAATTGGCACCAATAATCAGCAGTTTTTAGCAGACGAATTGTACGAGACTTTTAAAAAACACCAACCTAAAAAAGGAGAGATTTTACTTTCCAAAGATGCAACTCCGGGCATTGCCTATTTTCTCAATGAAGATCCGCAAAAAATGATTGTTTCCGGCGGTATTTTAAGATTAAAAGATATTGACAAACAAGTATTGCCTGAATATTTAACGCTTGTTTTAAATTCCGTAGTTGTTCAAAAACAAATCGAGCAATATGCTGGCGGATCAATTATCAAGCATTGGAGACCGGATCAAGTAAAAACAACCATAATTCCTATTTTAAGTAAAGATAACCAAAAGGAAATCAAAGAACTGATTGAAGAATCATTTGCCGACAGGAAATTATCAAAATCCCTCCTTGAAATCGCCAAGCAAGGCGTAGAAATGGCAATAGAAAAAGACGAACAAGAAGCGGAAAAATGGATAAATAATGAAGTAGAAAAGCTGGGAGTAAAAATATAATAAGGTGTTTTGGGCTTCGGGCATTCACCCCTTTTGTTCCCCTCTGCCTTTTGCCCCAATCGGAAAATGTTAGGCGAAATTTTCTTTTAAAAAATTATTTTTGCTAGAGTAAATAAAAAAGGGAACCGATACTTCCGATGCCCCTTGAGAATACTGGCAAACTTCAAGCCTCAACGCTTATAGGTTAATGTAAGCCTGAAATGGTCTCTGGCAAAGATTGCGCCTTTAACGATTGCGTCAATGAAATGAACGATTATGATAAGTGCCAATATGCGAGGGAAAATATAACCAAAGCCCATTTCCCAATTCTCCTTCGCTCTGTGAGCTTCGGCGGGCAAGAATCACCGCACGCAATACTTGCCC
>CAZAKN010000002.1:160937-161122 GCA_964486065.1 uncultured Gammaproteobacteria bacterium | reverse complement strand
TATACCCCAAACAAAAAATACGAAATAAATCGTATTTTTTTTAAAAAATTGGCGGAGAGGGAGGGATTCGAACCCTCGGTACCCGTTAAGGTACAACACCTTAGCAGGGTGCCCCTTTCAACCACTCAGGCACCTCTCCAAGAATAATTTTTTTAAAAGCATTACCACCTTTGTATGATTTTACC
>CAZAKN010000002.1:0-160837 GCA_964486065.1 uncultured Gammaproteobacteria bacterium | reverse complement strand
CCGCAGAACGAAAGTGGAGGCGGGACACCTCTCCAAGAATAATTTTTTTAAAAGCATTACCACCTTTGTATGATTTTACCAATATTTCAAGTTTTCTTGCTTCATTTATGGTGGAGCATTTTTTATAACAAAGAATTTCCCAAGGCAAATATTTTTTTGTATATTTTCCTCCTTGTCCTGCATTATGATATTTCAATCGTTCACATAGATCAACAGTGGAACCAATATAGTGTTTATTAAAATATTTACTTTTTAAAATATATGTATACCCCATGTTATTATTTGCGCCCCCTTCAAAGCCATCCCGCCATTGCGGGATAAACTCAGGCATGTCCCGCAGAACGAAAGTGGAGGCGGGACACCTCTCCAAGAATAATTTTTTTAAAAGCTTTACCGCTTAAAATGTATGATAAGAGGCTACTTGCGCATGGTGGACCCGAGGAGACTCGAACTCCTGACCTCTTCCATGCCATGGAAGCGTTCTAGCCAACTGAACTACGGGCCCATGGATAAATCTTTAATTTTCCAGATATCGGTAGCCGACTTTGGTCGGCTACCGATATCTGGTGGGTGCAGAGGGATTCGAACCCCCGACCAATTGGTTAAGAGCCAACTGCTCTACCGACTGAGCTATGCACCCCGAATTATTCGCTTTGCTCAATTTCGGGGCAAGCCCCTGTGTTAAACAAAGCTGTGGTTTACCATGTGCCGGCAGGTCTGACAGAGTCAGGCCAACCGGTACATGGTGCAGCCGGGAGGATTCGAACCCCCAACCCCTTGGTCCGAAGCCAAGTGCTCTATCCAATTGAACTACGGCTGCAATATTTTAATAAATAATTTGCCTTGTCGCAATACCAAGTCGCAAATTTAATCGGCCCATTTTTTTCGGACAATGGCGTTTTGGGCGGCATCTTCTTGCGCTTCTTGTTTACTTGAACCCGAACCTGTAGCCACCAATTCTTTGTTCAAAAAAATGCCGATTTCAAAAGTTTTGGCATGATCCGGTCCCGACTCTTTCAGAACTTTATACGACGGAGTAATGCCGACTTTTTCTTGCGCGACTTCTTGGAAACGACTTTTCGGATCAATATATAATTTATTTTTCAAAATGTCCGGCAATTCGGTTAAGATATTTTTTTCAATAAAAACTTTTGCTTTTTCCCAACCTTGATCCAAATATATCGCGCCGATCAAAGCTTCCATTGCGTTTGCTAAGATATAGTTACGAGCTTTCCCGGTGTCTTTGGTTTCTCCTTTGCTTAAATACAAGAGTTCTCCCAGCCCGATCTTTTTTCCGATTTTAGCCAAAGTTTTTCCTTGTACCAAACTGGCTCGCCAATTGGTCAGTTCTCCTTCCGGATTTTTATAATTCAGAAATAAATGTTCGGTTACCACCAATTCCAAGACTGCGTCTCCCAGAAATTCCAGCCTTTCATTGTGATCCAACTTAAAACTTTTATGTTCGTTTAAATAGGATCTGTGAACCACGGCTTGTTCCAAGAGTTCGGCATTTTTAAATTTTACACCGATTTGTTTTTGAAATGCTTTAAAATCTTTCGCCATATTTTTCAAATAACAAAACAGAAATCAGAAAACAGGTTTTGTGTTTACTGATTTCTGTTTTATTTTAATTATTGATTTTAAAAATTCTTTATTGTTCGGGTTTTGCTTCCGGCTTGGGTTCCGGTTGATTTTCTTTGTCTTCGGTTTTACTTTGTTCCCCCACTGATTTGTAGATGGAACCGAGCACTCCATTGATAAATTTCCCGGAAGATTCTCCGCCGAACTTTTTGCCGATTTCAATCGCTTCATTGATCGCCACTTTGGAAGGGATATCCGGATCAAAGACCAGTTCATAAACGCCGATACGCAAAATGTTTCGGTCGGTGTTGGTGATTTGGTCCAGTGGCCATTCCGGAGCGAACTTGGTGATGTATCCATCAATTTCTTTTTGATGCTTGAGAACTCCTTTGACGATTTTTTCCGTAAAAGAATGATCCTCAAATTCCGGAGCAAAAGCTTTGAAATTGTAATTGATGATTTCATCAATTTGTTCATTCTTGCGACCTTGATAATCCCATTCAAACAAAGTTTGCATGGCGATTGTTCTGGCAAGATGTCTGTTGGACATAATAAAAGATCAATTATTGGTTTATTAACTATCACAATACTACCTTATTTTTTGCCAAAAGGCAAGTGTTTAATTTTGTCCCGCGTGTGTTGTTCGGCTTGAAAAAACCGTGAAAATTTGCTATTCTGTTTAGGTTAAAACTTATGTTTATAAAAAGATTTTTTATCAAAATTTTGGCTTCGTTTTTGCGCGGAACCGGATGGTTGGCGGATTTTTTCGCCAAGCGAGCGAATGGTTTTACCGGTTGGGGAGAAAAAATCATCAAAGCCGTTTTTTTTCCGTTTTATAAAATCGGTTATTTTGTAAAAAGTAAAATTGTCATGGTTTTCGCGCCGGCTAAAAGCAAGGTGTTTTATTTTTTAAACAAAACATACTTGGCATATATCGTAATTTGTCTTTTGGGAGGGCTGGTTGTGGTGGATAATATTCGCGCTGAAGAATTATCGGTTGAGGATTTCGGAGCTAAAACTTTGGCTTATGAACTTATTACCAAAGAGGAATATGAAGAGCTGACCATTGAATATGGAATAAAAGAAAAAAAAGCGTCAGTATTAAGTTATTTGGACAAAGACAGTGTTATGCCCAGCAGTAATTTGGCCGGGCAAGCGGTAATTGAAGATGAAGAACAAGCCATTGCTTCGGAATTGAGTACGGTTACTGAGGGTGGAACTGCGTTGGTTAAGCCGAATATTTTAAAGCCTGTTGAAGAAAGAGAGTTGAAGGTATTAGTGGATCCCGGTAGCCAAAGAACCGAAATTATCAAATACACGGTGGAGACCGGAGATGTAATCGGCACCATAGCTAAAAAATTCGGAGTTAGTTTGGAAACCATTTTATGGCAAAACAATTTAACGCCAAACAGTATTATCAAGCCGGGAGATGAATTGGAAATATTACCCGTTACCGGAGTGGTGCACGATGTAAAAAGCGGAGAAAGTATTTTGGGCTTGGCCAATAAGTATGATGTGGCATCCGCGGAAATTGAAAGAATCAATGATTTAAGTTCCGGGCAAGGTTTAAAAATCGGTCAAGAATTGATTATCCCCGGTGGTCGTAAAGTCAGTACTTATGTGGCGAGAAGCACCAGCACGCCGAGCATTTCCAATATTTCCAAATTGTTTATTCCTCCGGAAACACCGGTTACCACAAGCGGATTTCTTTGGCCGACTTCGGTGCGAAGAATTACCCAATATTACAGTTGGCGTCATAAAGGTTTGGATATTGCCGGACCGGTGGGTACACCGCTTTACGCTTCGGATGACGGGACAGTGGTTTATTCCGGCTGGACGAACGGTTACGGTTATAATGTGGTGATTGACCATGGTAACGGTTATCGCACTCTTTACGCTCATGCCAGTAAGCTTTATGTTAGTAAAGGTGATGCCGTGGTTAAAGGTCAAACAATTGCCGGCATGGGTTCCACGGGTTGGTCCACTGGCCCACATATCCACTTTGAAGTTATGGTTGGTGGAGTTAAACACAATCCTTTGTCTTACATTAAATAATTTTCAGACAGTATTAAAAAATCCCCGACAAGAGTGTCGGGGATTTGGTTTTCGGTTGATGGAATTATCGTGAGCGGGGATTAGCTTTTTTCTTGCTTTTCTCTTCCGCTTGCTTTTTTTTTTCCAAGAGTTTTTTCTTCTTGTCTTCTATCTCTTGGAGCTTCTTGATCATAACCGCCAAGAAGTTTTCGGTCAGGTTGTGTTTCAGCACAATTTCCTGCACGCGGATTTCACGGATTTCCGCGACCGCGGTGGTCAGGTGCAGATGCGCCGCGTAGTAAGCGGCGGCAGTGAAACACATTTTTTCGCCGATGGCCAACTTTTTTTCCAAGGAAAATCCGTAGGCTTTCTCGTATTCCGCTTTTTGCACCAACTCATTGAGTTGGTTGATGGCGGACTGTCTGGCCAACATCGCCCACTTGTCGTGTGGCTCCAAAAAGTTGCTTCCGATGTGGTAGGCGTCGTTGAATTCGCCGTCTTGCAAGTCCTGTTCGTAATATTTCAACATGATTTGCTGAAAATCACGATTCATTTCCGCTGTGGTTTTGGAAAAGGTGTAAGCCTTATCCCAATTCCCTTCTTTCATCAAGACTTGCAAGTGATTGGCGTTTTCTCGCGCCAACATGTTTCGCCATTTTTCACTGAGTGACCGGTCTGCGTCAGGTGGCATATTTTCGGTGGCTCTTTGCCAAGCCGATTTCGCCTGCATGAGCATGATCTGCATCTCAGCCGTGGCCAAGTCTTCTTGACTTAGGTTCAGCCCCTGTTGGCGGAGACTTTCTTCCCAAGCCGTTTTTGTGGCGAATACGCGCATTTGCAATTGCATTTGAGCGCGTTCTTCTTGGGAAAGTTCTCGTTTTTTCACTTCCGGTCCTCCGGCGCAACCGATTAACCAGAAAGTGAAGAACAGCAAAATAACATTTCGCATTATCATCTCCTTTCTAGCGACTGCACATAAGGCCGGATTGGTTACGCCCCTGTTTACGAGATAGTTTACATTCCTTCTCGTGCTGGCGTTTTTCCAGCAGTTCCTTATAGGCACGGTTGCGACGATACCAAGCCCGTCGCAGTTTTCCTTTCAGCTGTTTGACATAGGTCCAAGTCAGACCGTAGTCACTTATGACTTTTTGAGCTCTGGCATGACCCATTTCTTTGGGCTTGATCCGCCAGAATAGCATGGCCGCGTAGTAGCCGGCACTCATCTGCATCATGCTTTCGGTGATGGCGGCGTATTCGCCGTCTTTGTTGAGACGAGCAAAGTCAAAGGCTTTTTGAAAAGCCGTGATTTGTTCATCGTTTCTGAGTGGCTTGGTTCTCGCCTCGTCAAGCAAGGCAGTCAGATGTTCTTCGGCTTGAATTTCCGCTTCTCGCGCTTTTTCGTTGTCTTGCAAAAAGCGTAAAGCCACATACTTGGCATCTGAGTACCTTTTTTCCTTCATGTAGTCGTCGTAGTATTTGACCAGCGCTTCGTGAAAGATTTTCCAAAGTTGGTCATCTTTTCTTGCCAAGGTATCAGCCTCTTCCCAACGACCTTCAGCAAAGGCCGAGCGAAAGCGGTTTTCCAGTTTGCTTGCTTCTTCAGCCTGCTTTTCTTGAGCCAGCTTTTGGAATTGTTTCTCCAAAGCGTTCAAGTGCCGACTTAACATCGGCATATCTTCAGACGCTTTGCTCATAGCCTCCAAATTCGGGATGTACGCCCACAAGGCTTTGCGATAAACGCGATCCTTGTGTTCGGGCTTTTCCGCGATTTTGGCGGCGTCCAGATACGCCTTGTTTTGCATGGCTTCGTGATAGACCGCTTCTTTGTCTTCCGGATTTTCCGCCAGCGAGGCGGCGTCCAGATAGCGGTTTTCTTTCATAGCCGTTTCGTATGGGCTGAGCTTTTGGGCGCATCCCGTGATCAGCACGAAACCCAACAAAAAACAGATCAAGCGACACTTTTTCATTGTTGCCTCCTTATGGCGTTCTTTTTAAAGTTCATGTAACTACCCAAACAAAGGTAATGTCTAAAATTAGCACAAAAAAAACAATAAGTCAAACTAAAATTCACTTATTGTCCTAAATTTAGGTATTTTTACTGCGAAATTGTAGAGCTTCCGCTAAATGTTCAGTTTGAATATCTTGTTTTTCTGCCAAGTCAGCAATCGTGCGCGCCAATTTTAATACTCTGTGAGCTCCTCGCGCGCTTAAATGTAGATTATCAACAGCTTGACGCAAAAGCGTTGCGGAAGCTTGATTTAAATGACAGTATTTTTTAATTTCTTGCGGTCCCATTTCCGAGTTGTATTGTATGGGCAAACTGAGGAACCTTTGTTTTTGAATTTCATGAGCTTTTACTACGCGCTTTTTTATTTCTGCGGAACTTTCATTTTCCGTTTCTCCTTGAAGTTTATCAAAACCGATTCTAGGCACTTCAACATGAAGATCAATACGATCCAAAATCGGACCGGATATTTTTTGCTGATATTTTATGATTTGATGCGGAGAACAGGTGCAGTCTTTTTCCGGATCGGAAGAATATCCGCAAGGACAAGGATTCATACCCGCGACTAAAGTGAAACGCGCCGGAAAAGTCAGCGTTCCTTGCGCTCTGGAAATGGAAATAATTCCGTCTTCCAGCGGTTGACGAAGATTTTCCAAAACCGCGCGAGGGAATTCAGCGAATTCATCCAAAAACAAAATACCGCGATGCGCCAAACTGATTTCTCCGGGTTTGGGAAAATTGCCACCGCCGACCAAAGAGACTCCCGAACTGGTATGATGAGGTGCACGAAAAGGGCGCAAAGAAATTATCGGTTGATCTTGAGGTAAAATTCCGGCCACGGAATAAATTTTCGTGACTTCAATTATTTCTTCTTCATTTAAATCCGGTAGAATACCGGGCATGGTTCTCGCCAATAAAGTTTTGCCTGATCCGGGTGGTCCGCTCATTAAAACATTATGAGTGCCGGAAGCCGCGATTTCCAGAGCTCGCTTGGCCTGTTCTTGCCCTTGAACATGCTTCATGTCTTGAGGTAAAATTTTTTCTTGTTCAAAAACACTGATTTTTGTTGCCGGACTTAGCTTTTTTTCATTTATCAAATGAGAGTGTAATTGTTTCAAATTATTTATTCCAAAAATGTTAATCCCGCCGATCAGGCGAGCCTCGTCCAAATTTTCTTGGGGTAAAAAAATATTTTTGAAACCGGCTTTTTTAGCGAAAATAACGGATGGTAAAATTCCATTGATATGTCGAGTGTCACCGTTTAGAGCCAGTTCTCCGATAAATAAAGAATCCTGAAAATCACCATTCAGCTGTTCGGTCGCCGCCAGTACGCTGATAGCCATAGGCAAATCATAAGCTGGGCCTTCTTTGCGGATATCGGCGGGCGCCAGATTAATAATGGTTTTACCTCTGGGAAAACGAAAGCCACTGTTGATCACCGCTTGGCGGACGCGTTCCTTTGATTCTTGAACCGCCGTATCAGGTAAGCCGACAATTATAAAATTGGTTTTTTGACGACCGGCCAAATCAGCTTCCACGATAACTTTTTCTGAGTCCAATCCCAGATTGACACAGGAGGATATTTTGACAAACATATTTTTGATTATATATATATCTTAGCAATATTTGGTAAAATAAAAAACACAAGTATCGTCGGCCTGTGTTTTGTGAAGTATTTAAAGCATTTTTTTGATAACGATAAAAGCACCTCCCAATATTAGCGTTCCCGAAACAATCATACCCAGCAATTTTAAAGATTTTTCTTGTTCCGCGCTTTCCGGATCAATTTGTTCCATGGATTCTCCCGATTTTTCATTCACTATATCTAAAGCGTCGGGGCAGGGTTCGTTTTTGCATTTTTCAACGGCCAAATCTATTTCCGTTTCATGATAGCCTTTAATGGCGCTTTTGCCCACGAAGATAGCCGGCACGGCGTTAAAATTAACTTCATAGGCGCTGACAAATTTTTGAAATTTGGCAATGTTTTCCCGATCCGCGATCAGATTATATTCAAAAATATTCATTTCCGGGTAATGATTTCTTTGCAAAGCCTCCAAATGTGAGACCGCTTTGGCGCAATGCGGACATCCCGCTTGTGTAAAAACATAAACATTGATTGGCGATATTTCCGCGCGAACATTGTTTAGTGGCATGAAAAAAAACAGGAAAAAGAAGATTAAAAATAGAAATTTAAAATATTTAAACATTTTGTTTTTTAATTATGAAATAAATATAGCTTAGCAGACCCAAGGTGATGAAAACATCCGCCAAGTTAAAATGTGGCCAGATAAAATTATTATATATTTTCAAGCTTAAAAAATCAATCACTGCTCCGCGGAAAATTCTATCAACCAGGTTGGAAAGCGCTCCACCGATGATTAAAGCCAAAATCAAGCTTTGAAAAAACAGATTTTGTTTCAGTGTTTTGATCAGCCAATGAGATAGAACAAGAATTAATATTACGGATAAAGCAATAATGATTCCCGCAGGAAGATTAAAACCGAAAGCCGTAAAAGGATTTTTTAAAACCTCTAATTTTGCATTTATAAAATCGTTTTTCCATAAAAAAATTCCGCTGGGCGGAATTTTTTTTATAGCTAAATATTTGGTAAATTGATCTGCCAAAATCGCCAATAAACAAACGATTGTCGCGATTGATCGTCCCCTATTCATTTTTACAAAGATTTTAATTTGGTTTTGCATTCAATGCAAGCGCTTGAAGTCGGTCTGGCAATTAATCTTTTGGCGGCGATGGGCTGTTTGCAATATTTGCAAATACCATAATGTTTGGGATCTTTTTTTAATTTTTCTAAAGATTTATTTACATCGCGCAGAGATTTTTCTAAAGTTTTTTCCAAAGATAAATTTAGTCCAAATTTTTCCACTTCTGAAGTGCTATCAGATTCATCATCACCGTATTCTTCAAATTTGGCTTCGTAATCTTCGGGATTTTTGGGATTTTTTTTGGCAATTTTATTCAGTTCTTGTTCCAAGTTTTCCTTTTCCGCCAAAAGCTTGTTCTTGATTTCTTCTAATTCATTCTTCTTTAACATAGGATTAGCTTAATATTAAAGTAAAGCTATTGTATAACAATAATGTAGTTTAGGCAAGATCAGGATTAATAATTTTCTGCTTGCAATTGGTAATAAGCACGGGGATGATCGCAAGAGGGACATTTGTCTGGAGCGGAAGCTCCGGCATGAATGTATCCACATTCGCGACAAACCCAAATGACTTCTTTTTGTTTTTTGAAAACTGTTTCATTTTCCAACTGTTCTAAAAGTTTGGCGTATCTTTCCGCGTGATGTTTTTCCGCTTGAGCAATGGCGTTCAATCTGGCGGCGATTTTTAAATAACCTTCTTCTTCCGCCACTTTGGCGAATTCCGGATACATTTCATCAAATTCATAAGTTTCTCCTTGTATGGCTGATTTCAAATTTTCTTTGGTATCACCGTAAATATTTGGTGAAGCGGCTTCAACGATAAGTTCATTTTGATCGCCCTTCAGTTCTTGAATATGCTCAAAAAGTCTTTTGGCATGAACTTTTTCTTGTTCAGCTGTTTCCATAAAGATTCCTGACATTTGTTCATAACCTTCTTTTTTTGCCACCTTGGCGTAATAAGTATAACGATTGCGAGCTTGGCATTCGCCGATAAACGCTTTGGTTAAGTTATCCAAAGTTTTAGACATAAGTAATTGATTATTTATAACATCTTGAATTGTATGAAAAATAGATTATTTAGTCAAAAAGAAAAGCCCCGGTCGATGAAGACTAGGGCTTTGTGTTTTGAACGCTTCAAATCATTGACGCCCGATTAAATTGATTTAATGGCGTGTAATTTAAGGCGGTTCTTTTTGACCCAAATGTGTGAGAGAGGCGCTTCGAGTGAGAGAGTTCGAAGCCATTGGGCAGTTGCAGTGACGCATCAGCCGCGTCTTGATTGAAGCCTTTTCCGCCGAAGATAAAATCTCCTTGGAGTTTTTCGTTTTTGTTTTTGTTTTGAGTGGGTATTATCCCGCTGAAGAGGATAATAAGGTGTGAAAAACGGAATAGCTACAACTTGCGAAGTGTTGTGAGCGAAATTTTCCCAAATGTAATTTGTTGTGTTTTTAAAGTAAAGAACAACTTTACAAACAAAAAGAACTTTAGCACATTGAAAGAGCATGGTCTTTAATGTACTTCTATATTATATCATGGATGAAAGAGAGGGTCAATGACAAACAAGGTTATTTCGCTAATTTTAGCGTATATCTTCTTTAAATGGCTTATATTTCAAGGTGTATTGTGTGGATAAGTCTGTGGATATGGTTAGTTTATACACATTTTTGACTAGGCTAGTCTATACAAATAGAGGTTTTTCCGTTATTTTCACGAATAAATACAAGATGTTGAGAGGAACTGGAATTTAAAAGTGTTTTTAAATTAAAATATGCTAAATTTAGGTTATTATTATGAATATATTTACTTAAATCCAAGGTGTTACCTTGATATGAATCATAATATTCCGCTAAATTTAGGTTTTTTGTGATAATTATTTGTTTATTTAATTGATAAAGACGCAGATCAATGCCCAGTTGAGGTGATGAAAGTTGCTCAAACTGTGGATTACTTGTTGATTTGTTCACAAATTGCCATTTAGAGGGATCCGCTATCAAGTGATAGGCTTTGGATTGATCAGGTAGAACTTTGATTTTTGTATCGGGACTTAAATTGGCGAAAATTTCTGAAATTTTTGTTTTTATGGCGTTTAGATTGTTACTTGAATCTAGAATAAGTATAGAACCGGATTGATTTTTGTAATATTCATACTCTTCTTCAATCACGGAAAAAAGTAAATAATCAAATGAGGAAGTGGAATAGGGTAAGTCAAAATATAAATTATCGGATTTAATCCCGCGCCAATAAACCAGAGAATCCGAGGGTGGCGCGTCAAATAATGATGAAAGCTTTTTATTCCGTGAATTCGGAGATAACTCGTCGGAGAAAATTATTTGCAAATGGTTTTGTTTTTGGTAAATATCGGCTTTTATCGGAGCATGAGATAGCGCAAAAGGGGTTTTCAGATTGTCGGCAACCGGTAAGGAATTAAAATTTTCAATATAGATTGAATTAGCGGAAAATTGTGGAAAAGACCTTTGTTTTTTTACCCAGTCATTTTGTGCGAATGAGTAATTGCCGATAAATGTAGCGGGAAAGTAGATTACTCCATTACTTTTAAAATATTCCACTTGATTGCTTTGTAAGTATTTCAGTAAATATTTTTTTGCCGGTAATACCATGGTCAGTTCCTCTTGTTGGAAAAAGCCCGCCAGTTCAAAATTGCCACGCTTTTGTAAAAGGTTTTGCCAAAAGTCTTCCGTTGTGGCGGTTTTTTGAGCCACATATTTTAGAAAAGTTTGTTTATGTTCGGATTTTAAATTATTGATAAAATTTTTTTCCGTATGAAAATATATTTCCGCTTCACGGGGAATATTTTTGATTAAAGTATCGGTTTTTACAAATAATAAAAAAAACAAGGCTCCGATTGCAAGGATGCCCCCCAAGGTGAAAACAATAGCTTTACTGATTTTTCTCATAATATAATTTTAGCTTAATCTCGGTTTTAAGTAAAACAAAAGAGGCGCTTTTCTTAGCGCCTCTTTTTGTTTATTTTGCTTTTTTGATGGATAAACTTATTTTTCCGTTCGGATCAACTTTTAAACATTTAACTTTAACTTGTTGTCCTTCCTTCAAATATTTATTGATGTCGTTCACTCTTTCTTTGTCGGTTATTTCCGAAATATGAACCATGCCGTCAGTGCCGGGGAAGATTTCCACGAAAGCGCCAAAGTCCATGATTTTCACAACTTTTCCAATATATGTTTCGCCGACTTTGGCTTCACGCGTTAAATTTTCAATCCAGCCCATAGCTTTGTTAACTTCTTTTTCATCCACACCGGTAATCATCACTAAGCCGTCATCTTCAATGTCAATGCTAACACCGGTGGCATCAATAATTTCATTGATTTGTTTACCTCCGGGGCCGATAACCGTACCGATTTTTTCCGGATTGATATTCATGGTTTTTATTTTTGGCGCGTATTCAGACAAAGAAGCTCTGGGTTCGGGGATGACTTTGGTGATAACTTGTAAGATTTCATCCAAAGCTTTGCGTCCTTGTTTCAGAGCTTTTTCAATGATTTCCTCGGTTAAGCCCAAGGTTTTGGTGTCCATTTGAATAGCGGTAATGCCGTCTTTTGTTCCTGTAACCTTGAAATCCATGCCACCGTCACCATCTTCAAAATCTTGAATATCGGTTAAAATTTTGAAGTCATAAGCTTTATTGGAAGCTAATCCGATGGCTATCCCAGCAACCGGTTTTTTAATCGGCACGCCGGCATCCATAAGCGCCAGAGTTGAACCGCAAGTTGACCCCATGGAACTTGAACCATTGGAACCAAGCACTTCAGAAACCACGCGAATGGTGTATGGGAAATCCGCTTTTTCAGGCATTACGGGCATTAGAGCTTTTTCTGCCAAGGCGCCGTGACCGATTTCTCGGCGACCGGTTCCGCGAATGGGATAAGCTTCTCCCGTAGAAAAAGGCGGAAAGTTATAATGATGCATGTAGCGTTTAGTACCACTTAATTCCATACCATCCAAAGTTTGTTCATCACCGGGAGCGCCCAAAGTAACAATACTCAATATTTGGGTTTCTCCGCGCATAAACAAGCCCGAACCGTGAACGCGAGGGATTAAGCTTACTTCCGCGCTGAGTGGGCGAATTTGGTCCAATTTACGGTCATCAATTCTTTGTTCATTTTCCAAAATAGCTTTGGTGATTTGTTCATCAATGAATTCATCCCAAAAAGATAAAACCTTGGCGCGTCTTTCTTTGCCAATTTGTTTTTCCTTTAAATTTTCAATCAATTTTTCTTTAACTTGGTATAGATTTTTTTTGCGTTCATTTTTTGAACCGCACGGGATGTTGAAGAGATGAGAAGACAGTTTTTCTTTTACAAAATCTTTGGCTTCATTTTGTAATTTCTCCAGCTCCTCTTGTGAAATTTTTTGATTTTCATCCAATTCTTCTTCATTAATTTGATTGTCAATAACCATTTTTTCTTTACCAACTTTTTTGCGGATATCTTCAATGAATTTAACCACCGGTTTTCCTTGTTTTAAGGCGACTTGAAAAGCTTCAAAGTATTTATCTTCGGGAAATTCCAGGGCTTCTGAATCTACCATCAGAACTTTATCCGCGGAAACGGAAACGGTTAAATCAACCGGAGATTTTTCTCGTTCTTCGTAAGATGGATTGATTTTCCATTCGCCATCAACTTGTCCTATGCGAATACCGGCTAAGGGTCCGTTCCAAGGGATATCCGAAATATGCAGGACAGTGGAAGCGGCAATGATAGCCGGAATGTCCGGATCGTTTACGCCGTCAAATGATAATACATTTAAAATAATTTGAACATCATTGCGAATATTTTCATCAAAAAGAGGTCTCAAGCCTCTATCAATCATGCGTCCGGTTAGAACAGCTTCATCCGTGGGACGAGCTTCGCGTTTTAAGAATCTTGAATGTTTAATAATACCGGCGGCATAGAATTTTTCCTGATACTCAACCATGAGCGGAAAAAAATCAATACCTTCACGCGGTTCTTTGTTCATAACCACCGTGGCCATGACCAAAGTTTCACCGTATTGTACGGTACAGGAAGCATTGGCTTGTTGCGCCAAATTACCGGTGGAAACAATTAGTTTCCGTCCGGCGAAATCCATTTCAAATTGTTGTTTTTCCATAATTTTGTTTGGCTGCCAAATTTTAGATTTCAATTTTTGAAATCTACCTATTTGGCAGCCATGATTAATTGTAAAATTTATTTAATTTAATTAGAAGCGAGTCCGCAAGGACTCGCTTCTTGAATATTATTCGTTGTTTTTTTGTTCCTCGTTATCCTTTTCTTCATTTTGTTGATTTTCCGAATTTTCTTCTTCATTTTCTTCCAAGATCTTTTTGATTTGTTCTTCTCTTTGCGAACGATTGGTCGGTTTAAGTTTCAAAATTTGAATTAAATTTTCATAACTTTCCCGATTTTCAGCCTCCAAGTATCGCAACAGTCTTCTTCGTTCGCCGAGTTTTTTCAAAAGTCCGCGTCTGGAAGAATGATCGTGTTTATGTTGCTGCAAATGCTTGGTCAATTCTTTGATCTCTTCGGTAAGAATGGCGATTTGCACTTCCGATGAACCGGTGTCATTTTCATGAGTTTTGAACTTTTTAATAATCGCCTGCTTTTTCTTTTGGCTTAGCATAAATTTTCGCGTATTCCACAGTCGGGATAAATATTCTATGTATATTCATTTCCTCGACCACAGAACCGTATTAAGGTTAAATTAAAGCTTTAATAAGATAACACGATTGAAAATATTTTGCAAGGTTATCAACCGCGGGATTTGCTCGGAAACATATTGTGTCGTACAATATCAAATATGAAAAAAATCAATAAATTGGTTTTAGATTTTCTTGAATATCAAGAAAATCTAAAAGGTCGTTCGTCCAGAACGGTTAGAAATTATGATTTGTATTTACAGAGATTTGTCGGATGGTTGAACAAGAAAAAAATTGAGGATGTGGGAAAGATTACTCAAACTTGCGTGAGTAAATATGAAGAGTGGTTGAAACAATATGAGCACAGTGTGCGTAAGGAAAAATTAAAGGCCAGCACGGTAAATTATCATTTAATCGCGGTTAGGTCATTTTTGCGTTATTTATCCATGAATAATGTTTCTGCATTGGAGAGCCATTTGGTCAAATTAAATAAATTATCTGTCGCTAAGGCTACTGTTTTGGATAAAGCAGAGTTACAAAAACTTATGAATGCTCCTGTGGAATGTGAATGTGACTGGCTTCTTTGCGCTAGAGATAACGCTATTTTACAATTACTTACTTTCGCGGGTTTAACCGTGTCGCAAATTTCAGCACTTTTGAAGAGTGATTTATGCTCTGAGAATGCGGAATTGAAAATTAAAAAAAAGAAATTCGGACATAAAAAAATACGATTGAATAATCAAATGACACATTGTTTGAAAAAATATTTGAATAAAAGAAATGATGATAGTAAATACTTGTTTATTGGACATGATCGCGCCAGATCGAGCGGAAAAAAAATAAAAGGATTAAGTCCCAGAAGCATTGAAAGAATCGTAACTAAGTACGCCAAAAAAATAAATTTGAAAAAAAAAGTTACACCTCATGTTTTAAGGCATAGTTTTGCTGCAAATTTACTGGAAAAAGGCATGGATTTAGATCAATTGAGCATGGAGCTGGGACACTCATCGGTTCATGTCACCAAAAAATATACGAATCAACTGGGATAAGTTGAAAAAATTTTTAAATTTGCTATTATTTCTATATTCTTTTTTATTTAGCCCCTGTAGTTCAACGGATAGAACACCAGCCTTCTAAGCTGGATATGGTGGTTCGATTCCACCCGGGGGTACCAGATATGAGTTGTTAAATAATTAACATTTCATATTTGGTAATAATAATGAAAACATGAACAAGAAAAAAAAAGTCGCCAACAAAAAACATCGTAAAAACAGTGGCAAAAATGTAAGGGTAAAGTATAGATAATAGGTGGAGCAATCCCCTATTATTTTTGATTTGAGATAATTGCTATATTTAACGACACATTTATTTATTTATATTTATTATAAAAGTGTATTGATTGTTAATAATTTCACAAAAAATGTTCCACGTGGAACATTGTGTCCCCGTAGTTCAACCGGATAGAACAACAGCCTCCTAAGCTGTAAATGGCCGTTCAAGTCGGCCCGGGGATACCATTGATGAATGAGATAATTTGGAAACTGTTATTTCAACAATTATTCAAAGTACCGATTGTATAAATATTAAATAGTTATTAATTTTAAAGATTAAAGCACTGAATTAATTTTTCACAGCTTGCGTGATGTTCGTAAGTGTGTGAATTTCTGTAATTGGAGAGTAATTCATCGCAAGAATGCAAGGATACTGTATTTTTACGATGAGTCGGTTCTCGTAGCGCTAATCTTTAGCCTTGGTCAGCCGGTCTGTTATTCGGGCACTAAGTCAGGGATTGGTGATTTACTCATCCCCGCATTTCAATAATGACGCGGAACCTTTCTTTTTTTTGTTGGCAATGGATTAAATGGGCATAGTAATATATAGTTCTTAAGTATATATATGCATATCTATTGTGTTTGACTAGACTATCCTAGTCAAACGCAAACATTAACATGTAAATAGTAATAATATAGTATTTGATTGCTGATATTGACCAGACAAATTAAAAATAAGCGATAAGGGGTGTGATACATTAGATTAGGTGCAGGGGACACGAAAACGTGGATCCCTTTTTTTATTTTTTTATAAAGGAATTTGATTATTGTTTATTAAAAAACAAATGTTCCACGTGGAACATTTGTTGAATATTGTGCGACGCTATATTTTGTTTAAATTTAATGAAATATAACTTCAAACAGTTTTTCCTTATAATTTTTCCCTGATTTTAAAGTAATATTAGAGGAGGAAACTTTATAATATTTGGCAAGTAGCTTAATGACAGCCTGATTGGCTTTGCCTTTTTCCGGTAAGGCGATGACTTTGGCTTTGAAAATGTTTTCCGATATTAAAATAAGTTTATTTTCGGAACTTTTGGGTATAACAAGAATATTGACTATTTTTTTATTTGACATATTTTAAAAGACTGTTGGTAAGCTGACCATTGGTAGCCAAAATGTCTTTTGATTTAAGATTCCAGTTTTTTCCCTGAAAATCAACAACTTCGCCACCTGCTTGTTTTATGATAATTGCTCCCGCCGCCACATCCCACGCATTGGCTCCCGGAATTATAATGCTTTCAGAATAACCGGCGGCCACATAAGATAATTCAATTGCGGCTGAACCGAGTTGTCGAAAATCTTTAGCTTTAAGCTTTAATTTCGGATACAGTTTTACGGCTCGCTTAATATTACTAATTTTACTGCCATGACAAAAAGTTAAAAATGCATTTTCAATTTTGTTAACTTTGGAAGCTTGTAATTTTTTACTATTAACAAAAGCGGGTTTATTTTTTTCAGCATAATACATTTCATCAAGCATGGGAACATATACTACGCCCATAATAATTTCGTTTTTATAGGCCAAGGCAATGGAAACTGAAAATAGGGGATTGTGCATGACAAAATTGGTGGTTCCGTCTAGCGGATCAATGATCCAGAGATAATCATTTTTTTTATGATCACTGCCTGATTCTTCCGCCAGAATAGCATGATCCGGAAAATGTCTTTTTATTTCTTTAATGATAAATTTTTCCGCCAATTTATCGGCACCGGTAACTATTTCATGTTTTGATTTGTTTTGAATGGAAAATTTTCTATTTAAAAATTTGCGTTTCAATTCTTGTCCCGCTTGTTTGGCGGTTTTTTTCGCAAGAGATAATGGTTTCATATTATATTTTAATCAAAAGTTAAAAAATCAACTTCACCTTTGCCTTGTCTGACCAGCAGGGGAGTTCCTTCAGAAAAATCAATTACCGTGGAAGGCTCATTTTCAATAATGCCGGCATTAATGATCAGATCAACTTGGTTACCAAAATGTTTTTCCATTTCCAAAGGATCGGAAAAGTGAGGCGATCCGTTGATATTCACGCTGGTGGAAATTATCGGATTACCAAGATAAGAAATTAAATCATGGCAGATTTTATTGTCCGGAATGCGAATAGCCACGGTTTTTTTGTCGGGGATTATTTGTTTAGGTACTAGCTTGCTGGCTTTGAAAATAAAGGTGTAAGGGCCGGGTAAAACTCTTTTCATAATCCTGTATGCTTGATCGCTTACTATCGCGTATTTGGCGATTTCCTTCAAATCCGAGCAAATAAAACTGAACCCCGTCGCTTTTTTCTTTTTTATTTTATAAACTTTTTCTATCGCTTCTTTATTATTTATATCCGCGCCAAATCCGTAAATCGTATCCGTCGGATAAATGATAACTCCGCCGTTTTTTAAAACATCACCGGCTTGTTTAATTTTCGGGTATTCGGGATTAAACGAATCAATATCAAGCATCATATTTTAATGTGTCTAAAATTATTAAATCAATTTTTTTGGTTTGCGTATCATACATTCCGAAGCTGGCACGATTGAATAAACCGCCCAATGTTCCCGGATTTGTCATGTAGCAACTTTCCTTTTTTTTGAGCCAAGGCTTGTGATCGTGTCCGTAAAGAACCAAGTCGGCTTGACCTTTTTGGCACAATTTTTCCGCTTTATCCGGATAGTGCACCACTTGAAATTTAATGCCGTCAATTTCCAGTTCAGTCACATCTTCCGACAAATTGATTCGGTTCCGCTCCGCGGTGGTTAACATCTCTTCGGTTTCACCGTGCACATTTCCCAGCACGCCATAAATTTCGCCATTAAAATTTTCTCTGAAATGTTTCAATATGTTGGGCGCGGCCCAATCTCCGCAATGAATAATCAAATTAACTTTGTTTTTTTTACAATATAATAAAAATTTATCTATGTTCGGCACATTGTCGTGGGAATCGGAACAAAAAGCTATTTTCATATGTTTGCCACTTATTTAAGAGCCTTCGTTGGGAAATTGACCTTTTGATACAAGGTTTAATGAAGTTACATGCGCGGGTATGGTCAATATTGTATTAATAATATTCCCCACAGAAGTTGGAGGAGCCAAAGTAATTCCGCTTTTATTCCAAAAATTGCCATATTCTTTATCTACTTTCAGAATAGCATTTTGAACGGTTTTATTGTCATACATTCCTGTATCAACAGCACCCGGTCTTATATCGGTTACATAAATATTATCTTTCCAAAAATCAAGCATCGCAGAATTGGCATAGCGACTGATAGCTCCTTTTGCCGCACAATGCGTTCCGCCGTGAGTATAACCGCGGACAGCGGACATTGAGCTAATAATTACGATTTTTGTCTCAGTTTTAAACAACTTATTTTGTTTTTTGAAAACAGGAATTAATTCTTTCATTAAAAGATGTGTTCCTTTTAAAACGATTGTTGCTTCTTTTTCCAGAAGTTCAGCTGGAATTTCTTCAATGTGCAGATAGGGATTATCATTTTTTAATTTATAAGCTCCCGCACCCAAGCCAATACTTTGTACCCAACCAATAGGTTTCGTTTTGGATAATTTTTTAACAAAGTTTTTTATCATTGCTTCGTTAAATAAATCAACCGCACTATACTCAATATTTTTTTCGGGTACTTTGCAAATTTTAATAATTTGTTTTTTTAGTTCAGCTAATTTTTCTTCAGTTCTAGAAACCATATGAACTGTTGCACCGTTAGCAGCTAAAATAAAAGCAGTCGCCGCGCCAATATTTAGCTTCATTTCTTTCCCGTTTATTTTTACCGAATCATGACTATTTTCTCCAGATGTGATATCTTTAAAATTTTGTTTTGCCGGTTTCAGGCCACAACCTGTAATTATAATTCTTTTCTTTTTTAATAAATTTGTTTTAGGAATTGATTTTAGTCTCTTTTGCATATAGGTGTTATTAATAATATATTGTTTATTAAAGTATAACAAAAGTGACGCCGGAGCGCCACTTTTTAATCTGCTTATTTTTGTTCTGTTTTCGGTTTATCTTTTTTTTCCACGACTTTATCTTTGATCCAAGAAATGGTTTTACGATTAGCGATTAGATTGCCGAAATATTGCTTAGCCTGCTCTCCATTAAGATTTTTTTCCAATTCATCAATTTTCCCCTCATAAGCGGGATTAAGTTTATAGCTGGCCAAAGTTTTTTGTTTTTCTTGTTCAATTTCTTCATTGGTTGCTTCAATTTTTTCTTTTTGCGCGATTTCACGAATCATTAAACCGGTTTTAACTCTTTTGATGGCATCAGGAGTAAAATCAAGTTTCAGATCAGCCTCACTTTTTTTCAAGTGCTTTAAATAATCATCAAAATTCATACCTTGTTTGGCAAGATTATCTTTTAACTCTTGCATCATTTTGTGAACTTCTCTGTTGATTAAAGTTTCAGGCAGATCTTCAAATTTAGTCGCATCAATCATTTTTTCAATGATTTCCAATTCTTGTTTTTGCATGGCTTTATTGGTTTCTTCTTGCTCAATATTGGTTTTGATATTGTTCTTTAAAGCTTGCAAATCAGGTAAGCCCAAGGTTTTGGCGAATTCATCATTTATTTCCGGTAATTTAACTTTATTTATGGTTTTCATTTTGATTTTAAACAAAGCTTTTTTGCCTGCCAAATGTTTGGCATGATATTCTTTTGGAAAAACCAGTTCAAATTCTTTTTCTTCATCTTTTTTCATGCCAATTAATTTATCCTCAAAACCGGGAATCATTTGTCCTTCTCCCAAAATAATTTGATGATCTTTGGCTTGGCCACCTTCCAGCGGAACATTATCCATGAAAGCTTTAAAATCAACAAGTACTTTGTGTCCTTTGTCGGCTGGTTCATTGACTTCTTCATCTTGAGCACGCATTTTTTGCAAATCTTGCATTACTTTTTCTAATTTTTCATCATTTACTTTAATTTCAGGTAAAGGTTTAACTGAAATTTTAACTAAATCACAGATTTCAACTTTCGGCATAAGCGCGACTTTTGCTTTAAAAACAAAAGGATTGCCGGGAGCCAACTTTTCTACGGTAATAGCCGGCTGTTCTACGGGTTCCAGGTCATCAGCTTCCACTTTTTCATAATAATATTTGGCGATGGCATCATTGGCCGCAGTTTGATAAATACTCATTTCACCGACTTCTTTGACGACAATATTGTAAGGGGCATGACCTTTGCGAAAACCTTTGATTTCTCGTTGTTCTGAGATTTTTTTAGCCGTTTGTTCCAGAAAAGGTTTTAATTCTTCTTCGTTTATTTCAAAAGTCATTTCCAGTGTTTTTTTGCCTAAATCCTTGGTGTCAACTTTCATAAAAATAGTGTAAATTTATTTGTAAAACTTTGAAAATAGTATCATTGCCGGTGTTTAATGTCAATTATAACAAAAAAGGAAGGCATAAGCGCCTTCCGATTTGGTGAGTGAGCCGAGAGGTATGCTTGGATTGAAAAAGTTGAAAATTCTCATGTTTTCTCGTTTAGCGAAAAACATGGCTTCTCCGGCAATAAAGCCGATGATCATTTTTCCGCATTCAACCCATTCGGTAACATCTTTTGGTGAGGGCAAGTGAAAATTCATGGTAGGCTCTTTTTGTTTTTGCGTGGTCCCCGGTTTTTTGACTTATACTTATATTTTAGCATAATTTACCCTTTTTGTCGACGGAAGTGAAATTTAACTAAAATTAAATAATTATTTGTCCACAGGTTATCCATAGCATGTTGAAGTATGCTAATTTTCGTATTTTTAACAAAAAAACTCGGCTTATGCCGAGTTTTTTGTATTTTGATGATTAAATCCAGAATTTCATGACCAAGCCGATAATCAATAGCGCTACAATATTTAAAATTTTGATCATAGGATTGATAGCCGGTCCGGCAGTATCTTTATAAGGATCGCCAACTGTATCACCGGTAACAGCGGCTTTGTGAGCTTCGCTACCTTTGCCACCATGATGACCGTCTTCTATATATTTTTTGGCATTATCCCAAGCTCCGCCACCGGTAGTCATGGAAATAGCCACAAACAGACCGGTTACGATACTTCCCACCAGAAGACCTCCAAGTGCGGTCGGTCCCAGCAATAGCCCGATGATAATCGGAACTAAAACCGGAATTAAAGCCGGAACAATCATTTGTTTAATCGCGGCTTTGGTAACAATATCAACACAACGCGCGTAATCGGGTTTTGCCGTGCCGTCCATAATTCCTTTGATTTCACGGAATTGACGGCGAACTTCAGCCACGACTTTGCCGGCGCTTTTCCCTACGGCTTGCATGGATAAGGCTCCGAAGTAATAAGGAAGTAATCCTCCAATAAATAAACCAATCAATACTTTGGGATCATTGATAGAGAATTGCCATGATTGTCCGAATTTTTCCAAAGCATGAGTGTAGTCCGCGAAAAGCACAATGGCTGCCAAGCCGGCTGAACCGATAGCATAGCCCTTGGTAACAGCTTTTGTTGTGTTTCCCACCGCATCCAATGGATCGGTAACATTTCTGACTTCTTCAGGTAATTCAGCCATTTCCGCGATCCCGCCCGCATTATCCGTAATCGGACCGTAAGCGTCAATGGCCACGATAATGCCAGTCATTGAAAGCATGCTCATGGCGGCGATGGCTACGCCGTAGATATCTGCCAAAGAATATGAGGCTAGAATTCCGCCCGCAATTACGATAACCGGCCAAGCGGTAGATTTCATGGAAACAGCCAAGCCTGTAATAATGTTTGTTCCGTGTCCTGTTTCCGATGCTTTGGCAATATCTTTAACCGGTTTATAAGCGGTTGAAGTATAGTATTCGGTAATGAAGATCAAGGCTCCGGTTACAACTAAGCCGACCAAAGCCGCCAAATAGATGGCATTAACCGAATATTCTCCATTGCCTTCCATAAACCATTTGGTAGCGGGATAAAACAAGATCGCTGCGATTACTCCGGCAGCAATCAAGCCTTTATATAAAGCTCCCATGATATTTTGTTTTTTCCCAAGTCTGATAAAAAAAGTCGCGATAATGGAAGCAATAATGGAAATTCCTCCCAAAACCAAGGGGAACAAAACGGCATTTTCAAAAGAAGAAAAAGTCAACGCTCCCAAAAACATTCCAGCCACAGCGGTAACCGCGTAAGTTTCAAATAGGTCGGCGGCCATACCGGCACAATCTCCAACATTGTCACCCACATTATCAGCGATAACAGCAGGGTTGCGAGGATCATCTTCTGGGATATCAGATTCCACTTTTCCGACCAAATCAGCACCCACATCAGCCGCTTTCGTAAAAATTCCACCGCCTAATCTTGCAAAAATGGAAATCAAACTGCCACCAAAGCCCAAGCCGATTAACGCGTGGACATCCTTGGTTAAATAATAATATAAAGTAACTCCCAAAAGACCCAAACCGACAACCAAAAATCCAGTGATAGCTCCTCCTTTAACCGCCACGGCCATAGCTTTTTTTATTCCACCGCGAGCGGCTTCAGTGGTACGGACATTGGCTCTAACGGAAATATTCATGCCTATGTAGCCAGCCAATCCGGAAAATACAGCTCCAAGTAGAAACCCTATGGCGGTTTTCCATTCCACCATAATTAAAAGAAGAATGAAAACAATAATACCGATTAAGCCAATGGTTTTGTATTGGCGGTTTAAATAAGCTTTAGCTCCTTGTTGAATAGCGCCCGCGATTGCTCGCATTTTTTCATTGCCGGCGTCCATGGACAAGATGCTTCTGGTTTGGATGATGCCGTACAAAATCGCCAACAAAGAGGCGACAAGCGCGAAGATGATTGCAAAGTTCATAAATTTAAATATTAAATTTATTTATTTTTCAATTTTGACATTTTTTCTTTTTCTTTAGCTTCTTGTTTTTTACGCTTTTCAGTTCTTTTGAGCATCAGATCAGCTTTAGTGGACAAAACTTTTTTGCCTTTGTATTGTCCGCAAGCCTTACAGGCTGTGTGAGCCGGAACCGGTGCTCCGCAATTGGCGCAGGTATTGGCTTTTTGCGTTTTGATAGCTTCATGAGATCTTCCCATTCTGGTCTTGGAATGAGTTTTTCTGTGTTTTGGTACTGACATAATGTATTAAATGAAAATTAAAATTATTTAAATTTAGTTTTATTATTTTTATCATAAGCGATAACTAGCAGAATAATAGCTTATTTTATAAAAAAAATCAATAAAAAAGCCTCCCGAATGAGAGGCGTGAATTGTGATGACTTGAAATCAAGCCGCAATGACCAAGCGAGGCTGTGTGAAGCCTTTATTTTTAGCACGAAATTGTTTGCGTTGACGCATATACCAAAGTCGTATTTGTGCAGCTGTGGCATGATCCTTGTGCATTTTTTGTGTTTCTTCGTCAGAGAAAAGCACAAATTTACCGTTAATTTCGTAAATACTCATGGTTCCCTCCGTTTTTTTGCAAACAATAAAAAAAGCTGGCTTTTTCACCACTTTATACATTATTTATAGCACATATTTGTGTGAAAAACAAGTGGATAACTTTAATAATTAAAAAAGTCCAAACTTGAATCAGTTTGGACTTTGGAGGCGATTACAACCGATTTTATGCCGCATGGGGCATGGTGTTTTGACGCATCATTTGAGCGCGTCTTAGAAGTTGTTGGGGATCTTCTTGCAAGATAATCGGTGCGTTTGAATGCGGTTTGTATCGTCCTGTCGGCTTGTTCGTGCCCGCAAAAAGTTCAATGATGATTCCTAGTATTTTCCATCTTTTCCATTCGGTTTTTTTTCCATTATATTCGGTTGGCATGATACACCTCCAGTTTTAAGCCATAAAAAAAAGCAGGGCTTTTCACCACTGTTTCTATTATCATTTAAACAAAGATTTTTGATTTTGTCAAGTTTATTATTCACAATTTGATATTGAATTTAGTAATAATGAATATGTGCAAAACCAAGCGTGAATTGTTGACTTAGTTTAAAATTACTGATATTATTTTCACACAATTTGTTTAAAATTTTTAAAATTTGAATTATGGCCCCATCGTCTAGTGGTTAGGACATCAGGTTTTCATCCTGAAAACAGGGGTTCGATTCCCCTTGGGGTCACCAAAAGTCACTCATTTAATGATGAGTGATTTTTGTTTTTTGAAATTGACTTATCTTTCTTTTACTGTTAAATTGATAATTCTCACAGGTGTTAGTGAGTAATTGAGATCTTTAACATATGTCGCGGGTTGTGACATGAAAGGAGATTCGCACATGAAACGGATCAAAGGTTTTGTCGTAGGTTACGACAAGGTGGCAAATGAATTGTTGTGGACCGTCAGAGTCAATGATCCAAACAGCAAACATCATAGTCAGAAATTTCTGGTAGCATCTCTTCATTCCGGAGCGATGTTGACCAGACCCGGAGTTGACGTTACCTTCAGGGTTCAGTCTTTCGGGACTGAACAGGAACAGGTTTTGAGGGCCGTCGATGTCTCTATCGGGGAAAAGTTTCCCGAGGAGAAAAAGATCGTAGAGAAGGTGCCAGAGGCATTAGCATTGGCTTTTGCTCAAGGTGAACCGATTGCGGTCATTCACACGGAATGTGATTCTGTTGGAGAAGCGCAAGATTGGATCGCGGGTATGGGTGGAGAGGAAGTCATTGTCGGTCTTGTCCGGATTACTCCCGAGCTTATCGTAAAGCATGGTGGAGCGTTTTCGGATGAGGAGGCGGTTGCCGGGTTGGTGACTTTGCGACAGATGATGAACCTTGATCCGATTCGCGATACGGTGATTGCGATCGCGGCGGAAGCATTCCAACTCGGTCAGGCGTCTGTTCAAGGCGTCAAACAAAACCTAACTCCAAAGCAAGAGGATAACGACAATGAAGATTCTGGTGATTGATGACAAGCAAGAAAACCGCGAATCCGCCGAGAAAGCATTCTCGGCTGAACATGAAGTGGTTACTGTCGACTCTTATGACTCGGCGATGGATTTAATCCATCAAAGGGTGAGTGGCAGGGAGGTTTATAGAGCTCTCGGGAGGCCATTTTATGGAGGCATTGTTTGTGACGATGAGTTCCGAGAGAAGGAAAAAGAGCTTACGCCGAAGTTTGACTTTGCTCTGGTCTTGATTGACTTGATGATGCCGGCCAGTGATCAAGCGCTGGGGTCCGGTTGTGAACATCGGCGAGGCGAGTCCATGCCATACGGTTTTCCTTTGATGTTCCATGTTGCTCGTGAGCATGGCGAAAGGGTTAAGGCCATGGCGGTCGTGAGTGATGTCAGTCATCACCATCATGCCATGAGCGCTTCATTGGACTGGTTGGTGGAGTATTCTTGTCAAAAAACATCCATGAAGATCAATGATGTTCCTTGCAAGTTCATCCATGCTCGTTTTAATGTGGATGGATCCAAGGATTGGACGGAGGCTTTTGAGGCATTAATCCCTTCGGATACGGATATTGACGATTAGTGTTTTCCCATTGGGAAAGCGCATTGCTCCCGTCACCACAAGGTGACGGGTTTTTTTAATACAAAAATCTTTTTATTATTAAAGACAAAGATTTCTTTGGATTTACAAAAATCACTTAACATGAGAAAATAGTAATGAAATTTTTAAAATATGATAATCCTTGGCATAGAATCATCATGTGATGAAACCGCGGCTTCGGTGGTGGAGGTTAAGCGTGGTCGGTTTTCGGTTTTATCCAATGTTATTTCTTCTCAAATGAAAACTCATGCCAAGTATGGTGGAGTGGTGCCGGAAGTGGCAGCGCGCATGCATATTCGCGATATTTTGCCGGTGATTGATTTCGCGTTAAACAAGGCAAAGGTTAAAATGTTAAAAGTTAATTATTTAGCTGTCTGTTCCGGCCCTGGTCTGATCAGCTCGCTTATGGCGGGAGTGGAAACTGCCAAAACTTTAGCTTATGCTTTCAATAAAAAATTAATCGCGGTTAATCATATTGAAGGACATTTATTGGCGGGTTTTGATGAAACGATCAAGCCAAAAGAATTACCGGCGATTGGTTTGATTGTTTCAGGTGGACATTCGCAGATTATTTTAATTAAAAAAACCGGACAATATGAATTAATCGGTCAAACTCGTGATGACGCTGCCGGCGAAGCATTTGATAAAGTGGCCAAGATATTAAAGCTCGGTTATCCGGGGGGGCCTGCGATATTCCGCGAAGCGGACAAATTACTTGATGAGGAAGTAACGGTGGAATTACCTCGTCCCATGTTGAACGCGAATAGTTTTGACATGAGTTTTTCCGGTTTAAAAACCGCGGTTTTGTATTTATGGCGTGATCTACAAAAAGAATATCGCGGAAAATCTTTGTATATAAAAAAAAGCGAAGTAGCTCGGGAATTCCAAAATGCGGTGGTGGATGTTTTAACATTGAAAACAATAAAGGCCATGGAAAAATTCCAAGCGAAAAGCGTAATTTTGGGTGGAGGGGTAAGTGCCAACCTTGATTTGCGTAAAAATATTACAGATAAATTGCAAGCCATGAATTATCAAGGAAAGCTGCATTTACCGGCCATTGAATTAACCGGGGATAATGCCGTAATGATAGCTAAAGCCGCGTATTATCACGCGCGAAATAAAAAATTTATTTCACCTTTTAAATTAAAAGCCGATCCAAATTGGGAGTTGGTGTAATATGATTTCTTCAAGCGAAAAACAAACAATTGAAATCGCGGAAAAATTCGCCAAATCTTTGCGAGGTGGGGAAGTTTGTTTATTGATTGGAGATTTGGGAGCCGGTAAAACTGTTTTTGTTAAAGGCGTTGCGATCGGCTTGAAATATAAAAATCGCATCACCAGTCCGACTTTCACATTGATGAAAGCATATGAATGCGAGAAATGTAAAATCAAAACTTTGGTGCACATAGACACATATCGTGGCGCGGATTTGACGGATTTGCAAGAGATTGGAGCTTTGGAATATTTTGGGCGAACGGCCACGGTTTGTTTCGTGGAATGGGGAGAAGGGTTGGAAAAATATTTAAAAAAGAATAGTATTAAATTTAAAAAAATTATAATTAAAAATTTGGATTTCAATAAAAGAGAAATAAAATACTAATAACCTATGGAAAAAAATGTAAATTTTGCAATAAGAGAAGAAAAAGAAATTGCGCCAAAACGGATTGATTTTGAAAAACTGGTAAAAGACTGGCAATCCTTGCGTCCTCAAATTGATGAATTTGAAGATTTGCAAGACACTAACGGAAAATCGGTTTATACGAAACAGGAATTAAGAGAAGATAACAAAATGGTATTGGGAAAAATTGGCGGTTTGGCAACGGAATCTCGTTTCAATAAGATAGTTTATGAGCAATTATCGGAAGATTTTGAATATTGTTTAATGGAAGCCTTTCATGAAAGAAATTGGTTGGACGGAGATGTTTCCGTTTGTCCGGGAAGTAATTATGATGATTTGTTCAATGGTGTGGATTTTGTTTTAAGTTTTCGTAAAGAAAACGAAAAAGGAGAAGATGATTACTTGTATTTAGCGGTTGACGCAACAATATCGCCTGATCGTAAAATTCTGGAAAAAAAGGAAATGAAAATTAAAAATAATATTGAAGAGGGTAGATTGAATGAAGTAAAATATTTTATCAATGATGATAAAATAGAAGATAAAGGAAGAAAAAGAATGCCTAGTATTATTTTACAAATGTTGCCCCATCAAGCTGAAAACTTTAAGGATTTGATCCTCAAAGGACATAAATTAAATGAGAGAGATCAAGAAATAATGGATGAATTAAGGAAGGAAATATTTCAGAATATTAAAATGCAATTAAAGCTTTATCTTGATTTAACAAAAATATTTTTAAGATATGAGGATAAGTATAAAGCGGATAATTTCAAAGATATTATAAATAAATATTCCGAAATAATTGATTATTTGAATAAAAAAGGGGAGTAGCGTGCTACTCCCTAATGATCTTCGTTTTCTTCTTTGAGAAATCTTTTCATTATTTTTATTTGAACTTGTATGGTCAATCCGGCAGGCACAAGCCATATTTCTTTGTCGGATTTTTTTTGTTCACGAATGAAAGCTTGCCGTCTTTTTTCCGCTATTCGGTTAATGATTTCTTGGTGAGGAATTACTGTGTGAGACATTCAGATAAGCCTTTCATCAGCAATTGGAAGAACAGTTAATTTGATTTATTAGATTACCTTTTTATTATTTTTTTGTCAAATACCACGTCATTACAAAGAGATGTTGCCAAAGAATTTTAGCTACATATGTTTGACAGAATACATTGGAATTGTTAAATTGAGTCGTTGAATGGTTGAAATTCCAAAGGAGGAAAACATGCATAGTTTGTATTATCAAGAACCTTTTGAATTGTGGAAAGTGTTGTACTTGGGCTATATTATGTGGACTACGTGATTGTTAAGTTTTTTCTTTTTGGCATCGCAAAGAGATGGCGCCAAAGATTTTTGCCAAATTACTGGTTATTGGTGGGGGAAAGTGTTTGGTTTTTGGCTGGCGATTTCAATTGTATGTGCCGGATTTTTTTTCCCACTTTTGTTCGTTTTTCCGCTTATCATCGTAAAAGCGGGAGCTCCGTTAACAGCCGGGATTATTTCTGGAGCTTGGGGCACGCTCTGCTTAATTTTAAGTGGAAACTTAATGTTTAGGCGAAGGAGAACTTTCCCTGCTTGACTTGAAGTGAACAAAACAAAAATCGTTCGGACTACCGAACGATTTTTTAATATTAAAATTATTTATTTTTTGAATATGCCGGATAAGAAAAAAACAATACCCAGTGACCATATACCTATATTGGCGGTTTCCGTTACGGTACTTGTTAAACCGATTATGGAAAAAATAAATCCTAAAAAAATTAAAGGATCAGAGAAATTCGGTTGAACTCTTTTTCGGTAAGTGGACGGATTTTTCCTTGTTTTATATATTTTTTTCCAAAGCTAAACCGATAATAAATCCTATAGTTAAGCCGATACCGAAAAATGAGGGATTTTTCAAAGATGTGCTGAAAATAATTCCCAAGGGAATACCTAATATAATACCGATTCCGATAAAATAATTTTCAGGTTTTTTTCATTTTTCATATTATTGGAATCGTTTATTTATTCACTTACTCGGAATACTTCTTCCACGCTGGTTATGCCTTGAAGAGCTTTAATGATTCCGTCTTGAGACATGGTTAACATCCCGTTTTTTACGGCATAATCCTGCATTTCATATTCGGAAACTTTACCACTTAAAATTATTTTTTCCAATTCCGGTGTCATGCTCATGATTTCGTAAATACCCACGCGACCTTTGTAGCCGATGCCGTTGCAAGCCTCACAGCCACCACCTTTATAAAATTTCAAATTCTCTATTTTAGGTTTATCGGGATGATCGTCGGGAATGGCGTTTAAAAGATCTTTGACGCGAGTTAATGTTTTTTCATCCAGTTCGGTTTCTTGTTTACATTCTTGGCAAACGCGCCTACAAAGTCTTTGCCCCATAATCGCGTTCAAGGCCGGAGCCAACAGAAAAGGCTTTACGCCCATGGCTAAAAAGCGAGGAATGGCGCCTGCGGCACTATTGGTATGAATGGTTGAAATTACCATATGTCCGGTTAAAGCGGCGTTAATGGCCACATCCGCGGTTTCCAGATCTCGCAACTCACCGACCATCACAACATCGGGATCTTGGCGTAAAATTGATTTTAATCCATCAGCGAAAGAGTATCCTTTGGAATGATCAATTTGACTTTGGTTAATACCCTGCAGTTTGTATTCCACGGGATCTTCCAAGGTGATAATTTTAGTGCCTTCTTCGTTCAACTTGTTCAAAATCGCGTATAAGGTGGTGGTTTTACCGGAGCCGGTCGGACCCGTGGTGATAATCATGCCGTTCGGTCGTTCCACTTGCGTCTTTAAATCTTCATAAGCTTTGCCGGTAATTCCCAATTGTTCAAATTCCAAACCGATTGAAGATGATTTTAATAACCTCATTACCACGGATTCTCCCCAAGTGGTCGGTAAAGTGGAAACACGAACATCAATTTTTTCTTTTGCTGTATTGATGGCAAAACGACCATCTTGCGGTTGTTTGTCAATATTCATTTTTAAACCTGATAAAAGTTTGATTCTGGAAATAACCTTGGGCCATATTTTTTTATCCATGGACGCGGCTTCGTGAAGTATGCCGTCCACGCGCAAACGAACCTTCACATCTTTTTCTTCCGCTTCAATGTGAATATCGGAAGATCCGGCTTGTAACGCCGCTGCAATGATCAAACTTACCATTTCCGTCATATTCACTTTTTTAACTTGTTCGTTCAATGCGTCAAAATCTTTGGCGATTGTTTTAAACTTTTCCAATTCTTCTTCGGAAATTTCCACGCCTCGGGCCGGTTTTTTATACTTTGGAATTTTGTCATATATTTCTAAAGCCTTTTTTAGACTGCGTTGTGAAATCAAATAAGCTTCAACTTTGGCATGGTGAGATTCTTCTAAAGTATGAGTTATTTTTTCCAAATGTGGATTGTGTGGATCGGTTACTCCCAGTCGGATTTGTTCACCCGTGCTGATAAAAGAAACGACTTCGCGATCTTGAGAAACATTCAATGGTACCAATTGCAAAGCTTCTTGACTGATCGGAAATTCAGTCAAATCAATGTAAGGCATATTGTTTCCCTCCGCTTCGGCTTTAACTTGATTTTCATTTTCCATTATTTTCATTTGTTTCATTTTTTCAGCCAAAGCTTGATCTCCGGAGGTTTCCGCAACTGGTGTTTTTTCTTCGGGAGACTGTTTTTTATCATCTTGCGTATCATCGGTTTGATCGTCAGAAGTTTGACCGCCCAATTTGGCTTTACTTTTCGAGGATAATAAATCTTCAATTGAATCCATATTGTTTTTTTATGTGTTTTATATTTATATAATAGCCTTTTTCCGGTCTTTTTGCAATTTGGTTTTATCATGATAAAGCCAGATAAGCCAATTTTGTCAAAGCTTGTCCGCGTCTTTGTTTCATGATAAAATATTTTTGAATAATAACCTTTAAAGCATAATATTTGCAAAAATAATATGGCTGAAAAAAAACAAAAAGATGAGGTAAAAGCCGAGGCTAAAAAGCCGAAAACCAAAACCGGTCGGAAAAAATCTGGCGCCACTAAAAAAGAAAAGGTAATGAATGAAAAATTGGAACAAGCTAAAAAAGGAGAAAATCACTTGTTCAATTTGGTTATTGCCGTGGTAGTTATTTTGGGGATAATCGGTTTGGTGTTCGGTTATGCCAAAGACAAAATCACGGAATTGCGTACAGGCAGTGAAGTGGTCAGTCAGGAGATGGAAGACCAAATTGATTCTTTGCAAAAAGAATTAGCCACTTTAAAAGAGCGAGCTATAGATTTGGAAAAATCCAACATGTCCAATAAAGAAGCGGTGATTGATATTTTTGATAAAAACCGTAGTCTTCCGCGCAATGTTGACGCCAGTGGCTGGCAGGTGTTTGATGAGAATGAATGGAGTTACATTGTCAGTTATCCTAGTGATTGGCAAATAGTTCCTTTACCTGAAGACGCGGAAGCGGACAAAACCGCGGAGAAATTGATTTTGCAACCAATTAATGCCGAGAAATACGCGGAAGCGGTTTCGTTCATGGTTGATTATACGGATTTCGCGACTTTATCGGTGGATGAAAAATATAACATTTTTCAAAAAGAATTAAATGTGATTGATTCTTATGATTTTCCGGATGGGAAAATGTTATACTTCATTAATTTGGACAAAGACAATAAAGAAATTCCCACTGTTTTGATATTTACGGCTGATAATATTTATCGCGCCAGCTTTAATATATCAGATAAAACTTTGGATAATTATTTTAAATATCGTAAAGAATTTGAAGAAATGGTCGCTACTTTTGCCACGGTTCAAAAGCTTGATCCCGCGGTAAGCGAACCTCAGTCGGAAGATTGTCCCGAAGGAGAAGAATGTGAGACCGCTCCGGCAGGAGAACCTGAATCCGTTCCGGAAGACCAACCCGCGACTGAATAGATTTAATAATAATTTTAAAAAAGCGGGGTTTTACCTCGCTTTTATCTTCATATGTCATTTTCCATGGGGATAGTGGGATTACCCAATGTCGGTAAGTCAACATTATTCAAAGCACTAACCAAAAAACAGATTGATATTGCCAATTATCCTTTTTGCACGATTGAGCCGAACAAAGGAATAGTGGAAGTTCCGGATGAACGATTGGAAAAATTGGCGCAAATGTCACGATCCGAAAAAATGATTTTTACAACTATTGAATTCGTGGACATTGCCGGTCTGGTCAAAGGCGCTAGCCGTGGCGAAGGTTTGGGTAATAAATTTTTGTCACATATTCGCGAAGTGGACGCGATTGTTCAGGTTTTGCGTAATTTTCACAATGGAGATATTACTCATGTGGATGGTAAAATTGATCCCGCACATGACATGGAAGTTATAAATACGGAATTGGCTTTGGCTGATTTGGAAAGTGTTTCCGCGCATTTGGAAAAATTGCAAAAAAAAATCAAAGGATTAAAAGGTAAAGAGTTGGATAATTTACAAAAAACGATAGAACTTTTAGAAAAAAAAATCATGCCGAACTTGGAACAAGGTGAGGTTTTGCGAAAAGTGGAGTTGTCTGATGAAGAAAAAAAATCTTTGGCGTATTTGAACTTACTGACCTTGAAACCGATGATTTACATTTTGAATGTTGATGAAAACAAAATTTCCGAGCCGATTAATTTACCCTCCCTGAAAGATGAAATAATTATTCCCGTATGCGCGAAATTGGAAGCTGAGTTCGCGGAATTGTCAAAAAAAGAGGTAGAGGAGTATTTAAATGAACTGCAAATCACCAGAACCGGTTTGGACAGGATTATCAGTGAATCATATAAATTATTGAATTTAATCAGTTTTTTAACCACCGGACCGAAAGAAAGTCGTGCTTGGACTATTGAGCTGGGGACAAAAGCGCCTCAGGCGGCGGGCCGAATACATGGCGATTTTGAAAAAGGATTTATTGCCGTGGATGTGATAAATTGGCAAGATCTATTGATTGCCGGTAGTGAAGTTACGGCTAAAGAAAAAGGTTTGATTCGTATAGAAGGTAAAAATTATATTATGCAAGACGGAGATGTTTGTAATTTTAAATTTAATGTTTAAAGTATCATTTCAGAATTAGTGTTACCGAAGTTCCCTCTTTAACAAGAAGGAGGCTATAATGCCACTACATCAAAAAGTGTATGAAATAAACAGGGCAGTTTGGCATTGCCTTTCGGTATTGGCGGTTGCTTTGCTCTTTTATTCCGCTAATAGATTTGGTTCTTTGATTTTGCTGTTGATCGGAATCACCTTTGTGTCTCTTGATTACTTGCGTAGTCAGGAAGTTACTTTTGTTAATAAGTACATTCTGCCGAATTGGATGAATGAGTTTATCCGCGTCAGTGAGCAGAAGAAGTTAAGTAATTCCAGCTATTATGCTGTCGCGGGAATGGTAATCATTGTTTTACAATTAATGACTGATTTTCCTCGTGAAATCGGCGTTGTCGCTTCAATTTTCCTTGCTTTCGGAGATCCGATGGCCAGAATCGTGGGTAAAGCAACGATCAGTCCCAAGTGGTATAAAGAAAAAACAAGAAATGGAACACTGGCTTTTTTTGTAACAGCAAGTATTTCCGCGCTTGTTTTTTCCGTTGCGACAGGAGGCATAATTTCACCGATCTTGATCGTGTTTACGGCGGGAATCGGAGCGTTTATGGAATTGTTTTCCGGTGAATATGATAATTTCTCAGTTCCATTTGTTTGTACCTTTATTTTATATGGTGGATATGAAATGATTAATTAAAGACAAGAAGCCGGAAAGCCGGCTTCTTTTTTAATTGACATGACAATTGATCTTTAATAAGATGCAAGAGTTATAACTTAAGACGATTGATGAGAAACTGAAGTTTCATTAGTTTAAATGTTCTTTAACAGGGAGATACTGGTGGAAAAAATAATAGGCGAATTTATTACACTGATTCTCGTTTTGTTCCTTGTCGTGAACTTGGGGACTATCATCAGCAGATGGTTTATGCGTTGGCAATTATTGGCGTATTGTCGTTTGGATGATGTGGCAATTTTGGAGACCTATAGTCAGGATAAAAATTTCCATTTGCGAATAGAAGCAAAGTTATTGGAAAGAAAGATCTTGGCATTGTATAAATTGGAAAAATATTTCGCTGAAGCTGAAAAAGAAATACAAGAATCAATTGATTTTCAGTTTATAGAAAAATTTAAAATAGATGCTCGTGGAATAGAATTACTTTCTCAAAGCCAAAGGCAAGTTGATCGGGTTAATAAGGAGGTGCTATACGAAATAGTGCACAAAATGGATGATATTTATTCCAAATATGAATTGCGTTATTTATCGGAAGCGGAGCGAATCCGTTTGTGTTTCACCAAGGCTTTACAGGAAATTCAAACATTTTTAATTTATCACGCCATGTATCAGATGTTAAAAAAAGAACAATAAAAGAGGCGGAAAAAATCCGCCTCTTTTTTATATGCGTATTGATATTACATCATTCCGGGCATACCTCCCATCCCCGGCATGCCACCTCCCATTGGAGCATCTCCACCGCTTTCTTTTTCATCTTTCGGATCATCCGTAACTACGCATTCGGTAGTTAGCATCATGGCTGAAACCGAAGCCGCATTTTGCAAAGCCGAGCGGGTTACTTTGGTGGGATCAATAATTCCGGCTTCCACCATATCTTCAAATTTGCCGACCGCGGCGTTATAACCGATATTACCTGATTGCTTACGCACTTCTTCAGCTACAACATTACCGTCTTGTCCGGCATTGGAAGCGATTTGTTTAACCGGAGCCTCCAAGGCGTTTTTTAAAATATTGATTCCGATTTGTTGTTCACCTTCAATTTCCACTTGATCCAGAATCGCTTTGGCTCTGAATAAAGCCACTCCACCTCCAGGTACAATACCTTCTTCCACCGCCGCTTTGGTGGCGTTAATGGCGTCTTCAATGCGCAGTTTTAATTCTTTCATTTCAGTTTCCGTGGCCGCTCCGACTTTGATAACGGCTACGCCACCTGCCAACTTAGCCAAGCGTTCTTGAAGTTTTTCTTTATCAAAATCAGAAGTACTGTTTTCCATTTCTTTTTTGATTCTGTTTACACGATCTTCCAAAGCGTTTTTATCACCTTTTCCTTCTACGATAGTTGTGGTTTCTTTGGTACAGATAACTTTATTGGCTTGACCGAGCATTTCAATTTCAGTATTTTCCAATTTTAGTCCCACTTCTTCAGAGATTACTTTTCCGCCGGTCAATGTTGCGATGTCCTCCAGCATTTCTTTGCGTCGGTCGCCGAATCCCGGAGCTTTGACGGCCAAAGTGTTGAAAGTTCCACGCAATTTATTAACTACCAAAGTAGCTAAAGCTTCACCTTCAATATCTTCCGCGATAATAACCAAATCCTTTTTACCGGATTGTGCCAATTTTTCCAGAAGTGGCACGATTTCATTGATTGCGGAGATTTTTTTATCGGTAATTAAAATGTGAGCGTCGGAAAATTCAGCCTCCATTCTTTCCGGATTGGTAATCATGTATGGAGAAACATAACCTTTATCAAATTGCATTCCTTTTACAACATCGCTTTCAATGCCAAAGCTTTGGGATTCTTCTACGGTGATAACACCATCATTGCCGACTTGTTCCATGGCTTCGGCGATGATTTTTCCGATTTTTTCATCATTGGCGGAGATTGAAGCAACTTGCGCAATTTCTTCTTTATTTGAAATTGGTTTGCTGATTTTCGTTTTTAATTCTTCTACGATCGCGTTAACTCCTTTTTCAATTCCCTTTTTGATATTCATGGGGTTGGCTCCGGCAGCCACATTTTTCAAGCCTTCGGCAACAATAGCTTGTGTCAGCAAAGTCGCTGTTGTGGTTCCGTCTCCAGCAATATCATTGGTTTTACTGGCCACCTCTTTTACTAACTCAGCGCCAACATTTTCAATTTTGTCTTTTAATTCAATTTCTTTGGCAATGGTAACACCGTCATTGACGATTTGCGGTGAACCGAAGCCTTTGTCCAACACCACATTGCGACCTTTCGGCCCCATGGTCACTTTTACGGCATCAGCCAGTTTATCCACCCCTCGTTTTAATGATTGTCTGGCATTTTCATTAAAAATAATCTGTTTTGACATATTCTTTTACAATTAATTATTTTGAGTTCAATTATTCAATAACCGCTAAAATATCTGATTCACTTAAGACCAAATATTCTTGATCTTCAATCTTTATTTCATTGGGTGAATATTTGGTAAAGATAACTTTATCTCCCTTTTTGACGGACATGGGGGAGCGTTGTCCGTTGTCCATCAACTTACCTTCACCCACGGCGATAACTTCTCCTTTTTCCGGTTTTTCTTTTGAAGCCGTATCCGGCAGAATGATTCCTGAAGATGTTTTTTCATCTTCTGTTAAAGGTTTTACCACTACATGATCATGAAGAGGTTTTAACATATTGGTAAAAGGTGATTATTCCGAGGAACAATAAAGTGTTTCTGCGGAAAATCATTAAATTATTATTAAACATTACTTAGCACTCTTATGTCGCGAGTGCTAATTACATTAAATATCTTATAACAAAAGCCAATACCTCGTCAAGTTATTTTGGTTTGTGGTAATTGGTATAATATGTTATTAATATTATTATGTTAAATGGAGGAAAGCCATGCGACAAGAATTTCAAGATTTGTTCATTTATTACGATAAAAATGATAATTTGATGAAACTCAGCGAGCAAGAAAGAGTAGATTACGGCAAAGGTCTTGTTCGTTTCATCGTGCCTTGGCAATTTCAAGAAAAGTGTTTGGAAATATTGATTGATCAAGAAGAGAAATTTCATCAGGGATATTTGCATCTGGTATTTGCGCAATCAGGATCTTTGCATTACTACCGTGAAAAGGTGTTTTTCAAAACGGAAGTGGTGCCTTTTGGAGTTAATGAGCAAGATTGTTTGGTAGACGCTTTGCGGTTGCTCAAAGTGGCTTGGCAACATAAATGTGATCCACCCACAACCTTGGCTCAAGGATTAAACATTGATTTGAAAAAGGCTAAAAGAGTTTATATCATGTTATTACTTTATTATCGCTACGAATACAAAACAAAAAGTAAGAAAAAACTTACTTTTTGTGAGGCTTATCCGTGAGGGTAAGCCTTTTTTAATTGAATAAATTTATTCTTTTTCCGGTAATAAATTAAAACCGATAATGACAGCGACAATTAAGATTCCAAACCATAAACTAAATAAATAATGATCAAAAAGCGCTGTCATTCCCAAGGTGAGCCCTGCGCAGCAGAACATAATTTTAAAGCTGTCTCGGTGTTTTTTTATTAAACACTTTATTACAATAAAAATCAAAAAAATCAAGAGCATGATGGCGGGCAATCCCAATTCCGCGATAAGAAGAACATAGGCGTTGTGAACAGGGGGGTGGGCATAGGCCGGCAAAGCGGGTTTCAGCAGATGTGAAGCGTAAGTGTAATTGCCCAACCCAACGCCGGTCAAAGGACGAGCTTTGATGATTTGCCAAGCCGTTTCGTATTGAGACAATCGTTCATGATTGGAAATATTTTCCAGACGATTTTGCCCGGACACTCTTTGTCCGATCAAACCCGGAAAAGAAATGGTGAATAGAATAAAGATTATTAAAGCCAATAAGCTGAATTTGGTGATTTTTCGGGAGAGTTCCTGTTTGTTTTTTGCCAGAAAAGAAAAAATCACCAAACCGATCGCCAAGCTGATTACCGCACCGCGCGATAAAGTAGTCATCAGACCGATGAAATTTAGAGAAAAAGCCAGAGGTAAAAATTTTTGCCACTTTGGATGTTTTGCCAAAGCGCTCATACCAACGATAAGAATAACGGACAAAGCCAAAAACCCCGCCAACATATTGGGATGGGGGAGAGAGCCGAAAGCGCGCAACCAGCGCCCCCCTACGGTTTCCACCACGGGTACGCCAAGATTTTCCGGTGATTGGGCGGCCATTCCCAGCCATTTATTGGCGTAAACTTGTTGAGTAACAAATTGTTGAATTGCCAAAATGCTTTGAACGCTGGCGGCCAAGATTAAAAGTAAAGTCGCTTTGCTACGATCCGGTTTGATTAATAATATGCAAAAAATCAAAGCGACCGCTAAAATGATTTGTGAAATCTTGAGCCAAGCCAAAGCCGGATTAAGAGCGGCAAAAAGATTGGACACCAAAGCGGTCACGATCGCGAAAAAAAGCAACCAAGCGTGCAAATTTTGTTTGGGTTTTTGTTTTTTACTTTTAATTAAGCCGACAGTGTAAATGATGCATAAAAGCATGATAAAGCCGATCAAAATTTCCGTAACATAAAGTGAAGAGCTACCGTATTCCCAGAAATACCCGTTTAATTTTCGGCTTTCATAAACCCATCGGGTTTGCCAAGGGATTAGAAAAATTAATAAATAAATTAACCATTGAATTGTTGATTTCAGTTTTTGCATAAATATTGCCATTTATTTTTGATTTCCAAACGATTATCTCTTAAATGAAGTTTCAGTAAACCGTTTTTTATTACCACATCACGATTTTTTTCTTCAGCCGGCAATTTAATGGAATCCGGCATAATTTTTAATTGAAAAGATTTCAAAAGATTTTCCGCCAAGTCGGGTCTGAAAAGCAATTGCGATAGTCTTTTTAAAGATGAATGATGTTCAATGATTAATTTGGCATTTGTTTCTTGTTTCGGTCTGTTTGCCAAGTATTCACCGCTCCAGAGATTAGCTTGAAAAAGTTTTTCGGTGTAATTCTCAGGATCGTAAACAGGTAGAAAAAGATTAAGCCAATAAATAAAGTGAATATCATCAGGGTAGGCCAGACTTTGGAAGTTCAGATTGTTTTCATCCGCCCAAAAACTTAAACAAAGAGTGTTTGCTTGTTGGCCGGGGCGAGGTCTTTTATCCAACATTTTCAGTATTCCCGACGCCCAGAAACGAGATGTCCAGAGTTTATTAGCCGAAGTTATAATGACCAAATCAATATCACTTGAAGCTGTGGCATTTTGATAAGCCAAATTGTTGCACAAAAAAATCGCTTTGATGAAAGGTAAGCGACTGAGCAGTTTTAAATACGGCCAAGCATCATCGGTTTTGCGTTTGAATTCAAGGTATCTTTGTTTTCTTACGGTTACAATTTCTTTTCTACCGGTTAAATAATAAAACCCTTGATCGGTTTCAAGGGAATTAGTGAGCAAAATATTCAGCTGTTCGGAAAAATCCTTAAAGCTTGTTTTTTCATTTAGCCATAAATAATCATAAAGCTCCAATTTGCTGAGAGGATAGTTAAACAAATCAAAATATTTGATAGTTTTGATGAGGGCATCGGCGATTTGATTCATAAGTTTATTTGCCGTGACAATTTAAAACCGGCGCGGAATCGGTTGCGGGATTCGGAGTTTTGCCCAGTTCTCGGTTGTTTATCAAAGCGTCTTTAACGATCATAATTTTCCGGTTATAATCCAATTTTATGATTTGCTCGGGGGGGATAAAAAAGCGTTTGTTTTTTGTCAGTAGACCGTTTGATGAAGATAAATAATTTTTAACTTCATGATATTGCAAATCAATTTTAATATCCGAAATTTTTCCTAAGCAATCTCCTGATTCGGTTTGAACTCGGTAATTTAATATTTCACGGAGGTTGAGTCGCATACTATTTAAGTAGTTTTTGATCGTCCAGAGTTTTATCCTCCGTTTTTTTAGCGGGATTTGCCGGTGAATTTTCTTTCTGCCATTTGTCGGCTTTGTCTTTCGGGGGGATGATTTCCGGATTATTTGAATCAGAGTTTTTCTTTTTTCTGAACATGAATAATTGTTGTAAGGCGGTTAAAAGCGTGGTTATAAACCAATAAAGTGTTAAGCCGGCAGGCAGTTGCATGCCGATCAAGACCGTCATAACGGGCATGAAGTACATCATGGAAGTATTGACATTGGCCAACATCTTTTCATCATTAGCTCCTGGGTTTTCCACTTTTGGTTTAGCTTTGGGGAGAAGTTTTGCTTGCAAATATTGCGCCAAACCGGCTAAAACGGCCAATAAGGCGCTGGGCGCGGCCAAATCAATTAAATTATAGGAAACAGTATTGACATGCCCTGGATTGGCGACAAATGAATACAGTTGATCCATGTGAGTGGAGGCCAAACCGTGTCTAAAAGCTTGATAAACCGCGATTAAAAAAGGTAATTGAATCAAAATCGGCAAACAAGAAGAAAGGGGATTAACCTTTTGTTCTTTGTAAAGATTCATGGTTTCACGCGCCAGCGCTTCCTTATCATCTTTATATTGCTTTTTTAATTTGGTTAATTTCGGCTGTAAATCTTGCATGGCTTTTTGCGATTTAATCGCTTGCACCGCAAAAGGCAACAAGATGATTTTTATGATAACCGTTAAAATAACAATCGCTAGGCCGATATCATTCCCCGGAAGAACATTGTAAAGCCAGATCAATAAATTAAAAACCGGTTCAAATAATATAGTGTTGAATAATTCCGTCATAGTGAAATTTTATGTTTTATTTTTTTTCGTCTTTTTTTGCTTCGGGTTTCGCCGGCTTTTCTTCCGGCTTATCTTCACTTTCCGGTTTTTTATTAGCGTCCTCTTTTTGTTCCGATTCTTTGTCGGCTGTTTCTGATTTATCAGAGTCGGTGTCATTTTTTTGTTCCATTGTCGTAGAGGTTTCCTGTTCTTCTTTGTTTTTAGTTGATTTGTCGCCACTTATTTCATCTTCGCTGATTTCTTTTCCGGTTTCTTGTTCTTTGATACTAAGTTTCCAGCCGGTTATCTTGGAAGCCAAGCGGACATTTTGTCCTCCGCGTCCGATAGTTAAAGATAATTGATCTTGCGGGACGGTAACGGAAGCGGTTTTATCTTCTTCGTTGATTTCCACGGAAGTTATTTTTGCCGGTAATAAAGAATTGATAATGTATTTCACGGGATCTTCGTCATATTCAATAATATCAATTTTTTCTCCGTTTAATTCTTGAATTATGGTTTGAATGCGTGCCCCGCGCTGACCGATACATGAGCCGATGGGATCAATACTTTCGTCGTCGGTGTGAACGGCGATTTTGGTGCGGGATCCCGCTTCGCGGGCGATTCCTTGGATTTCAATAATATCATTTTGAATTTCAGGAATTTCCAAAGTGAATAATTGTTTTACGATTTCCGGATGGGCTCGTGAAACAATTATTTCAGGTCCGCGAGTGGTCATGTTAACACCCAGCAAATATACTTTAACTTTATCGCCGATACGATATCTTTCGTTGCGGATTTGTTCTTGCGGAGGTAAGACAGCGGCAGCTTTTTCAATATCAATGATAACATTGCGTCCTTCAATTTTTTGCACAATGCCGATAAGAATTTCTCCTTCGCGCTCTTTGAATTGTTGATAGATAACATTTCTTTCCGCTTCACGCAATCTTTGTATGATTACTTGTTTGGCGGTCTGAGCAGCCATGCGTCCGAATTCTCCGGGGATATCAAGTTCGGTTTTTACTTCATCTTCCAGTTCGTATTTTTTATTGATTTTTTTCGCTTCTGAAATTTGGATTTCCGTTCGCGGATTGAATTTACGGATTTCTTCTTCAGATTCCGCTTCTTTTTGATCCGCTTCGGCTTTTTGTTCTTCTTGTTTTTCTTTATATTCCTGAGGAGTTATTGCTCCTTTTTCCAGAGCTTCACGCAAGTCTTCTCTTTCTTGTTTTAATTTTTCAATGGCCGCCAATTCTTCTTCGGTTAAATCTTCCACGACCGTTTTTACATCAAAAACTTTGATTTCTCCAGTATCCAGATTAAAATCAGCTTGAATATTTTGATTTTTTTCACCGAAATCTTTACGATAAGCTGCCGCCAAAGCTGAATTAATTGTTTCCACTACTGCGTCTTCGTCAAGATTTTTTTCCGCACAAATTTGTTTAATTACGGTTTTAATACCTAGTTCCGCCATATTGTTAAAAAAATTATTAATAATTAGAGATAAAAAATGCTAGTTTAATTATCTAAACTAGCTGAAAGAATTATAGCATTAGTTTTGATAAGTGTCTATATTTTATCCTAAAATTTCATTTTCAGTTTAAAATTACGCAAATATTGCCAAAATTAATACTTTATGATAATATGTTGGCACTAAATAAATAAAAATCTTTGCGGGTTAGAATTAACTCGTCCATTGATTCAGCAATTGTCAAAATCGTTGAATTACAAAGATTTAAAGAATTATGCAACAACATTACGAGCTTTGCTACATCGTCCCCATCAAATACTTGGAAGGGGAATTGCAAAAAGTGCAAGATGGTGTGGTCAAGTTAATCAAAGAAAATGGAGGGGAAATTACTCATGATGAAATTTTGGGAGCTCAAAGATTGGCTTATCCCATCAACAATGTCCATCAAGGAACTTATGTTGTTTTAGAGTTTGACATGGCGGGCGAAAACATGAAAGAGCTGGATGCTCAAATGAAATTGGAAGATAAAATTTTACGCCATTTAATCATCAAGAAAAAAATTAAAACTCCGGAAGAATTAGACAAAGAAGCAAGGATTAAAGAAAGAATGCGTCAGCAAAAAGAAGAGGAATTATCAAAATTGGACGAAGAGGCGGGATTGAGCGTTAAGAAAAAAGAAGAAAAGAAAAAGGCCGATGATTCTTTGATTGAAAGTAAAGAAGAAAAAGTCGAAGAAGCGGAACAAGAAGAATCAAAGCAAGAAAGTTTTCCTGAACAAAAAGTAGCTAAAGAAAAACAAACCGATTCTGAAGATAAGCCAGAAAAGGTCGCGGACAAAAAATCGGAAGAGGAAGTAAAGAAAAGCAAAGATGCTGACATCAGTGAATTGGATGAAAAGTTGGATAAAATTTTAACAGATGATATGCTTTAATAAAGCAACTAATCAATAACTTAAAGTTTTATGGACTTAAATAGAGCACAAATCATCGGGAGATTGACCAGAGATCCAGAAGTTAGAAATACTCCGCAAGGAGCAACTGTTACTTCTTTCGGCGTGGCCACCAATTTCGTTTGGACGGGCGCTGATGGACAAAAACAAGAAAGAGTAGAATATCATAATATAGTAGCTTGGAGAAAATTAGCGGAAATAATCGGTCAATATTGCAAAAAGGGTAGTAAGGTTTTTGTTGAAGGTCGTTTGCAGACCAGAGAATGGGAAGGTCAAGATGGCGTAAAAAGACAAAGAACCGAAATTGTAGCCGATAATTTGATCATGTTGGACAGTCGTTCAGGCGGACAGGGATCTCAAGGTGGAGCCCCCGTGGCCAGTGGCATGAATTCCAATATGCCCAATACGGAATTACCTTCGGAAGGAGGAGAAATGAAAGATAAAAAAGATGATGATGATGATATAACCGTGGAAAATATTCCGTTTTAATAAATTAAAGTAATATTAAATATGCGAACCAGTATCAATCAAAAAGTAAAGAAATGTTATTTTTGCGTGAATGGGATAAAGGATGTTGATTACAAAGATGCCATGACTTTGAGAAAATTTTTATCTTCATACGGTAAAATTAGAGCCAGAAAAAGAAGTAAGCTCTGCGCCAAGCATCAAAGAAAAACCGCTTTGGCAATAAAAAGAGCAAGAATCATGGCGTTTATTCCTTTTGTCAATAAATAATATTTATAATAAAAGCTCCCCTTTGCGAGGAGCTTTTATAAATGGAAAAATATGTTAGACATTTCACAAGTAAAATTGGGCGCGGTTGTTAAATTGAACAATGAACCTTATTCCATCGTGTGGACCATGCAAAAACAAGTGGGACGCGGTGGATCCATTAAAAATTTAAAATTGAAAAATTTGATTGACGGATCGGTTTTGGAAAAAACCATTAAAGGTAATGATAAAATGGAAGAAGCTGATTTGGAAAGAGGCAAGGCCACTTTTTTGTATGTTGACGGTGATCAAGGTCATTTTATGAATTCCGAAACATATGAGCAATTCAGTTTGGACAAAGAAAATATTGGCCAAGCGATTAATTTTTTAAAAGACGGAACGGATGTTGATGTATTGTATTTTGAAAGTAAACCGGTAGCCGTGCAATTGCCGACAAAAGTTGATTTATTGGTAACCGAAGCCGCTCCCGGAGTAAAGGGTGATACCGCGGGTACGGCCAATAAACAAATTACTTTGGAAACCGGACATGTAATCAACGCTCCTTTATTCATCAACCAAGGTGATATGGTTAAAGTTAACACCGAGACCGGTCAATATGTGGAAAGAGTAAAAAAATAATGTCAAAAGTGAAATATAAAAAGAAAGAGCAAATGCTCTTTCTTTTTTTGTTGACAGAATAACTGGTATTTGATTTTTTAGATAAAATGCACTTTATCAATAATGCTTTTTTGGAGGATAAACCGATGTCAAAATTTGATCGTGAAATTTTTAAGCACTTGAATATGACTCAGAGTGAAATCGCTACGGTTTTTAACATAAGCAGACAAGCGGTTTCGCGAGCGATTAATCATGGTTCATTTTTCACGGTAAAGCGTTTGAGGTGTTTTTATAGTTTTTTAGATGAACAGGGGGATTTTGAAACAGCTAATTTGTTGCTTGAGTACCTTGAAAAAAACGCTTGTGACATTAAACTTGAAGACATTAGCCAACAAATATATCCCGTTAATTTGATAAAAGCCGTACCCGAGGCTGAAATTTTCTGAAATGGTTGTATTATGTGAAATTCCACGCGAAATGTGTGATGAGGAATATTTTCAAAAGATGAAAAATTATCATTATTCTCGCGAGGATGCGCGTATATGTTATATGATTTATGATGAAAAAAACGCTAAAATGTTGGCTGATTATTTGAAAAGAGTTTTTGCGGAGAGGCAATATAAAGCGTTGGTGGAAGTATTCTATTTGACGTCTTATTATTTTATGTCTGAAATTATTATGCTGAAAAGATCGGTTAGTGATAATTTTAAAGCATTTTGTTCCACATAGAGTAATACTAATAATTCTTGGTTGGCGGAATTGCCGTTCCGAGATTCTGTCTATTTGAATCATCAAGTCGCCGGTCAATTGGATCATTTTGAACCTTTATTCAGGTCAAAATAATTTCAAAAATAAAAGAGGCTCATCTTGGAGCCTCTTTTTCAATATAACAATAATATTATCTGATAGTAGTGGCTTCTTGCCAAATTTCCTTTTTGATTTTATTCATCAACTTTTTATTTTCTCGCAGATATTGTTTGGCGTTTTCTCTGCCTACTCCCATTTTTTCTTCACCATAAGAATATGAATTTCCAGCTTTTTTAATAATTTCATATTCCACGCCTTTGTCTAAAACATCACCGGCTACGGAAATACCTTCATTGTACATGATGTCAAACTCGCAAATTTGAAATGGCGGAGCAACTTTGTTTTTCACCACTTTGACTTTAACGCGATTGCCGATAGTGATGTCACCTTTTTTTATTTGCGCGGCGCGACGCACTTCAATTCTGACTGAGCTGTAAAACTTTAAAGCCGTGCCTCCGGTAGTGGTTTCGGGATTCCCGAACATTACGCCGATTTTTTGTCTGGTTTGGTTTATGAAAATAACCGTGGTTCTGGTTTTACCGATAATGGCGGTCAATTTTCTTAAAGCTTGGCTCATTAGTCTGGCTTGAAGTCCCATGTGAGAATCTCCCATTTCACCTTCAATTTCCGCACGCGGAGTTAAGGCCGCCACCGAATCCACGACAATAATATCCATGGCGTTTGATCTGACCAAAGTTTCAACGATTTCCAGAGCTTGTTCTCCGGTATCGGGTTGAGAAATCAAAAGTTGGTCAATATTGATACCGATTTTTTTTGCGTATTCCGGATCCAGAGCATGTTCTGCGTCAACAAAAGCCGCGGTTCCGCCGTTTTTTTGTACTTCCGCCACGATGTGTTGAGACAGAGTGGTTTTTCCGGAAGATTCCGGTCCGTAAATTTCAATTACGCGTCCTCTCGGTACGCCACCAACTCCCAAAGCAATATCTAAAGAAATACTGCCTGTGGGAATAGCTTCAATGTTCATGGTGTTGGCTTCCCCCAATTTCATAATGGCTCCTTCACCGAATTTTTGACGAATTTGACTCAAAGCGTCCTCCGCCGCCATTTGTTTTTTGTCCTCCTCTGGATTTTTTTTGCTCATAGTTTTAATCGGAAAATTTCCGTTTATTTTTCTTCAAGGGGGTCGTAGATTATTTGTTTATAAATTAATTTTTCTCGACCGTATTTTTTTTGACTGGTAATTTTTATGTAATTAACGCCTTTTTGTAAATTAATTTCAGCCTTGAAACTGCCATCTTGTTCGGCTAATATTAATTGATCATTTATACTTATTTCAGCGTGTTTTTCAGTTTGTCCGGCGATTTCAACAACAGGATCATGAGAAATGAAGTTTTCTCGCGGGTGATTAATAATCAAATTCGGTGGACTGATAATACCGTAAATCTCCCAGAGAAAATATCCCAAGACCAAGCAAATCAATAAGCCGATCAATAAGTACTTGAAAGTTCGGGGCGCCAAAATTTTATTCGTGAAAGAGTTAATTTTTTTTATTTTACCAGTATTAACGGATTCTTTTTGTTTGATCGTATCAAACTTTTTTTTCTCTCTTTGATATTTGGCTATAGCCGTGCCGGCGTTGATTTCCAGAAAGTGGCAGTATTTGATTAAGATTTGTTGAACATAAGTGTCGGGGGGCAGTTTATCATAATCACAGTTTTCCAAGGCTTGTAAATATTTTAAATTAACATTTAAATGTTTGGCCGCTTTTCCATCTGAATAGCCCTTTTTTTTACGCAGATCTTGCAAAGATTCTCCCAAATTTTTAATATTTTTCAATTTTTTACTTTGAAAATTTTCGGCCATAATTAATGATTAAAGATGATTAATAGATTTCATCCTCCGCCGATGATTTTCTTTTGGGAAATTGTTTTGGCGATTTTTCATCAAAAGTTTCATCATTATCATCACTTTCTTCGTAGTTATAGTCATTTTTATCATCTTCGCTTTCTTCGGTTTCACCATCTTCATCATCTGTTTCATCATTATCGTTATCGTTTTCTTCATCTTCTTCGTCAAATTCATCTTCATCATCTTCCTCATATTGATCATTAGCGTTTTCTTCTGTCTCATCATCTTCATTATCGCTTTCATCATTATTATTTTCATCTAAATCTTCTTCCTCTTGGTTGTAATCCTCTTCGTCAAGATTTTCATCTTCTTCACCTGAAGAATCCTCATCAGAATGGTTCATTTGCAAGGCGGTAGCGGAATAATCTTTGGCCGGATCGGGGCGATTCTCTTCAAAGGATGGAACGCTTTCGGGAGCGTTCGGATCAATCAATATTTCTCGCGGTTTGGCTCCTTCGGCCGGACCGACAATGCCGGCTTCTTCCAGTAAATCTATTAGACGAGCGGCTCGCGCGTAACCGACTCGAAGTCTTCTTTGTAAAAGAGAAGCAGAAGCTTTGCCAGATTGAATAACCGTGGCTTTGGCGTCTTCAAAAAGGTCATCACCATGATCTCCGCTGAAATCCTTGGTTCCTCCGGCGCCTGTTCGTTTTTCAGTAACATCTTCAATGTAAGCGGTTTCGCCTTGACTGGCGTTTTTCAAAAATTTAACCACTTTGCGCACTTCATCATCACTTAAAAACGCGCCTTGGATTCTGTGCTGTGTGTTAATGGCCGGAGTTAAAAACAACATGTCTCCGCGACCGATTAATTTTTCCGCTCCCGAAGAGTCCAGGATGGTTCGGGAATCCATCAAAGAAGCTACACTGAAAGCAATACGACTTGGAATGTTTGCTTTAATCAAACCGGTAATCACATCAACGGAAGGTCTTTGTGTCGCCACGATCAGGTGAATTCCCACGGCACGAGCCATTTGCGTTAAGCGAATGATGGAGTTTTCAACTTCAGCGGCCGCGGCAATCATCAAGTCGGCTAGCTCATCAATGATTATTACAATGTAGGGCAATTTGTCAGATTTACTTACATATTTATTATAATCTTCAATATTGCGTTTATTTACTTTTGATAAAGTGTCAAAGCGGCTGTCCATTTCCGTGATGGCCCATTTTAAAGCATTTACGGTTTTGGTGACATCCGTGATAACCGGAGTTAGCAAATGCGGGATTCCATTATAAATTGGGAATTCAACTCGTTTTGGATCAACCAAAATCAAACGCAGGCTGTCGGGGTTATTTTGATACAGTAAGCTGATAATGATATTGTTTAGACAAACACTTTTTCCGGAACCGGTGGAACCGGCCACTAATAAATGAGGCATTTTCGCCAAATTGTAAGTCCAACATTTGCCTCCAACATCTTTCCCCAGAACCATGTGTAAATTTGAGTCGCGAGTTTTAAAAGATTTTGATTGCATGATTTCACGGATTTTAACCGTGGCCGCTTTGGTATTCGGAACTTCAATACCAACCAATGATTTACCCGGAATGGGAGCTTCAATTCTGATCGGATGCGCGGCTAAAGCCAAAGCCAAATCATTGGACAAAGCGGTGATGCGTGAAAGTTTTACACCTTGACTTGGTTTTAAAGTATATTGAGTAACGGTCGGACCGACGCGGACGCCATCCATTTCCACTTCAATATTGAAATTTTTCAAAGTTTTTTCAATTTTATCCATGCCGGCTTGCAGGTCTCCGGTGGAAGGTTTCCCTCCTGCTTTGTCCAATAAGCTGAGAGGTATATCAACTTTTATTTTTGGCGCTACAATGCGTTTTCCGGGTAAATCATTATCAGACAAAGTCGGCGCGGGTGCTTGAGGCGCGGGTGCCGGTTGAGTCGGAGTAGATTCAACTTCTTTATCTTCCGTTTCGTCTTCATATTCTTCATCTTCATCTTCATCTTCATCTTCATCTTCATACTCTTCATCATCGTCATCTTCATATTCTTCTTCCTCGTTTTCATCTTTAATTCTTGAAAACAAACGGAAAATATTGATTTTCCCCAAGATGGATTCAATGCTGGTATTAAACATTAGTAATAAAGAAATAATCAACAGTGCGATTAGGGTGATTAAGCCACCCCAAAAACCTAAATATAAAAATACCGGATAACCGGCTAAATAACCGGTAAAGCCTCCACCCGTGCCGGTGAATGGTATTTCAAAAACAGGCTTAAACGGTTCACGAATATGCATTAAAGCAAATAAGGAATAAACAAAAACCAAAATCCCCAAGTAATTCGGAATACTCAATTCATAACGGCTGGGTCTGGCGAGAACATAGCCGAGCAAAATTAAAATAAAAGGCACTGCATAGCGCCCTATGCCAAATGCCAAGCTCAATCCCCAATCAATATAAATTCCGGCCTTGCCGGCCAATCCCAAAAATCCCAAAATACTTAAAATTGAAATCGCGAATAAAAAAATAATGAAAATACCTTTTTTTGTTTCCGGGCTGAGAGCATAAAACTCGGCCAATTGATATCTTTTTTTCTTGCGTCTCCCCATGTGGGTGAAAATTATTATTACTTTGATATTTTATCACAAAAAAGCCGGTCGCTCAAAAGAGTTGTCCTCTTGACCTTAAGTTGAAAATGTTTATAAAAAAAGCAAAAAGGTCAATCCACGGGGGATTGCCTCTTTGACTTGGGGGAGCTCCCAAGAGGAGCAGACTTGCTCATGTTGAGAATAGAGGAGAGAGATTCCCTCCTAGAGCCTGTCTACTCATCTCGAGAGCCCATTTGATTGATTAAGATTATTTATGGAAAAAATTATCACCACATTGATGAAGAAGACACGCGTTGATGGCGCTATATGCGATTAATATGATATGGCTCAATGATAATTAATAAAAGCCTAGCAGGGATTAATCGTTCTCTCTCCTCTCCATCAATGAAATGATAATTGATTTAAAGATTCATTTAATTCATCAAGTGATGATGAGGAATGCGATCGGTGTTACCGGGACGGATTGAAATTAATAAAATCCCGTAAGACCGTGTTCGCAAAGAGTAATCTCTCTCCTCAACATCACTTGATGAATTACTAATTGATTTTAATATAGAATTATAGCACAATATTAAATATTTGTCAATAGATAAAAATAATATATATAATGTTTTGTCTTAAATTAGGCAAATATATGAGTATTTACCAAGCATTGACTTAAGACTTAATAAATAATATGATTAGTTATATTAAAAATAATCAAAAAAAATTTATGAATTTAGTTCCAACGGTAATTGAAAAAACCAATTACGGAGAAAGAGCTTATGATATTTATTCAAGATTATTAAAGGATAGAATCATTTTTTTGGGCAGTGGAATTGATGATACCGTTGCCAATACGGTAATAGCTCAGCTATTATTACTGGAAAGCCAAGATCCCAAGAAAGATATTAAACTATATGTTAATTCTCCCGGTGGTTCGGTTAGCGCCGGTTTGGCCATTTACGATACCATGCAATACATAAAACCCGATGTTAGCACTATTTGCGTGGGATTGGCGGCCAGCATGGGAGCGGTTCTTTTAACTGCCGGTGCCAAGGGAAAACGATTTATTTTACCTAATTCAAAAGTAATGATTCACCAGGTAATGGGTGGAGCGCAAGGTCAAGCCAGTGATATTAAAATTCAAGCTGAAGAAATTTTGAAAGTTAAGGAAAGTTTGAATAAAATATTGTCCAAACATACTGGTCAGGTTTTGAAAAAAATTGAAAAAGACGCGGATCGTGATTATTACATGACTGCGGAAGAGGCGGTGAATTATAAATTGATTGATAAGATTATTAAGTAAATTTAGAAAAATTGTTTCAAAATGGATTGTTCATAAACTGTTAATATAATCTGCATAAAAAGCCCCTGTTAAGGGGCTTTTTGAATTGCTATAATGCTGTTAGTTTGGGAAAATAGACGATTTGTCAGGTTGTGTGGGGGCAAGCTTGACAAATTGTCCAATATGCGCTAAAATGGCATATTAAGTTTAAAAACCTCTTTTATGGGCAGACACGACAAGCATGGAATTTTTGCTTCTAGGTAAAATCAGGCTTTGGCTCGATTTCGCCTAAGTAAAAATTTCTTGTCTGTCCGTAAAAGAGGTTTTTTATTTAAATTAAAAACATGCCATTGGCATGTTTTTGTTTTATTTATTTTATTCATTTATTTCATCAGAATTCGCGTTATTTTCCGTTGAATCATCTTGATTGGTGGCTGATTCTTCCGCCAGATCTTCTTGTGCTTGTTTTTCTTTGGCTTCCGGATCAACACCGACTAAAAATACCGCCTGCCAAGGCACATAATGGCTACTAAAAGTTTCTTCTTCATTCTCGGTTTGGCCGGGTCTTTTAATGAATCTTTTAAACCAAGTGCTGGCACCGTAATGAGCGGTTTCTTCTTGACGGCGTTTGCCTGGTTCCAGCTCGGTTGTTTCAATTTCCTTTGGTGGTCCGGGAGCGGTTATATTAAAAATATGCGGAACTAAATCTTTGACATTATCAACATTTTTTTGACCTTCAAAGGTTACCTCTCGGCCATCATGTGTTCCCCAGATTTCAAAAGTGAGATCATACCCTTGAATTTTGGTTTGAATTAAAATGTAATTATTCGTATCATTGATAAAACGAAAATCAGGTTGAGGAGAATAAATCGTGGCATCCGTTCCGGCCGGTTCATAGTAGCCGACGCGATAAGAGTGATTTTTTCGCGCGGTAATTTTCAAGCCCGCGTCCAAAGCTGCGCGGAATATGGTGGTTGCGATTTGACAAAGTCCTCCGCCATACTCAGGCACGGTGGAGTTTTCTTTAATAACTAATTCAGGGCGATAGCCATGGGCGGCGTCAATTTTCCCGAGAGTGGGAACTAATTTGAATTCCTCTTCCGGAGCCACCAAAACTCCGTTTAAAGTCGCCGCGCCCACGCCAATATTGTGACGACGATTATAAGGGCTACCCCAAAAGTTGGACCAACCTACGCCGATAATTTCTTGAATACCCAACTCATTGGTGTTGCCGACGCTGATTTCCGGATTTTTAATGTCAACGATTAATTCAATCTGATTTTGTAAATTTTGAGTTATTTGCCGAACCAACTGTTCGTGGTTTTTTTCAAAGTCCAAATTTCGTCCCGGCTTACTAGCCTGAAATTCCGTTACTTTTCCGTCCAGCATTTGAAGTTTAGCATTTATCGGTTCGCTGTTGATTTCTTGCGCCATGGCCGTCAATTGCACATTGACCATTTCAGGATTAAAAGACAAAGTGGCGACATTATTGTCAGCCAAATCAAAAGTCAGCCATTGTCCGTAGTCCGTCCAAAGTATTTCCCATTCATTGTCTTCATAAGTTAGTTTAACGGTATGCAAATTAAGAATTTCTTTCACCTGTTGTAACATTTTCTCAGCTTCATCGACGGTAACTTTTGGGTGTTCAATTGTCTGAGTCAATTCAATGGTCGGGTTTTCTAAGTCTTCAAGACTATTTTGCAATTGATTGATCGCTTGTCCGTAGAGAAAAGTTTTTCCTGAAGCCGGTTCTGACAATGACAAATCATAACTGCCGGTGCTTTGATCCAAAATTTCAATTTGCAGTTCGGTTTGTTTAACCGGTTGTTCCAGAGCGGTGAATTCTTGTTTTAATTTTTCTTGTAGCTGGGCTTTGTCAAATTTATAATCCAGAGGAATGGTTCGTTTAAACAAAGGGAAAAGTAAAACTTCAAGGTGGTTGATAATCGGATGTTTGTTGCGTCCTTGATTAAAAGCCGTATTCACCAGACTTTCCGTGTTTAATGAGAAAATGGCAGTGTTGTCATTATTGATTTTTTTGCGAACAGTATTAAATGTAAAATTAAAACCGTTTTGGAAATTTTGTTGAAATTTTTCAATTATTACCGTTTGAGCTTGAGATTTTGTCAAGCCACCAAGTTCAATGTCGGCGACGGAAACACCGGGAAAAATATTATTGCGATTTTTATAACTATAAGCGGCGACCAAAGAAGAAAAAATTATCACAATGACAAAAAAGATGGTTAATCCGAGCAACAACCATCTGGCGATTTTGGAAAATTTACTTTCGGTTTCTCGGGGTTTGAAAATTCTCATATTAAGTGTTCAATAAACGATTGATAATATTTTTCGCTTCGCCTTCAAGCTTTGGGTCAGCGGTTTCCGTAACTGAAATATTTACTTTTTGCCCCGCGACCAGCGGAAAGTCAAATTTATCTTGTGGCAATAATAATTGTTTGCCGTTTTCCATGATCAGCACGGCTTGATCTTCTTCAATTCGGTCAATTGTACCTTGGGTATTGGGCATATTATCTTGTATAACTTGGCATGTAAATTTTAATATGTAAATCGGAAAATTTAAGCTTGATAATATATTTCATATCTTAATTTAAGCGATTTTGATTTCAACCGCTTGTTTTTCCGTTTCTTTCGGTAAAGTGATTTTTAAAATGTGTTTTTCAAATTCAGCCTTGACTTCGTTTTCTTTAACCGTACAAGGCAAAATAATGCTACGGCTGAAAGATCCCCAATAGCATTCACGGTAAACGCATTCGCCGATATTCTCAGTGTAATTGTCTCGGCGACCTCCCTTGATAGTCAGAACATCTTTTTCCACGGTTAAATTTATTTCTTCCGGATTCACTCCGGCCATGGGAGCAATAACATAGAGATTTTGTTCATCTTCAAAAATATCAATATTCAGTTGTCCTTGTTCAGGCATTTCCAAAGATTCGGGTAGGGTATTAGCGAAATAATCTTCAGTGATTTTTTCCAAGGAAGAAGGTTTATTGTTTTGTTCGGCAAAAAAATTATCAGGAGCATAATGTTCGTCCAATTTTTCCAAATGTTCTTGCCAAGGATTTTGATTTGTTTTGCCCATAATTTATGACATTATTTGTCAATATTATAACTTAACATGGTAAATAAAACAAATAACAAAAAAACAAAAACAGCTTACGAGAGCCGTTTTTGCTTATGGGAAATATTACATGTTTTCCATTGAATTTCGAGGTTCTGTCTCGGTTTCTGTCGGTGCCGGATTGGGGGCGGATTCATATCCGCTGGCTTTCAAGGAATCTTTTAAGGTTTTGCCGGCCTTGAATTTGACTACTTTTGTGGGAGGAATGGTGATTTTTTCAGCTGGATTTTGAGGGTTGACGCCTTCACGACCTTTTCTGACTCTGGCTGAAAAAGTGCCAAAGCCGGTTAAGGTTACTTCTCCGCCATCTTTGATGGTATTGATGATGGTGGCGGTCATGGCGTCAAGCATGTCTTCAGCTTGTTTTTTGGTAATCGAGCATTTATCGGCGATTACGCCGGCAAGTTCCGCTTTATTCATAGATTTCATCTTATTAATAAAAGCAAGTGTTTTTTGTAAAGAAATTATTTATTAAAAACTATATTAATTTAAATTTCCACTTCGGTTTGAAATCTTTCCAAGGATTTGGCAATTCCTTTTTCTTGTTTAATTATAGCAAAAATTCCATTTATTTGGCAAGTGCCGTGTTCCGGTATCTCATGCAATGCCGGAGTTTGTTCCAAAAAATTGCGAATTACGCTTTCGTATCCAATGCCCAGACTGGAGTGTTTGGCGCCACACATTCCCAGGTCGGAAATAAAGGCACTTCCGCCAGGGAGAATCTGTTCATCCGCGGTTTGCGTGTGAGTATGGGTTCCCATGATTAAATTGATTTTGCCGTCAAAAAAATGAGCAAAAGATTTTTTTTCTGAGGTAGCTTCAGCGTGAAGATCCACTATTATAGCATCAATTTTTTTTCGCTTGTTGTCAGCCAGGATTTTTTCCATCACGCGAAAAGGGCAATCAAAATTTTCTCTGAAAAAAACTCGTCCGTTCAGGTTGGCAATTAAAACCTTGGCAGTCCCGACTTCAATTATTTTATAGCCATCTCCGATAACTCCGGTTGGATAATTGGCCGGACGAATAATCGGTAATTTATTTTCATTGAAAATTTTATCCGCATTTTTATTGTCCCAAATATGATTGCCGGAAGTGAAAAAATCAATTCCCGCTTCAATCATTTGATTTAAGGTTTTCTCGCTGACGCCTTTTCCATGGGATAAATTTTCCGCATTGGCTATCACTAGGTCGGGCTTGTATCTTTTTTTCAATTCAGGCAAGGCGGTGATTACCCCGCGTCTACCGATTTTGCCGACAATGTCTCCCAGTGCCAAAATCTTTATATTAGCCATATTTTTTTGAATTAATTTTAGTATAAATATAGTATCAAAGCGTGGAAAATGTGGCAAATTTTCAACAAAAAGCCCCGCCATAGGCGGGGCTTTTAAAAATATTGATCTAGATTGATTTAATTAATTATCTGGCGAATTCAATAACTCTGTTTTCACGGATAACCGTAACTTTAATTTCGCCAGGGTATTTTAATTCACTTTCAATATCTTTGGCGATCTTTGAAGCGACTTCATGCGCTTTAACATCATTGATTTGTTCCGGATTGATGAAAATTCGCACTTCACGACCGGCTTGGATGGCGTAAACTTTATCAACGCCTTCTACGCGCTTGGCGATTCCTTCCAATTCTTCCAATCTTTGCAAGTATCTTTCGTAAGTGTCTTTTCTGGCTCCGGGTCTGGCACCGGAAATAGCGTCGGCCACCTTGACGATAACCGCTTCAAGAGTTGAGGGATGATCTTCGTGATGCTCGGCGATCGGTGGGATAAGGTCTTCTTGCAGTTTGAATTTTTTTGCGATATCGCGACCGATTTCCGGATGAGTTCCTTGAATATCATGATCAACCGCTTTACCGATATCATGCAAAAATCCGCCTTTTTTAGCAATCGTAACATTGGCGCCGAGTTCTTCCGCCAAGAGAGCGGAAATACTGGACACTTCAACACTATGTTTTAAAACATTTTGACCGTAGCTGGTGCGATATTTCAGTCGGCCGATGATTTGCACCAGTTTAGGATCAAGTCCGGTAACCCCAACTTCGTAACATGCCTCTTCGCCGGCTTTTTTAATATCCAAAGCGATTTCTTTTTTGGATTCTTCAATGGTTTCTTCAATTCTGGCCGGATGAATGCGTCCGTCGGTAATCAGTTTTTCCAAAGTTTTCTTGGCCACATGGCGACGAATCGGGCTGAAGCCGGAAACAGTAATTACTTGAGGAGTATCATCAACCACGATTTCCACGCCGGTCAATTGTTCAATGGCGCGAATATTTCGTCCTTCGCGACCGATAATGCGACCTTTCATTTCTTCACTGGGCAGATCCACTACCGTGGTGGTGGCTTCCACCGCGTGAGAAATGGAACATCTTTGAATTACATTGATTAAAGTTTTGTTGGCTTGATTTTCCACTTCCGTGGCAGTTTCATCGCTCAACTTTTTGATTCTACTCATAAGAGCGTCTTGCATGTCTTCTTCTACATTTTGTAAAAGTAAATCCTTGGCTTGTTCTTCTGACAGTCCGGCGATGCTTTGCAATTTTTCCACTTGTTCTTGACGCAAATTTTGGATTTCTTGTTTGATTTCTTCAATTTCTTTGGCTTTGTCTTGCAGACGGCCTTGCTTTGATTCCAGTTCCAAAAGTTTTTTGTCAAAAAGGTTTTCTCTTTTTTCCAAGCGGTTTTGTTGTTCTTTTAAATCTTTTCTGCGTGAAATTTCTTCTTTTTTAGCTTCATCAATAATGGCGAGGGCTTTGTCTTTGGCTTTCAGTAAGATTTCCCGTTCTTTGTTTCTTGCTTCTTCAAGTTGATTTTTAATTTTAACTTCCACTGAATCAGCTTCTTGGCGAGCGATTTGTTTTCTGATGAAATAGCCGATTAATAAACCCAAAACAACGCCAATTACCGCATAAATCAGATAGTGCATATTGGTTAATTGAAGCCGAAAATCCGAGCAGCTTGGATGGTTTTCGTTTACAGTAAAAAACAAATCCGTGATTTAGATAAAGATTTTAAAAGTAATTTTAGCTAAATAAGCCGCTATATGAAGTATGAAATTTATTTAAAACAGTAACTTTTCCAATCCACCCGTGCTTTCTGCGCTTCTCATTAATTATTAATTTGCAAATTTAGTTTAGCAATTTTATTTGGCTTTGACAAGCAAGAGAAAATTTCCATATTTTAAGAATAAAAGCAAAAAGCCCCGCCATGGCGGGGCTTTTTGCTTTTATTGAATGGCATGCTATTTATTCCTTTTCAATGGTTTCTTTTGTATCTTCTTTCTCGGTCGGTTCTTCGGCGTCTGTTTTTTTCGATTGGTCTTTTTCATTTGTATCTGTTGGTTTGTCAGCAGTTTTTTTATCGGAAAAAGCTTTGATGCTCAAACCTAAGCGATGTTCTTTCGGTTCAATGGAAACGATTTTGAACTTCATCAAGTCTCCCGGTTTGGCTACGCTGTCGGTAGAATCAATATTTTTTTCCGAAAGTTCGGAAATATGCGCTAAGCCGTGAATGTCGTCATCAAGTTCCACGAACAGGCCGAACGGAGTGGCTTTCAATACTTTCCCCTCCACCGTGTCATCTACTTTATATCTTTCTTCAATATTTTTCCAAGGATCTTCCACCAGATTTTTACTTGATAAAAATATTTTTGAACCATCTATTTTTACGATTTCCGCCTTGATATCATCGCCGACTTTGTAGAGCTCTTTCGGATCGTCAATGCGTTGCCAAGCCAACTCGGAAATATGGATAAGTCCTTCCAGGTTTTCTCCGAATTCCACGAATACGCCGAAATCGGTAACAGCGGTGATTTTACCTTCAACCACATCACCGACTTTGTATTGATCCAAAATATGCTTTTGCGTTTCTTCCCAAGCGGCTTTTTCGGAAACAATCAATTTTTCGGAATCTTCATCAACATCAATAACTTTCACTTCAAAAGTTTGTCCGACATAACTTTTCAATTTTTCCAAAATTTTATTTTTATCACCACCCTGGATACGCGGATAATATTCTGGACTTAATTGAGAAACCGGCAAAAATCCTGATACTCCGTTTAAAGTTATTAAAAGACCTCCTTTATTCGCGTCAGTGATTTTAACGGAAACTTTATCGTCGCTAACTTTATACTCATTCAATGATGCCCAAGTTTTTTGATGTCCGGCGTAACGGAAAGACAATTCCAACATACCTCTTTCGTTTTCCAATTCCATTACCGTGGCTTCAACTTCTTCTCCTGGTTGTAAATTGTTAAATTCATCGGATTCATTATAAAGTTCCCGATTGCGAACCAAGCCGGTCATGGTACCGTTGATATCCAAAAGCACTTCCTTTTTAGACGCGGAAATCACCGTACCTTTGATCAATTCTCCGACCTGCGGGAAATTATCAAAAGTTTTGTCTTGATCCAAAAGCTTTTGCATTTCCGATTTATCATTTTGTTTAGTCATGTATTTATTCCTTTCTGGTCAAATTTATCAAAAAAATCCACCGGTGTGGACTTTCTCAAGTCAGCTTACCGTTTAATTATTATTATTTGGGTTAGCGAGCTGATTGTTTAAATTTGAACGGTAGTTATATTCTAAAGTAATTTATGTATTTGTCAAGTGATCGGTGAGGCTTAAAATCGGCTTCTCTGCTATGATCTAGCGTGACGCTAAGTTGTTTATAAATCAAAAATTTCATAAATCAGCTTGAGAGCTTTATTTTTGCGATTTGCGAGGTTTTTCGGTTTGCTGTAAATATTAAAAGGTGATAAAATTATTTTGTTAACTATTTGAATATTAATTTAAAAATTATGAATATTACGCATTTGGGGCATTCCTGTTTTAAGCTGGAAGAAAAAGTTGAAAACAATGCCGTGAGCGTGGTTACCGATCCTTATGATAAATCTTGCGGGTTGCGTTTACCGAAAACTCGCGCGGATATCGTAACCGTGAGCCATGATCATGAAGATCATAATAATTCGACCGACATATTGCCGGTTAATGAAAAGGTGATGGTGTTTGACCGTCCCGGAGAGTATGAGTCAGCTGGTGTTTTTTTGACTGGGATTGGTTCTTATCATGATAAACAAGAAGGAGAAGAACGGGGCAAGTCCAATATGTTTAAGATTGACATGGGAGGCATGAAAGTTTTGCATTTGGGAGATTTGGGAACCAAATTGTCAGACGCGCAACTCGGCGCGATCGGTGATATTGATATTTTGTTAATTCCGGTCGGTGGAAAATATACGATTGACGCCAAAGAAGCGGCGGAAGTGGTGCGACAGTTGGAGCCGAGAATAGTTATTCCCATGCATTACAAAGTAAAAGGGTTGAAATATGATATCGAAGGTGTTGATAAATTCATTAAACAAGTTGGTCTGAAAGCTGAAAAAATCGCTAAGTTAAAAGTGGCGAAAAAAGATTTGCCTCAAGAGGAAACGCAGTTAGTGGTTTTTGAGTAAAAAAATAAATAATATTGAAATATTATGGAGGGAAAAAATAAAAAGAACGATTCAAGATATTTGTTGCTTTGGATTTGTGTCATTATTGCAGCGGTCATAATTTTCGGGGGTTGGATTTATTCATTAAAATACAGTTTTACGGAAATGGACAAGCAGGCCGATAAAAGTCAAACAGTGGAAGGATTGGTTGAACAAATGAATCAAGCTGCCGGGCAAATGCAAGAAGCGTTGAACAAGGAAGAAGAGGAAGAGTAAATATTGTTCGCGGATCACGCGTTTAAAATTTTCAAGATAAGATCGCATTGCCAAAATTTTGATATAAAAAGATATTTACATTAATGATTTACTAATATAAAAAGTCTAAGTCAAAATATTTTCCGTTAATAAATATATGTCAAAGAAAAAAAACGAAAAAAAAGAGGAGCTACCGATTGAAGAACCGACTTTAAGTAGAGTTGATGATGTTTCTATTATTAATGAGATGGAGAGTAGTTATATTGATTATGCCATGAGTGTGATCGTAACCAGAGCTTTGCCCGATGTGCGTGATGGAATGAAGCCGGTTCATCGTCGTATTTTATATGCCATGTGGAACATAGGCTTGAAGGCTAATGCGAAATTCAGAAAATCCGCCACTGTAGTCGGTGAAGTGCTTGGTAAATATCATCCTCACGGTGATTCCGCGGTTTATGACAGTATGGTGAGAATGGCTCAAGATTTTTCCATGCGTTATACTTTGGTTCACGGACAAGGTAACTTCGGATCAATGGATGGAGATGGTGCAGCCGCCATGCGTTACACGGAAGCTAAATTGAGATCTATCGCCGAGGAATTGCTTTATGATTTGGAAAAAGAAACCGTTGATTTTATTCCAAATTATGATGGCACGCAAAAAGAACCTGCTGTTCTGCCCGCAAAACTACCCAATTTGCTATTAAACGGAACTATGGGTATTGCCGTGGGAATGGCTACAAAAATCCCGCCTCATAATTTGGGTGAATTGTGTGAAGGTATTCAATATTTAATAGAAAACCCGGAAGCCACTTCTGAAGAGTTGTTGAAATTTATTCCTGGACCTGATTTCCCGACCGGCGGAATTATTTACGATAAAACTGAAATTGACAAGGCTTATACATCGGGAAAAGGAAAAGTAGTGATGCGGGCAAAGACGGATATTCAGGAAGAAAAAAATAATCAATTTAAAATCGTGGTAACCGAAGTTCCGTATTTGTTAAACAAAGCCAGTCTTTTGGAAAAGATTGCCGAATTGGTTAAAACTAAAAAAATTGATGGAATAAAAGATGTGCGCGATGAATCGGACAAGGATGGAGTGAGAGTAGTGATTGAACTTAAAAAAGACGCATATCCGAAAAAAGTTTTAAATCGTTTATTTAAGTTGACGCAGTTACAATCAAATTTTGATGTTAACATGTTGGCTCTGGTTGACGGAATTCAGCCACAAGTTTTGACTTTGCATGAAATGCTTGGTTATTATTTGAAACATCGTCAAGAGGTGGTGCGTCGTCGCGCGGAGCATGATTTGCGCAAAGCCGAAGAAAGAGCTCATATTTTACAAGGATTGAAAATGGCTTTGGATAAAATTGACGCGGTTATCAAAACCATTAAAGCGTCCAAAACCAAAGACATCGCGAGACAAAATTTGATGAAGAAATTTAAGTTTACGGAAATACAGGCTTCGGCCATTTTGGAAATGCGTTTGTCCAGTTTGGCCAATATGGAAAGACAGAAAATTGAAGATGAGCTTAAAGAAAAAATGAAGTTAATCAAAGAGTTGAAAGCTCTTTTGGCCAGCAAAAAGAAAATTTTGGGAGTTATTAAAGACGAATTGGATGCCATTAAAGAAAAATACGGAGATGAAAGAAGAACCAAAATTATTTCTTCTCCGGTGGGTGAGTTTTCGCAAGAAGACTTGGTGCCCAATGAACCGACCGTGGTGTTTTTCACCAAAGACGGATATATAAAGAGATTACCGCCAGATACTTTCAAATCTCAACATCGTGGTGGAAAAGGAGTAATCGGTTTGACCACCAAGGAAGAAGATGTGGTGGCGCATCTTCTTGCTCCCATGACTCATGATGAACTTTTGTTCTTCACTACGCGCGGTCGTGTGTTTAAATTGAAAGCTTATGATATTCCGGAAAGCAGTCGGACAGCCAAGGGAAGTTCCATTGTTAACTTTTTACAATTGGCACCCAATGAAAAAGTTTCATCCATTTTGCCATTGCATGAAAAAGAAGGAATAAAATATTTATTCATGGCCACGGTAAAAGGAGTGGTTAAAAAGGTGCCGATTGAAGATTTTAAAAATGTTCGTCGTTCCGGTTTGATCGCGATTAAATTGCGAGATGAAGATCGTCTGGAATGGGTGGCTCCGACCGATGGAAAAAATGAGATTGAGTTGGTTTCTCGTTTGGGGCAATCAATTCGTTTTGAAGAATCAAAGGTCCGACCGATGGGTAGACCGGCTTCCGGAGTTCGTGGCATTAAATTGCGCAATGAAGATGTTTTGATAAGCATGAGTAAAGTTGATCCGAAAAAAGTGGCTGATTTGCAAATAGCCGTAATTACCGAAGAAGGTTTTGGTAAGCGAAGTGAAATTAAGCATTACAAAGTGCAGAATCGTGGCGGTTCCGGAATTCGTACCCAAAAAGTTACTTCCAAAACCGGCAAGGTGGTAAAATCTTTTGTAGTAAATGCCAAGGAATCCGATGATAAAGATTTGATGATAATTTCCGTTAAAGGGCAAGTTATTCGGTTGCCGTTTAAATCAATTCCGGTTTTGGGCAGAGATACTCAAGGTGTGCGAGTTATGCGTTTTAAAGTATCGGGTGATAAGATTGCTTCCGTTACTTTACTTGGTAGTCAAGCGGAAGAAAAAATTGAAGAAATAAAAGAGGAAGTGGAAAAAAGGGAGAAAGCGACTTTAAAATCCAAACCGGAAAAAAAATAAAAGCTTGAATAAAAAGCCCCGCCAAAGGCGGGGCTTTTAGATTAACAAGATAAAACATTCATCTTTATTTAATTAAATAAAAAGAGGCAAGTACTATTGGCCATTAAAACTGCGCGAGGCGAGCGGAAGCAAAGCTTGAAATATGTTTCTTGTCTCATGTTAAATAATATGCCATTTCCCAGCTATTTTTTTCAAAGTTCCGGGGAAAGAAAAGCCGGCCGCTTTTTGATGACCTCCACCATCGAAATTTTTAGCAATGGCGGAAACATCAATATTGTCTTTTGTGGTACGCAAACTGCATTTGATTATATTATTGGCATGTTGTTGCACTACCCAGATAATATTGGCTTCGTAAAGTTTTGTTAAAAAGTTGGCTACGCCGTCAACGGCATCGGGATTGGCCAAATCCTCTTCGGTTAGAACCGCCATGACGATTTTTTCTTCGGGCAAGAAATGCAAATTAGCCAAAATTTTCCCCCAAATTTTCAGCGTGTCGGCGGTTTGTATTTTCCAAATATTTTGATTGGCTTTTTTTATGTCAGCGCCGTTTTTAATCAAATCCGCGGCAGCAGCCACGGCTTCATTACGAGTCGCTGCGTTAGTGAAATTGTCTGTGTCGGTTAAGATCCCCGTCAAAAGGCAAGTGGCGCTTTGCGGAGAAAAATTTTCGCGACAATTGTTAAAAAGTTCATAAACTATTTCACAGGTGGAAGAATAATCGGCTTTGATCAAATTGTAAGTTCCGAAGCCCAGATTGGTATTATGATGATCAATGTTGACCAAAGGAACTTTACAATTCTTTATTTTTTCCGGAATTCCGGTGCGTTTAATATTGGCATTGTCAAGAATTATCACCAAATCATAATTATTAAGTTCAAGGCTTTCTTTGGTTATAGTTTTTTTAAAGCCTAAATATTCAAAAATTTTCGGGACTTCATGTAAACAAAAAAAATCAACTTGTTTATCATTTTCTTTTCCATAATGCCAGAAAGCTCCTGCCGCTCCCAAAGTGTCTCCATCAGGGTTGACATGACTGATCAGTAATATTTTTGTACTGTTTTTAATTAAATCAAATATTCGGCAAGGCATTTTACTTGTCCATTATTTCATAAATACGACTGGCGTTTTCTTCGGAATCATCGTGTAGAAAAGTCAGTTTGGGAGTATATTTCAGGTTGATTTGTTTGCCCAAATATTCCTGAATTATTTTACGGCGGTTTATGATCCAAGCCATGCCTTCTTTGGATTTATTAAAAGGAAGAACACTTAAATAAATTTTGGCGCTTTTTAAATCACGCGCGCTTTGCGCTTTGGTCACGGTAATAAAGAAATCAAAAGGAATTTCCATTTTTTCAATGAAGATTTCCGAAAGCGCCTGCATTAGCAAGCTGTTAATTTGGCTCATTCTGTCGTCCATATTTTTTACTTTGAATTATGTATATTAGGTTATTATAGCATGTATGTCAATCGCCGAGAATTTTCAAAAAATATTCAATTATTGCTATAATCATTATGAATTGATAAAGTGGCAAATTATGAAAAATTTAATCAAAAAATTTATTCCCGAAATCGCACTATCCGCTTACCATAAAACTTTGGCCATGCTGGCGGCTTTTGTTTACGGATATCCGAGTGAAAAAATGATTATAGTCGGAGTTACCGGTACTAATGGTAAATCCACTACTGTGGAATTTATCGCCAAAGCTTTGGCGGGGGGTGGCTTTAAAGTCGGATCAACTTCAACGGTTAAATTTCAAATCGCCGGTCGTGAATGGTTAAATGATAAAAAAATGACCATGCTCGGCCGATTCCAATTGCAAAAGCTTTTATCGCGAATGTTTAAAGCGGGTTGCCGTTACGCGGTTATTGAAACTTCGTCGCAAGGCATTGAACAATTTCGGCATTGGGGCATAAATTATGATTATTTGGTTTTTACCAATTTGACGCCCGAGCATATTGAGGCTCATGGCGGCTTTGAAAATTACAAAAAAGCCAAAGGAAAATTATTTAAAAGAACCGCCACTTTACCACGCAAAACGATTGATAATAAAAAAATAGAAAAAGTCGGAATTTATAATGCTGATAGTGAATACGCGAAATATTTTGCTTCTTTTGTTTTGGATCAAAAAATCTATTTTTCGGTAAAGAATTGTTCGGAAGCCGTTTGTGCTCAGGATGTTAAAGTTGGCTTGGATGGATGTTCGTTTGTTTATGGAGGAACGAAATTTCATTTGCCGATTATGGGCGCTTTTAATGTGGAAAATTCTTTACCGGCAATCATCATTGCTGAGCGGGAAGGAATCGCCATGCCGCAAGTTGCCAAAGCTTTCGCGGAATTGGAAAGCGTGCCGGGGCGAATGGAACTTATTCAGACTGATAAGTTGAAAGTTTTGGTTGATTATGCTCACGAACCGGCTGGAATGGAAAAATTATATGAAACCGTAAATTTATTAAAAAACAATCAGGAAATGCCTATCAATAAGATTATTCATGTTTTGGGATCTGGCGGTGGTGGCAGAGATGTTGCAAGACGCCCTGTTTTAGGTAAAATTGTGGCAAAAAATGCTGATATGGTAATCGTGACCAATGAAGACCCGTATGACGATGATCCTTGGAGAATTATTGAACAAGTGGCTGAAGGCGCTGAAAATGCGGGTAAAATTAAGGAAAAAAACTTATTTTGCATTATGGATCGTGCTGAAGCAATTCGGCGAGCTATGGATTTGGCGGATGTGGACGATTTGGTAATGATTACCGGTAAAGGAGCTGAGCAAGCCATGGCCGTTGCCGGCGGAAAGTATATTCCTTGGGATGATAGACGAATTGTTAAAGAGTATATTAAGAAAAATAAGGAAACAGAACTGTAAAGCAAATTTTTTATTTTTTTTCAAACTGTGGATAACTGTGTGTTTTTGACTTAAATTAGACAAAAATATTTGTCAATATGTTGATTTGTCCCGAGTATTGACCTATTTGGCTAATTTTGCTAGAATAAAGGCACTTAAGCTTCATAATCCCTCGGGAAAACTTAGCTTCTCGATCTTGTGTTCGGAAGTCTAGGTTTTAAAAATTACTAATGTTTGAGGGCTTCTTCCAAGCTAATTCAATTAAATAATATAAAAACCCCGCTTCTCCCAAGGGAGGGGGGCGTATTTTTTATGTCAAATATTAAAACCGAACGCAAGTTTTTTACCAAGTCATACCAAATGGCTTTGCCCGATTTAATTGAGGTACAAAAAGATTCATATGATTGGTTTATTAAAACCGGCTTGGAAGAATTATTCCATGAGCTTTCACCGATTATTGATATTTCAGACAAGGGTTTGGAATTATCCTTTAAAAAGTACTTTTTGGATGAACCTAAATTTGATGAAGTAACCAGTAAGGAGAAAAATATAACTTATGAAGCGCCTTTGCGTGTTGAGGCCACTTTGGTTAATACCAAAACCAAGAAAAAAGAAGTTCAAGAAATATATTTGGGAGATTTCCCTCTCATGACCGATCGCGGAACATTCATTATTAATGGAATTGAAAGAGTTATTGTTTCGCAAATTATCAGATCAGCCGGAGTATTTTTTACTTCGGATTTTATGCGTGAGAAAAATCGTATTTTTTACGGAGCGAAAATTATTCCCAACCGCGGAGCTTGGCTGGAATTTGAAACAGATGCCAATAATGTAATTTGGGTAAAAATTGATCGTAAAAGAAAGGTTGCGGCGACTTCATTATTGCGAGCGTTCGGCGTGGATACCGCGGAAGAAATTAAAAAATTATTTAATGATGTTGATACTCATCCGGATATTAAATTTATTGAATCAACTTTGAAAAAAGATGTGGCCGCCAACCAAGATGATGGCTTGATTGAAGTTTACAAAAGAATTCGCCCCGGTGATTTGGCCACGGCCGATAATGCAAAATCTCTGATTTTCGCCATGTTTTTCAATTTTGATCGTTATGATTTCGGCAAAGTCGGTCGTTACAAGTTAAATCAAAAATTTAATCAAAAATTTGAACTGTCGGAAGAAAATCGCGTCCTAAAATTGGAAGATGTTGTTAATGTTATTAAGGAAATCATCAGGCTGAATATTACTCAAGAAATGGCGGATGATATTGATCATTTGGGAAATAGAAGAATCCGCGCCATCGGAGAATTGATCCAAAATAAATTTCGTATCGGTTTGGCGCGTATGGAAAGAATCGTCAAGGATCGCATGAGTACTATGGATCCAACTACTTTAACGCCGTCAAAATTGATTAACGCTCGTCCGGTTATCGGTGTGGTCAGAGAATTTTTCATGAGTTCTCAATTGTCGCAGTTCATGGATCAGATCAATCCATTATCCGAACTGGAACATAGAAGAAGAATCTCTGCTTTGGGGCCGGGTGGTTTGTCTCGTGAAAGAGCCGGCTTTGAAGTTCGTGATGTGCATACCACTCATTACGGCAGAATTTGTCCGATTGCCACGCCGGAAGGTCCGAACATCGGTTTGGTGGGGCATTTCGCCAGTTATTCACGAGTAAACGAATTCGGATTTTTGGAAACTCCGTATTTCGTGGTTAAGCACAAAGTTTTGACTGATTTGAAACATCCTCAAACAAAAGAAGTTATATTTAAAAAAGGTCAAGAAGTTAAAGGTGTTGATTTTGAAAAATCACCGATTTTAGCTTCAGACATAAAAGATAATGTGGAAACTTGGGTTACGGATGAAGTTGAATATTTGAACGCTTTAAAAGAAGAAAGACACATTACCACATCATTTCAAAATAATTTAACCGAAAAAGGAAAATTTGATTCCGACAAAGTGGAAGTTCGTCGTTACGGGGTTCCGACCATTGATCATATTTACAAAATTGATTACATGGATGTTTCATCCAATCAAATCGTCAGCGTGGGAACTTCTTTGATTCCTTTCTTGGAAAATGATGATGCCACTCGTGCGCTGATGGGAACGAACATGCAACGGCAGGCCGTTCCTTGCGTTAAACCTGATTCTCCGGTTGTCGGTACGGGTATTGAAGCCAAAGCCGCGGAGGATTCCGGGCATTGTGTTTTGGCTCCGCAAGATGGTGAAATTGTAAAAGTGCAGGCCAATGAAATTCATTTACTTGATAAAAAAGGTGAACTTCACAAATTTAAATTAAATAAATACGAATGTTCCAACGCGTCTACCAGTATTGATCAAAGACCGATTGTTGACCTGGGTGAAAAAGTTAAAAAAGGACAAGTTTTGGCGGATGGTCCTTCAATTCAGAACGGAGAATTGGCGCTTGGGCAAAATGCTTTGGTGGCGTATATGGCTTGGGAAGGTTATAACTATGAAGACGCCATCATTATTTCTGAACGCTTGGTGCATAATGACACATATTCCTCGGTGCATATTGATAATTACACTATTGATGTTCGCGATACCAAATTAGGACCCGAAGTGGTAACCGCTGATATCCCGAATATCAGTGAAGAAAAATTAAAAAATCTTGATGCCGAAGGAATCGTGCGCATTGGCGCTACGGTAAAATCCGGCGATATTTTGGTGGGTAAGATTACTCCGAAAGGAGAAACGGAATTGTCAGCTGAGGAAAAATTGTTAAAAGCCATTTTCGGAGAAAAAGCCAGAGATGTTCGTGATACTTCTTTGCGCTTGGAACATGGAGAGCACGGCAAAGTCGTGGATATCAGAGTTTTCAGCCAAGAGAACGGTGATAAACTTTCTCCCGGAGTTATTAAATCAATTCAAGTTACCATCGCCAATTTGCGAAAAATCCAAGTTGGTGACAAATTGGCCGGACGCCATGGGAACAAAGGTGTTATTTCTCGCATCGTGCCGGTGGAAGATTTGCCGTTCATGGAAGATGGCACACCGGTGGATATTATTCTAACTCCGCTTGGTATTGCTTCTCGTATGAATTTGGGACAGATTTTGGAAACGCATTTGGGCTTGGCGGCCAGAACTTTGGGATATAAAGTAGCTACTCCAGTGTTAAACGGCGTGCCTTTGGAAATAATTCAAGGAGAATTGGAAAAAGCCGGTTACCCGGTGGACGGTCAATTGCAATTGTATGACGGAAAAACCGGAGAAGCTTTTGACCATAAAATTACGGTTGGTATTAATTACATGTTGAAATTGAACCATATGGTGGAAGATAAAATTCACCAAAGATCAATTGGTCCTTACTCTTTGATTACTCAACAACCCTTGGGGGGAAAAGCTCAATTCGGTGGGCAGAGATTCGGAGAAATGGAAGTATGGGCATTGGAAGCTTATGGTGCGGCGCATACTTTGCAAGAAATACTTACCATTAAATCCGATGATGTTTTGGGACGCGCCAAGGCCTATGAATCAATTATCAAAGGTGAGCCGATAAAAAGATTGAATGTTCCGGAATCTTTCAATGTTTTGATTCGCGAATTGAAAGGATTGGCTTTGGATGTGGAACTTTTGAAAGATGGAGAAAAGGTTACTCAAGAAATTCTGGAAGCCAGAGCGGAAGAAGAAAGAAAACAAGAAATGGCGCAAAGGCGCAAAGCTCGTGAAGAATTCGCGGTGGAAGGGGAAGTAGAAGAAAAAATGAAAAATTTGGTTTCCGCGGTCAGTGAAGAACAAGAAAATTCTTCGGATCAAGAATAATTAATTAAAATAAATTAACATAATATGAGTGTAGATACTTTAAAAATTGATGACTTTGATGCCATCAAATTGAAATTAGCTTCCCCCGAAGATGTTCATAGTTGGTCGCATGGCGAGGTGACTCGTCCCGAGACAATTAATTATCGTACCCAGAAACCGGAAAAAGACGGGTTGTTTTGCGAGAAAATTTTTGGTCCCACCAAAGATTGGGAATGTTACTGCGGTAAATATAAAAAAATTCGTTACAAAGGTATTATTTGTGACAAGTGCGGAGTGGAAGTTACCCGCGCTGTGGTTCGTCGTCAACGCATGGGGCATGTTGATTTGTCCGTGCCGGTCAGTCACATTTGGTTTTTACGGGGTATTCCGTCCAAGATTGGTTTGATTTTGGATTTATCAATTCAAAAATTGGAAAAAGTTATTTATTTTGCTAATTTTTTGGTCACCGAAGTAAATGATGAATTGCGCAAAGAAGAATTGGCTAATTTGAAAAAAGAATATGTTTCCAAACAAAAAACCATTGATGCTCAGTTTAAGCAAAAAATCGAAAATATCCAAAAAAATGCTGATTTGTCCGCCGATGAAAAAGAAAGCCAATTGATCGCGCTCAATGAAACCAAAGATCAAGAATTGCAAGAATTGGCTGATGATTTCAATTTTACGGAAAAAGAATTGCGAGATTTGAAAGAATTAAAGATTATTTCCGAATTGGAATACCAAGATATGTCTTTGAAATATGGACATGTGTTTGAAGCCGGAATTGGCGCTGAGGCGGTTAGAAAAATGTTGGAAAAGATTGATGTTGATGAAATGATAAAGCAATTGGAAGCCGAAGTAAAAGACGATAATTCTCAAAAATCAAAAAAAATTGTCAATCGTATCAAATTGTTAAAAAGTTTAAAAAAGAACGGCATTAAACCGGAACACATGGTCTTGGCTTCCGTGCCGGTGATTCCGCCGGATTTGCGTCCCATGGTTCCGTTGGATGGTGGTAGATTTGCCACTTCCGATTTAAATGATTTGTATCGCCGGGTTATTTCCAGAAACAATCGTTTGAAAAGATTAATGGAATTGAACGCGCCGGAAGTGATTACGAGAAATGAAAAACGCATGTTGCAAGAAGCGGTTGACGCTTTGATTGATAATTCCGCGCGTCATAGTAAAACCACTACCGCTTCCACAGGACAAAAGCGAAAATTAAAATCCATCGCCGATTACTTAAAAGGAAAGCGCGGTCGTTTCAGACAAAATTTGCTTGGTAAAAGAATTGATTATTCCGGTCGTAGCGTAATCGTGATTGGACCTAGTTTGGCGATTGACCAATGCGGTATTCCGAAAAAAATGGCTTTGGAATTATTTAAACCTTTCGTGATCAGTCGTTTAATTAAAAATGAATTTGTTCATAATATTCGTAGCGCCAATCGTTTTATTGAATCAGATCGTCCGGAAGTTTGGGATATTTTGGAAAATATCGTGGCCGGCGCCAATGTATTGTTAAATCGCGCTCCGACTTTGCACAGACTGGGAATTCAAGCTTTTCAACCCGTTTTAATTGAAGGTAAAGCGATTCGGTTGCATCCTTTGGTGTGTTCAGCTTTTAATGCTGACTTTGACGGTGATCAAATGGCGGTTCATGTTCCTTTGACCGAAGAAGCCAAGAAAGAAGCCAAAGAATTGATGTTGTCCGCCAATAATTTATTAAAACCAGCCACTGGTAATCCCGTAACTACTCCGAGTATGGATATGGTTTGGGGAAGCTTTTATGTTACTTCCATCCAAAAAGAAGAAGCGCCGGTAAAAACATTCGCTTCAATAAACGAAGCCAAAGTAGCTCATAGCTTGGGTAAAATAACTTTGCGTCAACCTTTGAAAATTCGTATTGATGAACAAGCCGGAGAACTGGCGGAAAAGTTTGAATCCGGTTTGGCAGAAACAACTTTGGGTAGGATTTTATTCAATGAATTGTTGCCGGCAAAATTACCGTATTATAATGAAGTGATTGATAAAAAGAAAATGGGTGCCATTGTCCAGTTGTGCTTGGAGTTTTACGGTTTTGAAAAAACCGCTAGTGTTTTGGACGCGATTAAAAATTTCGGTTTCGCGCAATTAACCAAATCCGGATTTTCTTGGGGGATTGGCAATTTGCCGGATATTAAAGGTAAAAAAGAATTGGTGGAACAAGGTGAAAAAATGGTTGAAGAAGTGCAATCTCAATACGAAGAAGGATTATTGACCGCTGATGAAAGATATACCAAAATTATTGAAATTTGGACCAAGATAAAAGATCAAACCACTCAATTAAGTTCTGAATCATTGGATCCGGAAGGCCCGGTTTATTCCATGATTAACTCCGGAGCTAGAGGATCTTGGGGGCAGTTATCTCAGATGCTCGGCATGAAAGGTTTGGTGATCAATCCGTCCGGTCAAATTATGGAATTGCCGGTTAAAGCGAATTTTAAGGAAGGTTTTCAAGTTCTTGAATATTATATTTCCACTCATGGTACCAGAAAAGGTTTGTCCGATACGGCTCTTAGAACCGCTAACGCGGGTTATTTAACCAGAAGACTGGTGGATGTTTCTCAAGATATCGTGATAATGGAAGATGATTGCGGGGACACGGAAGGTAAATTGATTACAGCGGAAGAAAGTGAAATTATGGGACAAAAATTGGCCGATAGAGTGGTTGGTCGTTATGTTGTTGATCCCATTATTGATCCTGAAACCAAGAAAGAAGTTGTTCCGGCCGGAGAAATCATAACCGAACAATTGGCTCGTGAAATGCATAAAATGGACATTAAGGAAGTGAAAATCCGTTCAGCTTTATCTTGTAAATGCAAAAAAGGAATTTGTCGCAAATGTTACGGTTTTGATTTGGCTTTCAATAAACCGGTTGAATTCGGTACCGCGGTTGGAGCTATCGCCGCGCAAAGTATCGGTGAACCTGGCACGCAGTTGACTATGAGAACTTTTCATACTGGTGGTGTGGCGGGAGCCAGTGATATTACTCAAGGTTTGCCACGGGTGGAGGAAGTTTTTGAAGCGCGCCCACCTAAAAAGAAAGCTTTGATCGCCGAGGTTGAAGGTTTGGTCAGTATTGAAGAACAAAAAAGGGTGATTAAAAGCGGTAAAAGCGAAATCGTGGCCAAAAGTTCTTTCAGTGAAAGAATTCTAAAGATTAATTATAAGGATACGGAAGAAGTGGAATATAAGTTACCGAAAGACGCCAAAGTTGAAGTTAAAGATGATGATTTGATTAGCCAGAATGATGTATTGTATTTAGATGCCGCGAAAAAGAAAGTTAAATCAAAAACTTTCGGAAAGGCCAAAGTTGAAGATGATAAGATTTCCGTGATAACCGAAGTTAATGGAGAAAAAGAATATGTTGTGCCGGCCGGAACGGTGCTTTGGGTGAAAGATGGAGATAAGGTTGAAAAGGGACAGCAATTGACTGAAGGAAGCATTGATTTGTCTCAGTTGTTCAAAGTGAGTGGAAAAAGAGCGGTGCAAGATTATATTTTAAGAGAAATTCAACATATTTATTCTTCACAAGGGCAGAAGCTAAATGATAAACATGTGGAAATTATCGCCAGACAAATGTTCTCCCGTGTTTATGTTAACGACGCCGGAGATACTGATTTGCTGGAAGGAGAAGTGGTGGAAAGAACCGCTTTCTTGCAAGCCAATGATGCTTTGGAAAAAGGTCAAAAGCCGGCTAAAGCGGAAGATGTTTTTCTGGGTATTTCCAAAGTATCTTTATCAACTACCAGTTGGCTATCCGCGGCTTCGTTTCAAGAAACCGCCAAAGTATTGATTAACGCGGCTGTTACCGGAAAAATTGATAATTTGGAAGGCTTGAAAGAAAATGTGATTATCGGTCGTTTGATTCCGGCGGGAACGGGTTTTAGAGCCAAAGAAAAAAAAGAAAAAGCGGAAGCTTAAAAATTATTATTTAATCAATTATGAAAAATAACGGCTTGATGAAAAATTTATTGATTTTTTTAGTGGTATTTTTTGCCATAGCCAGTATTTTCAGCTTGTACAATTTAAATACGGAACAACCTGAAAAAATAGATTTACGGAAAATGGTTAACCAGATTCAAGAAGAAAAAATGGAGAAAATAGAAGTGGAAGGTGATATGCTATTGTTAACTTTGAAGGATGGGAGTATTCAGGAAGCAAAAAAAGAAAGCAGTGAATCTTTGAGTGAATTATTGACGAATTTCGGCGTGTCTTCGGAAAAGATAAGTAAGGTGGCCATTGAAGTAAAAGAACCGAGCGGATTTGATTATTGGTTGGCCGCTTTGGCGCCATTTTTGATCCCGTTTTTATTTATTGCCGTGTTTATCTGGTTTATGATGAGACAGGTTCAGGGTGCCAATAATCGGGCGATAAGTTTCGGTCAAAGTAAAGCAAAAAATATTAAGCAAGACCCCAAGAAAAAAGTTACTTTCAAAGATGTAGCTGGAGTAAAAGAAGCTAAAGAAGAACTTTTGGAAGTGGTGGAATTTTTGCGTAATCCGAAAAAATTCACTGCGCTGGGAGCTAAAATTCCCAAAGGTGTTTTGCTTATGGGCTCTCCAGGAACTGGAAAAACACTTTTGGCCAAAGCCGTGGCAGGTGAAGCTAAAGTTCCGTTTTTTTCCATTTCCGGCTCGGAATTCGTGGAAATGTTCGTGGGAGTGGGTGCGTCTCGCGTCCGAGATTTGTTTAACAATGCCAAGAAAAATTCTCCTTGTATAATTTTTATAGACGAAATAGATGCCGTCGGTCGTCAAAGGGGCGCCGGTTTGGGCGGATCGCATGATGAGAGGGAACAAACTTTGAATCAAATTTTGGTGGAAATGGATGGGTTTGAATTACATACCAATGTGATCGTCATGGCGGCCACCAACCGTCCGGATGTTTTGGATCCGGCGTTGTTGCGTCCCGGCAGGTTTGATCGTCGCGTAGTGATTGATTTGCCCGATATCCAAGACAGAAAAGCCATTTTGAATGTTCATGCCGGAAATATTCCTTTGGAAAAAGATGTTGATATGAAGAAAATTGCGGAAAGAACGCCCGGATTTTCCGGAGCGGATTTGGCGAATTTGATTAATGAAGCGGCTATATTAACGGCGCGTCGTGATAAGAAAAAAGTCGGTGAAGCGGAAATTTTGGAAAGCATTGAAAAAGTTTTGCTCGGACCGGAACGAAAAAGTCATATTTTATCCGACGAAGAAAAGAAAATTACCGCACGCCATGAAGCCGGGCATGCTTTGGTCAGTCATTTACTTCCGCACGCTGATCCGGTTCATAAAGTTTCAATTATTTCGCGCGGACATGCCGCCGGTTATACCATGAATTTGCCGGACAAAGATCGTCATCTGCATAAAAGATCCGAATACATTGATCAATTGGCGGTGCTTTTGGCTGGTTATGTGGCGGAAAAAATAGGGTTTGGTGAAGTAACCACCGGCGCGTCCAATGATTTGCAAAAAGCCACGCAAATCGCTCGTAATTTGATTACTCGTTATGGAATGAGCGAGAATATGGCGCCACGCATTTACGGAGATAAAGATGAATTGGTTTTCTTGGGCAAGGATTTAAAAGAACAACGTAATTACAGTGAAAAAGTCGCGGAAGCCATAGATGCAGAAATTGACAAAATGATTGAAGGAGCCATTAAAACCGCGGAAAAATTAATAAAGGAAAATACGGAAACGATGGACAGATTGGTGCGTGAACTTTTGGAAAAAGAAACCATAGAAAAAGAAGAATTCAATAAAATCATGAAAGCTTAGTGTCTAACTTGGCAAGCAATTTTATGAAAACTCTAGTCATTTATTATTCATTGACAGATAATTGTCGTTTTATGGCGAAAACCTTGGCTGAAGAGTTGTCCACCGAAATTTTGGAAATAAAACCGATTAAAGATATTAAGAAGACGGGCATGATGCGCATTTTTTGGGGCGGAAGACAAGTTATGGCCAAGACAGAACCAGAACTGGAGGCTTATGAGTTTAATCCGGAAAATTATGACAGAATTTTTATGGGAACTCCGGTCTGGGTGACAACTTACACTCCAGCGTGGCGAACATTTTTAAAACAAAATGCCGACAAAATAAAAAATAAGAAACTGGCATTTTTCACCGCTTTTGGCGGGAACGCCGGCAAAACTTATCAAGAGTACCAAAAAGCTTTGCCCGATAATGAGTACATGGGCGAGTTTGGACTGAAAGAACCTCTGCAAAATCCGGAACAGTCCAAAAAGGAGATTAAGAAATGGGCGGAAAGATTTAAATAATTACGGTGATTGAATATAACAAAAAACTTTGCCGATTAAGGTAAAGTTTTTTGTTTATAATTCTTTTGGAGAAAAATAAAAAATATTGTATAATTATATTATAAATAAATATAAAAATTTTTATGGAACCTTTTTACCGACCGTTATTAAAAAGAGCGCTTTCAGTAACTTGGAAAAACAAATGGCTTTGGGTTTTGGGCTTTTTAGCAGCTTTTCTGGGGAATAGCAGTGTTTATGAAGCCATGGTGCGCAGTTTGAACAATTTAAATGAAGGAAAAACCGTTTATCACACTATGTTGGAGTATTCGCAGTCAGGGTTTTTCGGCATGTTGTCTTGGAATAATTTAGCCGTGGCTTGGCAGACTGATTTTAGCGGTTTTGTCGGTTCGCTTTTTATTCTGCTTTTTATTTTGTTGATTTTGGCTATTTTCTTGAGTCTCGCTATTATCGGGCAGGGCGCAGTAATCCGCGGGGTGGTTGATTTGGATCAAAAGCACAAAACCGATTTGAAAAAATCTTGGCATATTGGCTTGGAAAAATTTTGGCCGATTTTGGAGGTTAATTTTATCACCAAGTTTGTATTACTCGGCTTATTGGTGTTGTTGGCTTTCATTATTTCAATTTTATTCAGTGGCGGAACATTATGGCAGATGTTGATTTATATTCCGTCCGTTGTGTTGTTTATCGTTTTAACGATTATTGTTAATTTTTTAACTATTTATGGCACGGCTTATGTTGTTTTAAGACGCAAAAAGGCTTTCGCCGCGCTACGAGCGGCATGGGATATTTTCCGGCAAAATACTTTACTTAACTTGGAAGTGGGCTTGTTGCTTTTTGTGATAAATATTATTTTTTTGGCGCTTTTGGGATTGGGAATGTTGATCGTGGTCGCGCCTTTGATTATACTTTATTTTCTGTTTAATTTGGCCGGTTCGCTTGTATTGGCTTGGATAACGGGAATACTAATGGTTGTTTTGGTGGTCGCGCTCATGGTCATGGTTGGTTCGGCTTACAATACTTTTCGTATCGCGGTTTGGGCAATATTATTTGAAGAATTGGCGTTGAATTCCGGACGCTCCAAGTTGCACCGAACATACGATAAGATTAAATCTCACCTGAAAAAACACAATAAAAAGAAGAGTCCCAAAAAGAAAAAATAACTCTTCCGATTTGCTTCCAAAACAAAAATAAAAAAAGAGGCTCGAGCTTAGCTCGAGCCTCTTGTATTTAAGTTTTAATAAGAAGTAAAATATTGCGTTTAACTAATTGTCCGCTACGGGCATAGAGCCATGATTTTTTCAGTTTCAATTTTGGTGGTAATATTTTTTTAAAATTTATCGCGTATGCCTCTTTTTTCAATACGAAGCTTGGTATGATGAAAACCATTATCCCTTCCGGTTTTAAAATTTTGGCGCAAGCGTTTAAACTTTCTTGATAAAGACCGGTTAGTTTTTGAATGTTTTTTTGAATTTCTTGAACGGAAGTATTTTGTTTCAAAGCTGGTCCCATGAATGGTTCGCTGATAATGCGATCAAATTCGTTTGATTTAAAAATTTTATCCAGATCGCGCGCGTCGGTTTTTTGTAAATGCCAATCAAGTTCTCGTTTCAATTTTTCTTCAAGCCATTGACGATTTTCTTCCGCGGCGTCTAAAGAATCTTGACTTTTATCCGTTCCGAATAAATTTTCAAAATTCAGCAGTGAAGCTTGTTGTAAAATCGTTCCCATGCCACAGAAGGGGTCCAGAATTTTATGTTCCGGTTTGGCTTCGCTTAAATTGATCATGATTTGCGCCAATTTGGGCGGTAGCATTCCCACCAGTTCATCTCGTCTCGGCCGACTGTAATCAAAGACTGAATAGGTTGCGAAATCTTGCACCGCCAATGTTTTTCCCAGCCAATAGTCATCGCCTTGTTTTAGAACACAAAATTCCAAGCCATCTTTATTTAAAATTTCTTTTTTTACTATAACACTGCTCAGTGGATTTTGTTTTGAAGTAACGAAGCGAGCTCGGCGTTGGTTTTGTTTGAGTTCTTTTTTTATTTCAGCTCCCCATTTGTTTAAATTAGGATGAAAACCATAAGAGCTGATACCGAAATGCAATTTTTCCGTTTGGGAGCTTGTCGCGTAATGCAGAATAGCGTTCGGATTAATTCGCGAATCTTTTTTCAAAACCTCTCCGACCTTAATCGTGCCTCCAAGTTGCGACAGCAGTTTTTCCGGCAGAAGATTATTGCTTTGTAAAATTAAATAATTATTTTTACCGCCCAGTATTTCATAGGCCGTATTCATCGCGCTAAGTTTATTTTTTAATTCGGCTTTGGCCAATTCCGGATGGTTGCCGAAGATAAAATAATATTGTGTCATATGGCATAAATATAGCTTAAATTTGAGGTTTTGGCAATTCCTAATTAAGTTGGAGATATTATGCTAATACGATTGACTGGTATATGATTTTTTGCTAAAATTAAAACACTTATATGAATATCAGCGAATTAGCTAGAAAAATGAAACTTAGCACGGAGGAGCTCAGGGAAAAATTACCGGAGCTTGGTTTTGATATTGGCGCGAAAGCTATCAAGGTTGATAATAGATTGGCTTCACGCATAGTCAGATCTTGGTATGAAAAATTGGATAGGGAAAGACAAAAAGCCAAGTACGAAAAATATTTGAAGAAAACCGAAGATGCTGATCCCAAGGATTTAAGGGTGCAAATTCCCGCGGTGTTGACGGTAAAGGATTTTGCTGAACTTTTGGGTATTCCGGTTAGTTTGGCGATTACCGAGCTTATGAAGGCCGGAGTAATGGCTTCAATGAATCAAAAAATTGATTTTGATACTGCTGCTATCGTAGCAGGAGATTTGGGTTATGAAGCTGAACAAATTGACGCTCAAGAAAAAGTGGAAGTTGATAAAGCAAAGGAAGTGGCGGCCAAATTGCAAGAGCAAAAAATTACCGAAAGAGCACCGGTGGTGGTGGTTATGGGGCATGTTGATCATGGAAAAACGAAAACTTTGGACGCGATCAGAAAAACCGATGTGGTTTCCGGCGAAGCCGGCGGAATTACGCAACATATCGGCGCGTATCAGGTTACTAAAAAGGGTAAAAAGGTAACATTTATTGATACTCCGGGGCATGAAGCTTTTACCGCCATGCGTAGTCGTGGTGCCAAAGTGGCGGATATTGCTATTTTGGTAGTGGCAGCTACCGAAGGTGTTAAACCTCAAACCGTAGAAGCATTGAAAATTGCGCAAGAAGCGGGCATCCCCATTATTGTGGCAGTTAATAAAATTGATTTGCCGGATGCCAATCCGGATAAAGTTAAACAAGAATTGTCACAATATAATTTAATGCCGGAAGATTGGGGGGGCAATACGGTATTTGTGGAAATTTCCGCCAAGTTCAATAAAAATATTGATGGTCTTTTGGAAAGTGTTTTGTTAATCGCGGAAATGAATCAAGCCGATATAAAAGCCAATCCCAAGGGAGATTTTATTGGCAGTATTATTGAAGCTCATGTTGACAAAGGACAAGGTCCGGTAGCCACCGTTTTGGTGAAGAACGGAACCTTGCGTAAAGGGCAATATGTGGTGGTTGATGGAGTGTTATATGGAAAAATCCGTTTAATGGAAAATTATAAAGGTGAAGAAATTCAGCAAGCCGGGCCATCCGTGCCGGTTAAAATAATCGGTTTGAAAGTGGCGCCGAAGGTTGGAGATGTTTTGGAAATAGTTGATGATCCGAAAAAAGCCAAAAAAGCTAAAACTTACGCCATGCAAAAGCAAGATGAAAGTTATATTCAGCATAAAAAGCAACAAGGCAGTGAAGAAAGCGAAGCCGCTCAATTGAATATTATTTTGCGTGCAGATGTTTTGGGTTCGCAAGAAGCGATCATGGAATCTTTGAAAAAATTGGAAACAGCTGATTTTAAAATCAATTTTGTGTCCAAAGGTTTGGGAAGTGTCACTGAAAGCGATGTTTTGTCCGCGGAAGCTACGGGCGCCATGTTGATCGGTTTTAATGTGATCCCGTCGCAAGCGGTCGCCGGTTTGGCTCAAGAGAAAGAAGTGGAAATAAAGCAGTATAAAATCATTTATGAATTGATTGCCGATGTTAAGCAAGCTTTGCGTAATATTGCCAAAACTGAAGTAATCCGAGAAGATCTTGGTAAAATGGAAATTTTGGCTTTATTTAAAAAAGGTGAAAATTTTCAAGTGGTGGGAGGTAAAGTGATTTTCGGAAAAGTTGAAAACGGTGTCAGTGCCGCGGTTATCAGAAATGATGAATTTGTTACTTCCGGAAAAATTGTTGAATTGAAAAGCGGAAAAGAGGAGGTTAAAGATGTGGTAAAGGGACAAGAGTGTGGTATTAAGTTTGAAGGCCAGCCATTGATTGAAGCAGGAGATATTTTAGATCTATATATTGAAAGAGAGCAAAAGAAAAAATTATAATAATTTTACATAAGAGAGGTCGTGAAGCCTCTTTTTTATTTGACAATATATTTACCTGTATTACAATGTAATACAGAGCGTGACGCATTTGTCGCAAATTATGGAGCCTTTTCAATGCCCGTAATACGCGCTTATCCTCCCGGTGTTCCGCGAAAAATAATTATAATATTATGAGATGTGTTGTAACCTTGTCGCTTCCCGAAGATATGTGTAAGGAAGTTGAACAACAAATGAAAAAACATAAATTCGTCAATAAAAGCGAATTTATTCGCCATGTCTTACGATATTGGCTGGAAAATAATAAAAAATAATAATTTGTTCAATCACGATTTGAGTTAATTTCCAATAATTATCTTTTATCGCCGATTGATCTTAGAAAGTATGTCTTTACAAGTAAACGATCAAAATTTTGAAGCTGAAGTTTTACAATTCTCCGGTCCGGTTTTGGTGGATTTTTACGCGGAATGGTGTGGACCGTGTAAAATGCAAGGGCCGATTATTGATGAATTGGCTAAGGATCTGGAGGGCAGTGAATTTAAAGTCGCTAAATTGAATGTTGATGAAGCAAATGCTACCGCCGGAAAATATAATATCATGAGTATTCCAACTTTGATTATTTTCAAAAACGGTGAACCAGCGGAAACTTTGATGGGCTTGCAAAGCAAGGAGAGTTTAAAAGAAAAATTAGAATCGCATAAATAAATAAATAAATAATATGAGTAGTATGGAAAAAGGAGTAAATTATTTTAAAAAATTTGAAAAAGATGATTCTCGTAAAATTTTAATCGTCGCGGGAGAAAATTTGGTGAATGAAATACACAACATGGGAGAAGTGATGAGAATCTTAACGATAAGAATGAAGGATTTTCAAAAGGCTTTAAGTTCGAAAAATTTTGAACAATATTCGGAAGAAGAAATAAAGCAAACCATTAAAGAACTACAACGAGTAATTCAGGAGACCTTGGAGATGAAAACCGATTTGGAAAGACAGCTCATGAATTTGGATAAAGTGGTGGAAGAAGGGGAAAGTTGGCAAAGGAAAATGGAAAAAGCTTTTTCTCGAAATCAAAGACCGACAATTAACTGATTTATTATGAATAAGTATGATGTAATAATAATCGGCGGAGCGCCGGCCGGTTTAACAGCGTCTTTGTATACGGCGAGAAGAGCGCTTAGCACTTTGATTATCACCAAGGATCTCGGTGGGCAAGTATCAATTACCACGGAAGTGGAAAATTATCCAGGAACCGGAACCATAACCGGGCCCGAATTGATGGATAAGTTTCGTGAACAAGCGGAAAGCGCGGGAGCCAAAATAAAATATGATGAGGTGATTGAAGTTGAAGAAGGAGGAGGTGACTATACCGTAAAAATCAAAAGCGGAGAAGAGTTTGGCGCGCAAGCTGTAATTTTAGCGTTTGGATTGGAACATCGCAAATTGAACGCGCCGGGGGAAAAAGAGTTAACCGGTCGTGGCGTGGCATATTGCGCGACTTGTGACGGACCTTTGTTTAAAAATAAAATTGTTGGCGTGGTCGGAGGTGGTAATTCCGCTTTTGACGCGGCTGATTATTTGTCCGATATTTGCGAGAAAGTTTACATTTTCAATCGCACGGAAAAATATCGGGCTGAACAGGTTTTGATTGACGCGGTAAAAGCCAAAGACAATATTGAAATTATGAATTTTACGGAAGTTAAAGAATTCAAAGGTAATGATAAATTGGAAAAAGTGATTTTATTGAATAATCAAAATGGTTCTGAAACGGAATTGACTTTATCCGCCGTGTTCGTGGAAATAGGCTGGATGACCAAAACCGATTTTGTAAAAGATTTGGTTGACCTGGATGAATATGGCTATGTGGTTACCGACAAAGAAGCGAAAACTTCTCATGCCGGGATTTTCGCGGCGGGAGATGTTACCAATTCTCCCTTTAAACAAGCGGTGATTTCCGCGGGAGAAGGCGCCAAAGCGGCTTTGTCCGCGGCAAAATATATTCAAGAAAAAAGAGGCGGACAATTTTCTTTGGCTCCCGATTTAAGCAGATATAAAAAATAAATATATGAAAAATCCTTTTGAAAACGCCATGAGTCAGTTGGATAAAGCCGCGAGTATCATGGATTTGGATCAAGAAGTTAAAGAACTTTTGCGGATTCCCGATCGCGTATTGGAAGTGAAAGTGCTGGTACGCATGGACAACGGAGCCTTGAAAATTTTTCAAGGATATCGCGTTCAATATAATAATTGGGCGGGGCCATATAAAGGCGGTTTGCGATATTATCCTGCCGTGGACTTGGCTGAAGTGAAAGCCTTGGCTTTTTGGATGACAATCAAAACCGCGGTGGCCGGTTTGCCCATGGGGGGCGGTAAAGGGGGGATTACGGTTAACCCGAAGGAGTTGTCAGAAGCTGAACTTAAACAATTAACGCAAAATTTTACCAAAGCATTGGCGCCTAATATAGGTTCTCAAGTTGATGTTCCGGCTCCCGATGTTTATACCAACGGACAAATTATGAATTGGATTGTGGAAGCTTACGCGGAATTTGCAGGTGAAAAAGATTTAGCCGTGGTAACGGGAAAACCTGTGGAAGCTGGAGGCAGTTTGGGTAGAGATAAAGCTACGGCCATGGGAGGATTTTACATTTTGGAAAACGCTGTGGAAACCGGAAAAATTGATAAAAATAAACAAGATATTTCCATAGCGATTCAAGGATTCGGCAACGCCGGTTCAATTATGGCGGAACTTTGCTCGGAAGCGGGTTATAAAGTCGTGGCTGTTTCCGATTCAAGAGGTGGAATTCATAATCCACAAGGTTTGGATGTAAAGCAACTTTTTGATTATAAGAAATCCACAGGTTCGGTAGCTGGTTTTCGGGGGGCAGAAGCCTTGAGTAATGAACAAGTTTTGCAAGTGCCGGCGGATATTTTAGTGCCGGCGGCTTTGGAGAATCAGATTACCGCTGATAATGCGTCGGAAATTAAAGCTAAATTTATCATTGAATTGGCTAATGGTCCCATAGCTCCCGAAGCGGATGAAATTTTGGCTAAAAATGGAGTAAAAACAGTGCCTGATGTTTTGGCGAATAGCGGAGGAGTTACGGTTAGTTATTTTGAATGGAAACAAAATTTGGAAAAAGAAAATTGGCCGGTTGATAAAGTTAATCAAGAATTAAAAAGCATCATTGTGCCGGCTTGGGAAAATATTTGGAAGATTCACGAAGAAAAAAAAATTGCTTTGCGTACCGCCGCTTTTATTGCCGCTCTGGAAAGATTGGCTGATCTTTGGTATAATGTTAATGACAAAGATAAGTAACATTAATTAAGCCATTAAGGTGATATCAAGTTTATTTGTTGAAACCTGATATGCGCCGTTACGGCTTATAAACATTATGCCAAGAAAATTAAATCCGGCTTTAAAAAAGCCATTGAATCTTTCTCCGGAATTAGAAGAGGTAGTGGGAAAAGGGCCTATGCCAAGAATGGATGTAGTTAAGAAAATTTGGGAGTACATCAAAAAGCATGATTTGCAAAATCCCAAAAACAAAAGAAACATTTTAGCAGATGAAAAATTGAAAAAAGTTTTTGGCGGAAAAAAAGAAGTTACCATGTTTGAAATGACCAAATTGGTATCAAAACATTTAACCGACTAAATATAGATTTCAAACAAGGACGGGCTGAAGCCCGTCCTTGTTTTTATTCAGTTTGTCTCCAGTTTGATTTTTATCTAAAATTAAATAAAGTTATACAATAAATCCTTTGATTTATACACTTAAAATATTCCTTAAAATTTGCTAAAATATAAGCGGAAAGCTTATGTTCAGAAGTAAATATTATTTTCGCAAGATAACCTTGCTGTTAATTGATTTGATATTACTTTTCGGCGCACTTTACATTGCTCTTAAGATCCGCTATTGGATGACCGGTAATGTCAGATATTGCTTTGAAGGTCATTATGAGCAATTCGCCGTGGTTTTTTTGTTTTGGCTCTTGGTGTTTTACTTACTTGATTTGTATGATTTGCGAAAAATTAAAAGCCTTTCTTTTGTTTTTTCCAATTTGCTAACCGGCATTTTGCTTAATTACATTATCTCGGTTATCATATTCTATTTTATTTCCATGTCCATTTCACCGAGATTATTGTTGGTGCTGATCGGAGTTTTATCTTTGGTTTTAATCGGTTTATGGCGATACGCTTGGAATAAATTGTTTCGACCGGCTATAAAATCAAAAGTATTGTTGGTCGGAGATGATATCAATAAAATTGAAAAATTGGATGAATTGATTCATCCCAGTGAATTGGAATATGAAGTTGTTGGTTTCGTTAATTTGGGACAAGCGCAAGCCGGTTTTGACAGTAAAATCCCCTTGCTCGGTTCGGTTGGAGATTTGGAAAAATTAATTTCCGAACATGGCATAAATGAAGTGGTAACTTTTTTTGATTATCATAAGTATTCTTCGGTAACGGATAAATTGGCGGAAATTTTGTACGCGGGTATAATCGTGGTTGATTTACCGCGATTTTACGAACAAGCGACCGGTAAGGTTCCGGTGGAATATATTGATCAAACTTGGTTTTTGTCTCATATCCACGCGGGCAAATACGGTTTTGAAAATTTAAAACAAATTATTGACGGAGTAGCCGCTTTTTGGATGTTAATATTATTTTTGCCATTTTCCCCTTTGGTGGCCTTGGCCATAAAACTTAATTCCAGAGGCAAGATAATTTATTCTCAAACCAGAATCGGACAACATGGTAAACCGTTTACTTTGTATAAATTTCGCACCATGACGCAAGACGCGGAAAAGGATAGTGGCGCTGTCTGGGCAAAAGAAAATGATCCGAGAATCACTCGGGTGGGCGGATTTTTGAGAAAAACCAGACTTGATGAGATTCCGCAATTGATTAATGTTTTAAAAGGGCAAATGAGCTTGGTGGGACCGCGGCCTGAAAGACCGGAGTTTGTTGCTCAATTAAAAGAACAAATTCCTTTTTACACTCGTCGTCATTTGGTTAAACCCGGTTTAACCGGTTGGGCGCAAGTTAAATATCGTTACGGTAATACCACTGAAGATACTTTGGAAAAATTACAACATGATTTGTTTTACATAAAAAATCGTTCCATGTTGCTTTACATGATGATTCTTTTGCGGACAGTGCGCATTGTGTTGAGCAGAGAGGGGATGTAAAGAGGAAAAAAGAATGAATTAACCGTGTTGAAAAAGTCGCGCAGCATAAAGCGTAGTAAACCGTTTGGGATGTTGGTAACAAAAATCATGTAATAATTAATTTGATACTAAAATTGGGAAATAGTGATAATTATTAAGAGTAAATATATGAAACAAAAAATTGGTTTTATCGGTCAAGGCTGGATCGGTAAAAATTATGCGGATAATTTTGAACAAAGAGGATTTGAAGTAGTTCGTTATGCCTTGGAAGAACCTTATGTGCAAAATAAAGAAAAAATAAAAGATTGCGACATGGTCTTTATTGCTGTGCCCACACCTTCTACTCCCAAGGGTTTTGATGATAGTATTGTTAGAGGAGCAGTTAAATTAGTTGGACCTGGTAAAATAGTAATTATAAAATCCACCATAGTTCCGAGAACAACTTTTTCCATACAAGAAGAGAACCCTGATATTTTTGTGTTGCATTCGCCAGAGTTTTTGTCAGAGGTTACGGCAGCTTATGATGCCGCCAATCCGGATAGAAATATAATTGGTTTGCCGGTAATGAATGAAACTTATCAAAACAAAGCAAAAGAAGTGTTGCAGGTTCTCCCCAAAGCCAATTTTAATAAAATAATGAAAGCGGAAGAAGCTGAAATGGTGAAATATTTCGGCAATTGTTGGTTTTATGTAAAAGTTGTATTTGCAAATATTTTTTATGATTTAGTTGATAGAAGAGGGCTTGATTGGGCAAAGATAAAAGAAGCTGTTTCGGCTGATCCCCGGATTGGAAAAAGTCATTTGGATCCCGTGCATAAAAGTGGTCGAGGTGCAGGAGGACATTGTTTTATTAAAGATTTTCATGCGTTTTTTAGAGTGTATGAAAAATATGTGGGTGATGAAATAGGATTAAAGGTTTTAAAATCTATAGAAAGAAAGAATAATGAATTGTTGATAAAAAGTAGAAAAGATGTAAATTTATTGAGGGGTGTTTATGGTGAAGAAGTAATAAAAGAAAATGAGTATAAGTTGAAAGATGAAATAAAATAGGGGGTTATATATAAATTTATGAGATTTTCAATAGTAATTCCAACATATAAAAGGGAGAATGATTTAGAACGATTTTTTGATAGTGCAATAAAACAATCATTATTGCCATATGAAATTATTTTGATTGATGATGATGCTTTGGAAATTAGCTATATTAAAAAATGGATGGATAAGTTTGTAGAATTAGGAGTCGAATTTGTATATTACAAAAAAGATCACTCAAAAGAAGATGAATTTCAGGGCTGTACTAGCTCTAGAAATATAGGGGTTGATAAGGCGCGAAGTGAGGTAGTTTTTATTTTAGATGATGATTTGATATTAGAAAAAGATTATTTTTTAAATATAATGAAAATTTGGAATAATAATAAAGATAAAAATTTGATTGGTGTAGGAGGAATTATAACAAATAATAGAGAGAAAAGGTTATTTGAAAAAATATACAATTTAATATTTGCTCTTGAATCAAAAGTTAAATGGGATGTAAATGATAGGGGATTTCAAGTGTGGGACAATGGAATTAAAGAATTGACTAAAGGTTATTATATGCATGGTGGTGTTTGTGCGTATGATAAAAAGAAGACTCAAGAGCTTGGTTTTACCGTATTTGCACATGGAAGAACAGGCTTGATAGATCCTGAATTTAGTATAAAAGCAAAACAGAAAGGATATTATTTTTTAATTGATCCAAATTCAAAAGTAGAACATAAGCATAGTAGTTCTGGTAGAGAAAAAGCTTTTTTAGCAGGAATTAAAGAAACTAGAAATAGAAAATTTATGTTTAGAGAATATTGCAAACAAAATATTGCAAATAAAATAATATTTTTTTGGTCTTGGTTTGGGTGGACATTAAGGCAGGTTTTAACATTTAAATTTGCTAAATCTTTGGGTATGATTAAAGGGCTTTATACAAAATAGTTATGAATAATATGAAATTTTCTATTATTACATGTACCTATAATAGCGAAAAATTTTTACAAAAAAATATTCTAAGCATTAAAAAGCAATTATATAATAATTGGGAGCATATATTTATTGACGCTAATTCTCAAGACGATACTAGAAAAATTATTGATAAATATAGAGAGCAATTTCCTGATAAAGTTAAAGTTTATTCATTTCCAGCAAAGGGGATATCTAATGCGATGAATAATGGCATAAAGTATGCATCAGGTGATTATCTTATTCATATGCACTCAGATGATAGTTTTTATGATAACAATGTTTTGGAAGATGTTTTTTTGTTTTTAAAGAAAAAAAAATATCCTGATTGGATATATGGTCTTGCAAATGTTGTTGAAGAAAATGGAAATAATTTTTTAGTTTACCCTAATAAACCATGGCTTCATTTTCATAATTATAAAAGTATAGTAGGCAAGTACTTAATTAAATTTATACAGTTTATTCCTCATCAATCTGTATTTATAAAAAAGGAAGTATTTGAAAAATTTGGAATGTTTGATGAAAGCTTAAATTCAAAAATGGATCCAGATCTATGGATTAGAATTAGAAAAAAAACTAAGTGGTTTTTTTATAAAAGAATTATTTGTAATTATTGCATTAGATCAGGTGCACAATCATCGAGCAAGAGTAATATAAATGAAAATATGAATAATTATAATATTGTTCAGAAGAGGTATTTGAATGCGGTGGAACTGTTTTTTGCAAAATTATTAAACAAGATTAAAAAATATAGAAATAATAGTAGTAGATAAAAGACTCGCCATTGGGCGAGTCTTTTATTTGGTGTAAGGTGGAAATGTAGGTTGAACGATGTTATAGTTTTTTGTTTTTTTGAGAATGAAGATTAAGAATTTTATTTTTTGGGGACAGTCCAAGAATAGCTTGAAAACGTTTAAAATATTATGATTATGTAAGTTGTTTTTGATAAATTTTTTATATATTGTGTGATAATAACACGTTTTAAAATGTTTTAAAAAATCTTTGCCATAGTATTCTACGATATCATCTTGCCATATATCAAAAGATTGTTTTATTTTTGTGATTCTTTTTTTATAATTTGTTGTCATTCTATCCGCATTTTCATCGATATTGGGTATGGCCAAGACTTTTTCCACAGACTTTATTTTTGTGCCAACAAATGATAATTTAAGCCAAAGATCATGATCAACGCCGCTTTTTATTTTTTCATTGTATCCATTTATTTCTCTAAGTGATTTTGTGAAATAGAACTGAGATGCAACTGGCGGTGTAAAGCCTTGTTTTATATAATAACTTAAAAGACCTTCCATTTTTGGTATTTTTTCTGTATTATTGTCTTTACTGCCACAACAAAAACACCAGTTTTCATCATATTTTTCTGCTAATTTTACAAATTCCTTTATAAAATTTTGTTTCCAGATATCATCATCATCTATAAATGTAAAATATTTACCTTTTGCATTAAATATGGCTGTATTTCTTGCTGCCGCTAAGCCATTATTTTTTTTATGTCTTATATATTTTATTCTTTTATCTTTTGTTTCTAGCTCTGCGGCAATGTACTGTGTTCCGTCGGTAGAGAAATCATCAATTATAAGTAGCTCAAAGTTGCTATAGTTTTGCTTTAAAACAGACTCTACAGTTAGTGGGAGTAGGTTTTTTCTGTTATATGTTGTAACGCAGATTGTAACTAATGGTTTAGTCATTTTTTCGTTTTAATTTAGCAAATAGTCGTAAACATCTATCTTCGCTTGTTTCAAAACAATGATTTTTAAATGTTTTATAAATAATATTTTTCAACTTTTGATTATTTAAAATATATAGCTTATTGCTTAATACTATCTTTAATACTTTTGTGAGTTTTGTTTTTTTGTCAAAAAATATTAATTCTTCTATTTCAAAATATTTTTCAAAATAATTGTTTATTAAATCTGAATCAAAGTGTTGAAAGTGCTTATCCTGAAGTGGCTTGTTTTTGTGCGGAACTGTTAACAATAATGCGCCATTAGGGTTTATAATGTTTGATATTCCCTTAATAAAATTTTCACATTGATCTATAGGGATGTGCTCAAAAACTTCGATCATTACTGCTAAATCGTATTTATTGTTTAATGAATCTTTACTAATATCTTTGTTTATAAAATCGATGTTTGGGTTTAGTGATTTAGCTATATTTATAGCTTTACTTGAATAATCAATGCCTATCACATTATCATTAATATTTTTAAATATTTCTCTAGTGAGCCTGCCGTCACCACAGCCTATATCTATAATTGAATCAACTTGTACCTCTTTTACTTTATTTAAGATAAGTTCAATAGCGGCAATATAGTTTATACCCCATGTCCAATTATGAGATTGAGTAAAGTTTTTGTATTCTGGTATGTAGTGGTAGGGGAATGAATATTCCTCTTCTTGTATTAGTTGAGTCTGATTTATCATAATTGTACTATTTTAGAGCTATTAAAATGATTGCCTTCATTCTGTATAACAAGCACATTGGGTTATTGATAAAGTGTTTAAAGTATTTATATATGACATAACAGTGTGAACATACATTGATTTTTTTGTTTAAAACTTGAAATATTAGTCATTCTGTCGTTTCCATATTCATGTATGGAAGTTGTGATATCCCCCATAAAATAAAGATCGTAGTTGTAATTCAATACTCAGTTTCTATAAAAATCGCTATCTACGCCTTTTTTGATTTTTTCGTCAAATCCATTTAGTTTATTTAATATCGTTTTTTTTGTTAGAACCGTTGGACTGTATATTTTGCCATTTTTTTCAAGTAGATGTTTTTTGAAATTCTTTGGGTGCATTACAACTTTTTTATGAATATCTTTATCTCTATTTACGGAAGTGCATATGATGCCAAATTTTTCTGGGAAAGATTCAAATATTTTTACTTGTTTTTCAAGTTTTTTTTTATCTATCCATTCATCATCATCATCCATAAAAGCTATGTAATATCCTGTAGAATTTTTTAGAGCTGTATTTATAGCTACTGCATTCCCCATGTTTTTTTTATCTCTCTTGCCAGTCTTCCATCCCTGGTTCCCAAGTCGGCAATAATTAAAATTCAATTTCTTTCAATTCATTCAAAATAAACTCCAGCGCACTTGCATAATTTATGTTTCAAGACCAGTTTAGGGTTTGGCAAAATTTGAGTTGTATTGAGGAATATAATGATAAGGAAGAGAGTATTGTTCCTCTTGAATTGTTTGGATATTTTTTATTTTGTTTTAATTGTCAGTAATAGCAATTTAGTTATTAAAAAAAGCCTATAAAAAAGTGTTGTTGGTGAGGTAATAAAAATTTTCCAGTGTTTTTTTATGACTCTGACTTGACTAAAAATGTGACTCATTATCTTACCTTTACTTTCTTTTGTGGTCATTCTATTTTGGACATTTTCATAGTATACAGCAAGCGGCTCGTGTATTATTTTTACATTATATCCAGCGAGGATAATTCTTCTATAGATATCACTATCTACTCCACGAAACATTTTTTCATCGAAATAACCTATCTGATCAAATATGTTTTTTTTAAACATTACAGTCGAGGAATGAATAATCCCATTCTTTTTTAAAAGATGTTTTATTAGATTTTTAGGTTCTATTATTTCTTCTCTTCTTTTTTCTTTTTTATTATTTACTCTTATTATTTCACCGCAGACTGCCGCTAAATTATCATCACTATTTTCAAGAATTTTTGCTTGTTTGGCACATTTTTCAAGATCACACCATTCATCATCATCATCCATAAATGCTATGTAATATCCAGTCGAGTTTTTTAGAGCTGTATTTCTAGCGACTGCATTCCCCATGTTTTTTTGATGTTTAAAATATTTTGTTTCAATATTATTTTTATTTATAAAATCTTTAATAATTTTTGCTGTATTATCTTTTGATGCGTCATCAACAATTATTATTTCAATGTTTTTATATGATTGGCTTATGATTGAATTTAAACATCGAGGTAGTAGATGAGCTCTGTTGTAGGTTGTAATATTTACACTTATTTTTTTCATATATTTTGTTTTTCTGCTTCGATTATCAACGAATATGCATTTTTCATCCATCCAATATCAGCATGTCGTTCTAAATTTTTTAAATTTTTGTCAGTCGATTCTCCAAAATTAACTCTTTTAACATTTTTAAAACCAGAGCTTTCTAGAACTTTTCCTAGTGTTTGTAAATTATATATAAATTTATGTCCCCATGAGTGAAACATGTCGTTGAAAAATTCAGAAAAATCGTGATTACCACCAGTATCTTTAAAATGTCTTTTGACAGCATCTTCTTGTGTGCAAAAACTATTTTCCTTATTGTATAGAGATATAAGCTTATCAAGATCAGGGGTTGCTATTCTAATTTTTCCTCCTGCTTTAAGTATTCTGTAGCATTCACTTAGATGAAATTTGCCATTTTTAAGGTTTAGATGTTCTAAGAATTGTTCTGAAAATATGTAATTAAAGGAATGGCTTTTTATTGGGTGTTTTTTTGTAGCGTTAAGATAAATATCACCTGATAAAATATCAGCATTTAGCCAACCTCTTTTTGTGTGGTAACCGCCCCCCACTTGAAGCTTTTTAATAGGTTCACTTTTTTTAATATAGTTATTGGTAATAATTTTCGAAAGGAAATGACCTCGAAAAATATAATGAACACATCTTTTTATTGGTCCCTTTTTACTTAAAAAATATTTTAATAAAAGAATATTTTTGTAAACGACTTTATTCTTTTTAACTATTTTTTTAAATTTTTCTTTTATAGCCATATTTTTTTAAATTATTTTTTTGATTTAAATATCCAAAAAATTTTACTTAATTGAAAAATCCTTAACAAAGAGAATAAAGCAAGTTTAATATTTAGATAGTAATATTTTTTGTTTTTTTGAGGGCTGATTATTTTATGTTTCTTATTTGAGAAATATAAGCAAGGCATTCCGTATTTGTTTAAGGTGTTTAGTGTTTTTTGTTCCACATTTTCAAATTTTTCTACAATAATATTATTGAAATAATTTTGATACTCAATAAAAGATGAATAGTCTTGGACTCGATCTTTCTTATCTTTAATAGATTCATAGGTTGAAAACTTTTCATTAGATTTTTCTTTAGATGGTTTTGAATAATGTTTTACTCTAAAATTACAAATAGCCGGTTTTTTGAAGAGCATTAAACCTCCTACATGAATTTTTACATCTCTTATATTCATGTGCTTATTGTTTCTGGCTAAAAATAACACTTCTTGTCGCTTTTCTCTGTTTTTTGACATTACCACCTCGTCATCTCTTAGTCTATAGTCAAATTCAAATTTTCTAAAGAAAAATGAGTCAAATCTTTTTTGTTCAAGTAGTTTATGGAAATTTTTTATTCCTATATCTTCAAATATTTCATCACAATCAATTTTTAATAACCATTCTGGGTCTAGGGCTTTTGCCATTTTGAGAAGTATTTGAAAATCTCTACCTTCATCAAAGCCATCAAGTCTTACTACTATAACATTCGGTAGTGATTTAAGGTATTCATAGGTCCCGTCAGTTGAATTATTGTCTGTTATTATAAAAATATCTACAAAAGGTAGTGATTCATACCACTTTTTGATGATGTGAATTTCGTTTTTGCATCTGGCAATGCAAACTAATTTTGGTTGGAAAAAATGTTTTTTATCCATACAACATTTTTTTTATAATTTTAAAAACTTTTTTAAATATTGGATTCACCGGTTTCGGCGTAGTTTTTTTGATAAAAAAAACTATTCTATTTGGCAAAATACTAAAAAAATACTTTATATCTGAAAATATTTTTCTCAATCCGTTTTTTGTGTCCAAAACAGTTTCAATTAATTTAATGTCTTTTTTATCTTTATATTGTCCGCGTTTCTTTTTAAGTTTCTTTAGATTTTCTAATGTTAAAAATTTATATCCGTTGTAGTAAAAATAATTTTTTGGGTTGTATATCAATTCGTCTATAATAAAACCAAAGTCTTGCATATGTGCATTATGAAGGTGTATATTTTTTGTTTCTAAGATTTTATCATTTATTGAGAGATAGTCAAAGTCTTTACAGTCTCTGAGTCCATATGTGGCTAAAACCGCACTACCATCAATGCAAAAATCATCTTTATCTATTTTATTATCTTTTATCCAATCATCGAATTCTTTGAAAAATTGCTTGAAGTTTTGATTATTTTTGTATTTAGCATGGTTTAGAAAGTGAATACTGTTTTGGTTAAAGCATTGTTCTGATATTCTTACGGTTTCTTCATGAAAATCGGCGATGTGTATGGGGTAATTTCCAAAGTTAAATATTTTTCTAACTTGCTTTTTGGAGTTTTTTAAATCTTCCATATTATTAGATTCTAATAATAGGATTTTTATTGGCCTGTTTGGAATGTATCTGTTAAATGAATGCTCAATTGCGCCAGCAAAATAATTTTGGTCCATACTGATCCAATCTTTATCTCGATATAGTTGAACAACTAGATTGTGAACGCCGTTTCTGTTTAAATAAACATCTTTTTCGTACACTATATCACTGGTTTTTTGAATTATTTCTTTTACTTGGTTAATTTTATCCAAAACAATAGGAAAGAGAATGGCGGTGTGTGTGTTCTTTTTCAATTTGGCGTAGTTGATGGCCATGTAATCAAGGTATTTTGCATACAACCCTTTTTCTTTTAGGTATTTGTAGTTGTAGCTAAATGGTTCTTTGTTTGTATTTATTGTCAGTAATTCATTGTTTATAGCCAGAGAAATACCAAGTCTGTGAGAGCCGTTTAAGGCAGTTCCATCTTTTGATATCGGTATTATTGATTTATTTGAATTAAATCCTTCTTTTTCTATACTCTTTATTGTTTTGAGCATGCTATCATAAAAATTATCAAAGCCAAATTTATTATTTTGATTCTCAATAAAATTGTTTAGAGCCCGAATGTTTTCTTTGTATAGTTCTTTTGCCCAGCTTTGAGAAGCGTTTTTTTTATAATTTCTAGTGACTATGTATTTGGCAATAGAATCAAAGCGATTGTAGTTTAACAATTCTGTTGGTGCTTTTTTTTCAATAATAAAATCATCATTTACATGACTTAGTAAACAGTCCTCAACTATTCCTTTTAATTCGTCTTTATTTTTAAGCATTTCGTATGATTTTATATAATTTATTAAGAATTTTATACTTTCTTAAAAATTGACGGTAGAAAGGTTCTATCTTTCTTTTTTTAAAATCTAGCTTTACTCCTTCTTTTTTGCATAAATTAACCGCTCCTTTTAAGTAATAGCCTTTGACAATCGCTGTTGCAAAATAATTAATAGCGGGGGTTTTAACTGATAAAAATTTTTCATCAATTTTTCTAGCTTTCTCCAATCCGCCTCTAAGCTCAAAGTCCCAGCCACTTTCGTCTTTGTCCATTAGAGAAAGAAATGATTCGCGATTCCAAATAGCGAGTTGTAGAGCATTTATATAATTCGCTTTTTTATCAATTTCACAAATAAGTTCGTCGTTAATTTCAAATGTTTCAGCTTTTTTGTTGTCAATTCTTAGATATACTCCATTATATTCTTTGATTTTTCCTATCAATTTTTTTATTCTTTCAGTGTTTACCTTTTTTTGAATAAAAAAGTCTTCTTGGAAGTATAATATATATTCAGTATTGATTTTTTTTAGAGCTCTTATCATGTTTCCAGACCAGCCAAGATCTGGATTGATTTTTATTGATTTGATTCTTTTGTCCGGATATTCCAGTTCGTTGCTAATGAGGTATATATCATAAGGGTAGTCGGGCCAGTAGCGGAAAAATAGAGTAAAAAAAGGCTCCCAGGCGTCTGAATAGCCATCAAAACTAGATACTATAATTGTACAATTTTTGTTTTCCATATTTATTTAGTAAACCAAAAGCATCCGCAAGCGTAATTTTGGTTTTTTACTAGCTCTGGGTCGGCATTAATAATCATTCCATTATCAAGTGCGTTGTCGGGAATTAACGAAAATTCTTTCAGTTTTAGACTTGAAAAATTATTGATAATTTGTTCATAGGAATAAATTCTATGAGCGTTAAATTGTAATTTTTCTTTGCCCACCGGAACGACAAATAATAGATTTCCACCGGGAGAGAGGACTCTTTGCAGTTCTTTCATTGCTTTTACATCTCCATCTGGATCAATTTTGTCACCATATCTACCCAAGCCAACATGTTCAACCGTGTGCATGCAGGATAGGGACTGGATTGAATTATCGGCAAAATCAAGTTGAACCAAGTCAGCTTTTTTGCATTTTTAAATCTGGTAGTTGTATTTTTGCGGGCCGGTAGTCGTAAAATTTTACCAGAATAAAAGCGGAAAGCATTGTGGAAAATTCAAGCATGGACGAAATATCAATGTGTTTTTGAGGGTGTGTTTGATTTAGTATTCTCGCTACCCAAGCAGGATGATAAGTGTAGTGTGGGTCAAATTTTGTTGAAGGTGTTTTTTCAAAAAGCATCGGTTTTCTATCTTTCCATTTAATTTTTGAGGGTTTATTTTTTTCTTCGCCCTTGAATACGAAGTATTCTTTGATAAATATAAAATAATTTCTTGTAAAAATGAAATTTTTATAAGAAAATTTTATCAAATTTTTTGCAAAAGGAATTTTTTTAATTATTGTTTTAATCATTTTGTTATTCTTTTATTTTGTAAAACATATAGGCTGACAGTATGTATTTTAGCAGATCACCAATTAATAATGAAATAATCATGCCAAGAGCTCCGTATGAGGGTAGTAAAACGATAAATAATAGTATTTTTACGGTCAGTATGACAAAATTTATTAAGTATAATTGCTTTTTTTTGAAATGAGAGCTTAGGGATATATTGAAAAAGCTAAGTGGCAATAAAAGTATTGAAAAAGCAAAAATTTGTGACAGAAATACGGACGAAAGGTATTTGGGCAGAAATATTTTAAATAATGTTGGAGCGAATATAATGTAGACAATTGTTATTAAAAACAAAAAAAATGTTAATGTTTTTATTTTTTGCGGTAATATTTTTTTTAGTTCTTTTATTGATTTTCCACTTATTTTTGGAAGAGAAAGAGTGTCAATATTGCTTGAAAGCATGGTGGTTATTTTAGAAATTGGGGTCATGGCTATGGTGTAAATGGCAACTTCTTTAGCTCCCAAAAATTGAAAAATAATTATTTTATCTATATGGGTCATTGACTTTGATAAAAAGCTTATTAAGCTCAGATGTTTTCCGAGGTTTATTGATTCTTTGTCTATTTTTTCGTTTGGCGGATACTTTTTTAGGTATTTGTTGGTAAAAAATAAATTCAAAAAAATAGACGGAAAGACAGTGACAAAAATCAATATATATAAATTATTTGTAAGCAAAACAGATGTTATAATGATTACTGCTGATAGTGTTTTTATGGTAATATTGTTTATGCTGTAGTCTTTGAATTTTTTCAAGCCTCTTAAATAGGGTTTGAATAAATATAATGAATCAATAAAAGGAATAGCAGCAGAAACGAAAACAAATGAATATCCCAAAATTTCGTTTTGTTTTGATAGATAGTAGATTCCAAGAAGAAGCGATATAAAAGAGCCGATGACTCCCCACTTGATTTTTTCTTTAAGAGATGAAAAGAAAGTTCCTGAATTTCCTTTGGCAACTGTTAATGTTAGAGATGTGTTTATTCCAAATAGTCCGAAAAATTGAAGCATAGCCACCATTGAAACTATGTATTGGTATTTTCCATATGTTTCTTGATTTAGGTAGTTTGCAAAAACAAAGATTGATACTATACCAATTAAATTGAATATTATTTTTTCAATGGTCACCCAAAACCCTCCTTTAGCAAGGTATAGCATGTCTGTTTTTGTCCATTTTTGAGTCCAGAGAAGTAATTTAACTGTTTTTGCCTTTATTTTTTTAATATATTTACGCATTGTAGTATTCTTTATACCACTCATAAGTTTTTTTTATACCTTCTTTAAGATCAATTTTATAATTCCACCCCAATTTTTCCATTTTTGAGACATCAAGGAGTTTACGAGGGGTTCCGTCAGGTTTATTTTTATTCCATTTTATTTTTCCCTTAAAACCGACAATTTTTTGTATTGTTTCAGCCAGTTCCTTTATGGAGACTTCTTTTCCGGTTCCAAGATTTAAGAAAATTTCTCCCGATTGGTTTTGTTCTTTTGTGGGGTTGAAATTATTCATGAGAAAGACACAACCGTCGGCCATGTCCTCTACATGCAAAAATTCTCTTTTTGGAGAGCCGGTGCCCCAAACTTCTACAGATTCTATATTTTCTTTTTTAGCTTCGTGAAATTTTCTAATTAAAGCGGGCAATACATGGGAAGTGTTTAAATCAAAATTATCGTTTGGTCCATATAAATTTGTCGGCATAACTGCAATGAAGTTAGTGCCAAATTGGCGATTATAACTTTGACACATTTTTATGCCGGCGATTTTGGCAATTGCGTAGGGTTCATTGGTTGGTTCCAGTTTTCCTGAAAGCAGGTATTCTTCTTTCATGGGTTGTTCGCATAATTTGGGATAGATACAAGAAGAACCAAGAAATAATAATTTCTTTACATTATTTAAATATGAATGATGGATTACATTATTTTGTATTTGTAAGTTTTCATAAATAAAATCAGCCGGATACTCATTATTAGCAAGAATACCACCTACTTTAGCAGCCGCTAAAAAAACATATTCAGGTTTTTCTTGTGTGAAAAAATCGGAAACCGCTTGATTGTTCATTAAATCAAGTTCTTGATGAGTTCTCATTATAATATTATTGTAGCCTTTTTCCAGAAGGTTCTTGACGATTGCTGAACCCACTAGCCCCCTGTGACCTGCTACAAAAATTTTAGATTCTTTTTCCATAATTAAAAATCAGAATTATGATTTATGGTGAAGCCTCCCTTTTTAAGATGAAGCTCCATTTTTGCATCCTTAAGATCTTTTTCAACCATTTCTTCTACCAATTGATTAAAGGTTATTTCCGGTTCCCAGCCTAATTCTTGCTTTGCTTTTTGGGGAATACCTTGAAGAGAATTTACTTCCGTGGGACGGAAGTAGCTTGGATCAATTTCAATTATTGTTTTGTTGTTTGATTTATCAATTCCTTTTTCATCCAATCCGCTTCCTTCCCAAGTTAAATTAATATCCAGCATATTGAAGACGGCTTCACAAAATTCTCTAACCGAGTATTGTTTGCCGGTGGCAATAACGAAGTCTTGGGGAGTATTTTGTTGTAACATTAAATGCATGGCTTTTACATAATCTTTGGCATGCCCCCAATCTCGTTTTGCGTTTAAATTCCCCAAATATAATTTATCTTGCAGTCCAAGTTTGATTCTGGATGCGGCACGAGTGATTTTTCTAGTCACAAAAGTTTCGCCTCTGCGAGGGCTTTCATGATTGAAAAGAATTCCACTCACCGCAAACATATTATAGGCTTCGCGATAATTAATAGTAATCCAGTGTGAATAGAGTTTTGCCACAGCATAAGGACTTCTAGGATGAAATTTGGTATTTTCATCTTGAGGCGGGGGGGCGGCGCCGAACATTTCAGAGGTTGATGCTTGATAAAATTTTGTTTTTTCTTGCAAATTAAGGAGTTTAATGGCTTCCAGTAATCTTAATGTTCCCAAAGCATCAGAATTGGCGGTGTATTCAGCGGTTTCAAAGGAGACTTTTACATGACTTTGAGCTCCCAGATTATATATTTCATCAGGTTGAACTTTTTGCACTAACTTGATTAAGTTTGTTGCGTCTGTCAGATCACCGTAATGAAGGATAAAATTTCGGTTTGTTTCATGGGAATCTTGATATAAATGATCTATTCTTTCAGTGTTAAATGAAGCGGATCTTCTCTTTATACCGTGAACTTCATATCCTTTTTCAATCAACAATTCAGCTAAATATGAGCCATCTTGTCCGGTTACTCCGGTAATTAGAGCTTTTTTCATAATTGAAAGTAATATTTATTATTAACATTATTTTACTAAAATTCCGTATATCGGTCAATTTGAAAAGTTATCCTTTTTGTGTTTTTTTCTGATTGATTGTGTAAAGTAAAAGTGTTAAAATTAACATGTTATGAAAACTAAAATCCTCTACATAATTACCCAATCTTCATGGGGGGGAGCGCAAAAATATGTATTTGATCTGGCGACCAATCTGCCGGAGGATTTTCAAGTTACGGTTTTATGCGGAGGGAATGGTGAATTAATTAGTCGTTTAAAAGCAAAAGAGGTGAAAGTCAAGGTGATGAAAAATTTAATAAGACCGATCAGACCTTTTACGGACGCGATTTGTCTTTGGCAATTGCGTTCTTTTATTAAAAAAGAAAAATTTGATATTGTTCACACTAATTCTTCCAAAGCGGAAATTTTGGGAAATATTTCTGCTTGGCTCGCCGGAACAAAAAAAACTATTTTTACGGCGCATGGATTTGTCTTTAATGAGCCCGGCTCAAAATTCAAGAAAAAAATTTTTATTAATTTGGAAAAATTTGCCAATAAATTTGCCGATCGGATAATTTGCGTGTCTGATTTTGATAAAAAAAACGCTTTAAAACATGGTATTTCTTCAGAAAAAAAATTGACTGTTATTCATAATGGTATCAAGGTGGCCAATGACTTGCTTGGCAATGAAAAAATTAAAATTAAAAAAAATTATTTAAAACTACCGGAAGATTCTGTGGTTGTAGTTGCTATTGCCAATTTTTATGAAACAAAAGGACTTAAATATTTAATTGACGCTTCAAGTAAAATAATTAAGAAACATCCCAATGTTTATTTTGTTTTGGTGGGCGATGGTGAGTTGCGAGAAGATTTGAAAGCAAGAATTAAAGCAAATAAAATTGAAAATAATTTTATAATGCCGGGTTTTAGAAACGATATCCCAGAGCTATTGCAGATTATGGATATTTTTGTTCTATCTTCTCTTAAAGAAGGTTTCCCTTATGTTATAATGGAGGCAATGTCTTTCGGGTTGCCGGTGGTGGCGACGGAAGTCGGCGGGGTGCCGGAAATAGTTAATCAAGAAACCGGATTGATTTGTCGTCCCGGTGAAGCTAATGAATTGGCTGATTGTATTGAAAAACTAATAGATAACCCCTTACTCGGAAGTGAACTTGGGGAAAACGCGAAACGGTTTGTGAATGAAAAATTTTGTTTTAAAAAAATGTTGCAAAAAACAATAAATATATATTATTCGTAAAAATTTTCGTCTATGACCCATTTTGCCAATGTTATCAAACACATTATCAATTATCTGATTTATGCCATGCTGGTGGTACCCGCCATTGTTTTTTCTCCTTGGCAAAGAAGCTCTTTTGAATTGCCAAAAAATTATTTATTTTTGATTATCGGTACTTGGTTGATTTTGTTTTTCATTATGTATCTCATGGAGGGAGGAATAAAGAAAATATCAAAGGCGCAAAAAATATTTTTTTGTATTTTGGGCTTTATCTTTATTTTTAAACTGATCAGTTTGTTATTGTCTCCTCATTTGAGTTACAGTTTCTGGGGTTCTTACAATAGGCAAGAGGGAACTTTAACCCATTTTTACTTACTGATGTGGGCGATGATCTTGGCTTATTTTTGGGATAATAAAAAACAGATATTGTACTCCATGATTCCTTTATCTTTGGTCGCCGGATTGATTTCTTTGTACGGTGATTTACAAAAAAACGGTTGGGATTTCAGTTTTTTAGTGTGGGAAAGCGGAGCATATAACAGAATCGCCAGCACTTTGGGTAATCCCTTGTTCCTGTCGGCTTTTTTACTGTTTACCATTACATTTTCCATATATGGAATAATACAAATAAAAAACATTTATTGGCGAATCGGTTTGGGAGTCAGCATGTTGCTTCAACTTTTAGCTCTTTATTATACCTATACTTCCAGCAGTATGTTAACTTTGGCGGTGATTATTCCGTTCGGGATTTTTATTTATTTTTGGGATAAAAAAAGAAATATTTCCTGGATTACCGCCACTATTTGTTTACTGCTTTTAATTTTCGTAACGCTTTCCAGTTTCGGTTATTTGCAAAATTCATTTTCACAAAAGGTTTTAAGTGATTTTTCAGTTGAAGCAAAATCCAATTTACAGAGAATTTATGTATGGCAGACCGGTTTGAACGCGTTCATGGAACATCCGTGGTTTGGTTGGGGCCAGGAATTATATCAAAACGCTTTTTACTTTAATCGTGATACGCACATGATTTCGCCTTTGGAGTCGCGATTTGATCGGGCACATAATGTGTATTTAGATATTTTGGTTATGGAAGGAATATTCGTGTTTATCGGTTTTATGACGCTTATGGGCTATGCCATGTACACCAGTTTGCGGAAATATTATAGGAAAAAAGAACTTTTGTACTTGTTCACAACCATATTGTTGGTGGCTTATATGGTGAATTACTTTTTTTCCATTCCGACCATGATGAGTTATATTTTCTTATTCATGACTTTGGGTATGATTTTTTATGAGCCGGTCGCGCCGGAAGAAAAGCAAGGCAGAAAAGAATTATACAAAGAAAATAATGTGATTATTTACGGTGTTTTGTTGGTTTTAGTTTGTTTGTTGACTTATCTGTATATTCGTCCGTGGCAAGCGGATTTGAATTACAATAAAACCGCGCGAATAAACAATTATTTGCAAAAAGCGGAATATATGCAAAATGAAGTGGTTGATGTTTGGCCTTATAATATGGAATACAAGATTGAACTTTTCAAAATATATTCCGAGATCGTCCAAATCGCCAAGGAGAAAAAACCCGATATGGTTGAAGAATACTTAGAGAAAGCCGAAGAAATGCATCGTCATTTACTGAAAGCTTATCCGGAAAATTTTATGAGCTATATTTCCACGGCCATGTATTATCGTGATTTGGGAGACATTGAAAAAATGAATCAATATTATGAAGATGCCGCGGAAATGGTACCACAAGTTCAAGAAGTGTATTGGTCTTGGGCGGATTCTTATGTGATTTTGGAAGATGAAGATAAGGTTTTTGAAAAATTGGAAAAAGCCATTAATTTGGATCCGGAACGACCTTATCCGTACCAAGTGGCGGCTGATTTCGCCGGCAGACTGGGAAAGACGGAAAAAAAAGTTGAGTATTTGAAAAAATTTGAAGAAAAAAAACAGGTTGATCCGATCTACATTAAAAAATGATTATGGATTATTTATACGAGGACAAGCTGAGAGGACAAGGCTATGAATGTATTTGCGGGATTGATGAAGCGGGGCGTGGGGCTTTAGCCGGACCATTGGTGGCCGGCGCGGTTATCTTGGACGCGAGCTTGGGCGAAGGATTTGAAAACATTAAAGATTCAAAATTATTAAATGATAAAAAAAGACGCGAACTTCTGAATATCATTATGCGGAAATGTCGCGCGTGGTCCATCGGTATAGTGAGACAAAACGAGATTGATAAGCATGGCTTGTCTTTGGCCAATAAAATGGCTATGAAAAGAGCTTGGCAGTATTTGCCGATCAAACCGGATTTTATTTTGTCGGACTATATGGCAAAATTGGTTTTTTCCACACCGTTTGAATTGATAATTAAAGGAGATCGTAAAATAATCAGTATCGCGGCGGCTTCCATTGTGGCAAAAGTTTTTCGCGATAATATGATGAACGCTTTTGATAAAAATTATCCTGAATATGGTTTTGCCGAACATAAAGGATATGGCACCAAAAAGCATCTTGGCAAGATTAAAGAAGTGGGCGCTTGCCCGATACATCGCAAGAGTTTTGAGCCGATGAAAGCCAAGTTGTTTTAAAATATTGAATAATTAAAAAGCCGCCCCTCGCGTAGGGGCGGCTTGTTTTTTTAAAACAGGTCCGGATTCTGTTTGAAGAATTCGGCCAGTTCTTCGGCGTTCATCTGATGGATTTTTTAAGAGGCCGCTTGTTTGAGAGCTTCCTCGTCCAAAGTTTCCAACTCGTCTTCATATTCCCTGATGGTTTTCTGGAGCTTTTTTACGGAGTTTTCAAGCCGATCAAGCTCCAATTCCAGCCATGCTTTGCGCTCAAATGGATTACTGTGATCCACTTTTTCACCGAATCTGGCCGCGTCTTTGATTTCTTGCTTCCAATCGTAGACGATGTTCTTCTTCTTTTCCGGTGTCGCGTTGACAACATAGCGATCGTTTTTCAGACTGATACCGATGCGCGCCCGCAATGAACTAACCTTGTTAAAACCAACTTCAGTGGCCATTTGTTCCGTGATGTCTAAACTGCGGAAAGTTTGGCCTTTCAAGATTTCGCAAAGTCGGATCATGACTTTTTCAAAATCCGCTTCACTAATCATTTGTCTGGTCATGATTTGCTCCTTTTCCCGGGCTGTTTGGATTCGTTTTTTCCGTTGAGCTGAGAGTTTAGCTTGTTCTTCTTTGTAGATTCTGCTATGAATGTTTTTTGTTAGAATATTGAAGACCAAAAAGTCATGTTTTGTCATCAACTCAACGCTTTTTTCCCAGTCGTTTTCACTTTTCCAACCGACCGCGTTCAATGCTTCCAATGGTGGATTTTTTAAATTTTTCAAGTTGACTTGAGGATTGTCAGCCAGTTTAGTCAGTCTTTTCAAATTTTTCTCCACTTGTGGTTTTTCGCAAATCCGTTTGTATGCTTGGTGTAAAATTTTCACAAAAAGCCTATCATCCGGATAGTCGGCTGGTATGGTCAGCATGTATTTCCGAGCTGTGTCATTGCCTTTCGGTTGACTGGTCAGAAATAGTTTGCCGTTTTCCATCTTGTCAAAACTGATTTTCCCTTGCTTATGACGCGAGCCTTTGATTTGCTCTTTCATGAAGAAAACATATTTCTTCCCTAGAAGTGGATATTTATTTTTGAAGACCACTATTTCCGCTTCCTTAATCAATTCATGGAATTGGTCAAGCGCGCCTTCGGCAAAAGGATGAGAATGCTTGCCTCGTTTGATTTCCACTTGGATATAGTTTTTGGTTTTCCGTACCATTTTCACCTCGTTTGTGTTTGATTATTAAAAAATAACATTATAATTTAGCAAAAAAACAAATTTTCGTCAATGGTTGAAATTTTTGTTTAAAATTAAACAAGTTTGTCTAATTCGGGGAAATAAGCTAAAATATCAGTAAATTAATGCAAAAATATGAAAAAACAATATAAGCATCAAGAAGTGGAACAAAGATGGCAAAAGAATTGGCAAGATGATGATTTATACCGAATAAAACAAGATTCTGATCAAGAAAAATTTTATTGTTTGGTGGAATTTCCTTATCCGTCGGGCGCCGGATTGCATGTGGGACATGTGCGAGGATACGCGGCTCAGGATATTGTCTCTCGTTATAAAAGAATGAAAGGGTTTAATGTTTTGTATCCCATGGGTTGGGATGCTTTCGGGTTGCCGACGGAAAATTTTGCTATCAAAACGGGCAAACATCCCGTGGAAGTGACCAAAGATAATGTGGCGGTTTTTAAAAAGCAAATGCGCGCTTTGGGTTTGAGTTTTGATTGGTCCAGAGAGATCAATACAACTGATCCGCAATATTATAAATGGACGCAATGGATATTTTTGCAACTTTTAAAAAAGGGATTGGCTTATAAAAAAGAAATGCCCATCAATTGGTGTCCGGATTGTAAAATCGGTTTGGCTAATGAGGAAGTTATTGACGGGAAATGTGAACGATGCGGAGCGGAAACTTACAAAAAAAACATGGAGCAATGGATGTTGGCCATTACTGAATACGCGGATCGTTTGGAAGAAGATTTGGCGACCGTGGAATGGCCGGAACATATTAAAACTCAGCAAATTAATTGGATCGGACGCAGTGAGGGAGCGGAAGTGAATTTTGGGATTGAAGGACGAGAAGAAAGTGTTAAAATTTTTACCACCAGACCTGATACTTTGTTTGGCGCGACTTTTATGGTTTTGGCACCGGAACATGAATTGGTCAACGCGATAACCACCGCGGAGCGGAAACAAGAAGTTTTAAAATATCAAGAACAGGCGATCAAGAAAAGCGATTTGGAAAGAACGGAATTGCAAAAAGAAAAAAACGGAGTGTTTATCGGTGCTTACGCGGTCAATCCGGTTAATCAAGAAAAAATCCCCATTTGGATAGCTGACTATGTCTTATCTGGTTACGGTACGGGAGCGATTATGGCGGTGCCGGCGCATGATCAACGCGATTGGGATTTTGCCAAAAAGTATGGCATTGAAATAAAACAAGTCATCAGTGGTGGTGATATTGAAAAAAAAGCGCATACGGATTTGCAAGATGGTCAGTTGATAAATTCGGGAGGCTTTGATGGATTGTCTCCTGCGGAGGGCGTTAGTAAGGTTACCAAATGGTTGGAAAAGCATAATTACGGCAAGAAAAAAGTTAATTATCATTTGCGTGATTGGATTTTTTCCAGACAGCATTATTGGGGTGAACCGATTCCCGTGGTTTATTGCGACAAGTGTGGAATGGTGCCTTTGCCGGAAGATCAATTACCTTTGGAATTGCCACATGTGGAACGCTATGAACCGACCGATACGGGAGAATCGCCTTTGGCCGCGATTGAAGATTGGGTAAATACCGAATGTCCGATTTGTGGCGGAAAGGCCAGAAGAGAAACCGACACCATGCCCAATTGGGCGGGCAGTTCTTGGTATTTTTTGCGATATATTGATCCGCATAATGATGAGGAATTGGCGGATTGGGAAAAAATGAAAAAATGGATGCCCGTGGATTTATACAATGGTGGCATGGAACATACCACTTTACATTTGCTTTACTCAAGATTTTGGAACAAGGTTTTGTACGATATCGGAGTATCACCGGTTTCCGAACCGTATAAGCGGAGGTTTTCACATGGCATGATTTTGGCGGAAGATGGTAATAAGATGAGTAAATCAAAAGGTAATGTGATCAATCCCGATGATATTGTTAATGAATACGGAGCTGACGCTTTGCGAGTTTATGAAATGTTCATGGGACCTTATAATCAGCCGGTTAATTGGGATATCAATGGTTTGCGTGGCGTGAAGAAATTTTTAGATCGCATATATCAATTTGATAAATGGGTAAACGAGGATCAAGTTCAAGATGAGGTTTTAAAGCAATTACATAAAACCATCAAGAAAATTACCGAAGACATTGAAAATCGTCATTTTAATACCGCTGTTTCCGCGTCCATGATTTTTGTCAATAAAATTTATGAAGCCGGTTGTAGTCATGGCGCGTTTAAACTGTTTTTGCGAGTGTTTGCTCCGTTCGCGCCACATTTAACTGAAGAAATGTGGCATGAAGAATTTCAAGAAGATAAATCAATCCATCTGCAAGATTGGCCAGTTTATAATGCTGATTTAGTAGTGGATGATCAAGTGGAGATGGTGGTTCAAATCAATGGTAAAGTGCGAGACAAAATCATGATTTCTCCCGAAGCCGAAGAAAGTGAAGTGCGAGAATTGGCCGAACAAAGTGACAAAGCGAAAAAATATTTGGCCGGACAAGAAATTAAAAAAGTTATTTTCGTTAAAGGAAGATTAATCGGTTTCGTAATTTGATTTACAAAAAATTAGAATAAAAATTCCGCTTTATGGCGGAATTTTTTGCGTAAAAAGGAAGAGCGCTCGGGGATAAGATCCCCGAGCGCTCGCACGGTGTGAAGACTGCGGTTGATGTAGGCAAGGCAACAGACACCTGTGGCACGCAATGGCCACTAATGTTCGTTAGCCCCCCACAGGGAATGTAAACTGTGTTTTTCAAAACCTTCAAAAAGGAGACAAAAATGGAAAATCACATTTTTGCGACTTCGGTTTTTGCGTGTTTTCACCGTGTCCCGGTCGTTCGCGCGTATTGCGCGAACGACCGGGTATTTCAAAAGATTTTTCAGCGAAATCTTAATTCAATTTCCCCTCAGATTTTTTCCGATTATGTGTCATCGCCGTGCCTTTCGCTTAAGTTTGAAAACTCCGATCGGCAGAGGTCGGCCATTAATCATCAAACAGACGATGACTAATGGAACTTCCTCGGCCGAGAAGCCACTTAATGGGCAACCGTTTTCTCCGACCACAATCGGCGGCAAAGACTTTCCATCGACACTGATAGGGAAAAATAGAATGTTGGATCCGCTTTTGGAAGAACCTTTCATGATCTTCTCCTTTCTTTCAAAACAAGGTAAATAACGCAAAAACCACGACGATTACATGCCAAACATCATTCACAAAATCTTCACAACCGTATATTTATTATATTATGTTACATTTAATTAGACAAAGATAAGCTGTGGAAAGAATATGAATAAAAAATCAATATTTCGTGAATATTATAAAAAATATGGTATAATCAATATATGTTAAAACAAGAATTATATAAATTGGGGTTAAAAGGCAAAGAAGCGGATACTTATTTGGCGGCTTTGCAATTGGGGTTTTCTTCGGTTCAGGATTTGGCCGAACAGACCGGGTTTAATCGTACTTCGGTTTACGGATACATTAAAAATCTGATTTCTCGCGGTTTGATCCGAACGCAAGAAAAAACGGGCAAAGTTTATTATGTGGCGGAAAGTCCGACGAGATTGATTGAATTACATGAAAAAGAGGAAAAAGAGTTGAAAAAGAAAAAAGAAATGCTTGATGATTTATTGCCACAATTGGAGTCTTTGTATAATTTGGCAAAAGATAAACCTGAAGTAAAATTTTTTGAACATGATAAAGATGAAGTGGCGTTGCAAAAAATGCGTGACCATTTATTGACCATTCGCGGAGAAGAAGTTTACAATCTTTTCAGTTACAATCATTTTCGCAAATACACGAGCAAGAAACATATTGCCGGAATTCTAAAAAACTTCAAACGCATGAAGGCATTATATATTTCCGATCAAAAAATAGTGGATCGCATTTTTCACGAATTTACAGCTGATGGCAGGTTGATTTTTAAGCATTTGCCAGCGTCAAAATTTGATTTCAGGGTGGAGATTTCGGTTTTCAATGAGCATGTCTGCATTTCTCGCGGACCGGATACTTTATTGATCAAGGATCGTTTTTTCGCCAATACTTTTGTCTTGCTTTTTAAGGCGTTGTGGGAATTGGCTGAAGATTTTGACTAAATTGTTTTGTTTAATAAAAAAAATCCGCTGAGCGGATTTTTTTAATTGGAATGAATAATTTGTGATATATATACTTTATTCAATCATAAAAACATGATTGTTTTCGTGTTTTTATGGTGGACGCTAGTGGAGTCGAACCACTGACCTCATCGACGTCAACGATGCGCTCTAACCAACTGAGCTAAGCGTCCATATCTAATTAAAATGAATGCTGGTAATTATTTTCAAATAGAAAAAAACCAATTTTTATTTTTTATGACTGAAATTTTGGATAATCACATAAACAAACAGCGAAACCGAGACAAGAAAAACGAAAAATCCCGTGGAAACAATCAATGGGACAACGGGTTGCATCCATGGATAAGCATTAGCCAGAGGTTCAATAATACTGACACCGATTAAGACCAATACCAGTAATCCCAAACTGATAAATAATAAATTTTTGTGTTTCAGCATAATTTTCAATTTATACTTTATGGTGGGCCTGATGGGACTTGAACCCATGACCTCCACGTTATAAGCGTGATGCTCTAACCAACTGAGCTACAGGCCCCAAAGCAGAGAAAACTGAACCCATAATAGCATGGTGGGCATCATAAATCAAGGAGATAAATTCTTATTAAATATCTTGATTTAGCAATATAAAAGAGTTAGAATTTATTCATTGGGGCAATTAGCTCAGTTGATTAGAGCGCTACATTCACATTGCAGAGGTCACCGGTTCAAATCCAGTATTGCCCACCATGATTATATCTTGACAAAGCCACTCCCTTTTGGGAGTTGTTTTGTTTTAATAAAACGGAAATGCTATAATACATGAAATTAACAATATTTTATGCTATTATTTTGGATCGCGATTTTAGCGGGGGCACTGTATTTTCTGGTTAAATCAGCTGATTATTTTACTGATTATGCCGAAAACTTGGGACGGATATTGAAGCTCCCCAATTTTATTATCGGCGTAATGATCGTGGCGGTGGGTACTTCCATTCCCGAATTGGTCACTTCAATGATCGGCGTGAGCCGTGGAGAGTTGGAGTTTTTAAGTGGCACGGTTATGGGCTCTTCCATTGCCAATATATTATTGGTTTTGGGAATTTCGGTTTTACTTTGCAAGAAAAAAGCCACTTTTACTTGGGATATTGTGTCCAATGATTTACCTTTTTTGGCAGCTTCCATTTTTTTGGTGATCGTGAGTTTATTGGATGGTGTTTTCAGTACGGGAGAAGCGATAATATTTTTGCTCGGTTATGTGGTTTATGTTATTTACGCCTATGCTATGCAGAAATCCGAAAGGGCGGACATTAGAGATAAGTTTGAAAAAGAATTGAAATTGGAATTAAAAGAAAAAAGTAAAGAGCCTCATGTTAAAGATTTAAAAAAAGAAGCCGGTATCGTGAAAAGTCTGATTTTTCTCGGGATCAGTTTGGTGGTCGTGGTTTTTGCTTCCAATTATGTTGTGGAGGCGGTGGTTAATTTAGCCGGTATTGTCGGGTTTGCTTCTTCGGCGATCGCGGCTTCAGCCGTGGCTTTCGGTACTTCGTTGCCCGAATTGATGGTTGGCGTGGCGGCGGCCAGACGCGGTAATTTTGACATGGTGGTGGGTAATGTTCTCGGTTCCAATATTTTCAATGTATTCGTGGTTTACGGAGTGGTCGGATTGTTTGCTCCTTTAACGATAAGCGCTTCCGCTTATATGACCATGATACCTTTTTTGGTTGGCTCGTTTATCCTTATGTGGTTAACATTATTGGACAAGAGGCTGAGCAAAACCGAAGCACTTATGTTCGTGTTGGTTTATATTTTGTTTATCGCCAAACTGTTTCATTTTTTCTAAATTCATTGCTTAAAATAAAAAAACGCCCCATCATCATATTTCCAGTTCAAAAATCAGATGGGGCGTTTTTTTATATTAAAGTATTCAATTTGTTGATTATGTTTTGCTTGTCTTGGTTAAGCTCAAAGCGAATTTGATTTCTTTTTCCTTGCGGGAATAATTCGCGAAAATGAGAAATCAAATCATGATTTTTTTCGGATTTGATCAATACCTGTTTTTGTCCGGCTTTTTCAAAAAACAAGGCGGTGATTTCCACGGTCGGAATATTGACGATCAATTCATCAATCACTCCTGATAAATCAGCCGGTAAGCTATCGGTTTCCAAAAAATCTTTTTCTTCAATTTCCGCCCAAGCGATTTTTTGGTTATGCAAAGTGTTAAGATTCATTAAGACGCGACCCCATAATTTGAGCGCGTTGACGGATTTGCCGCCGTAAAGATTGTCTACTATTTTCTGTCGGTCGGCTCCGGCGGCCATTAGTTCGCTGGCAATATTCAAACTGTTTGGCGTAACTTTATTGTTTTTAAAACTGTTGGTTTTCGCGATCATACCGGTTAGTAGACAAGTGGCCACGGCTTGATCAATATGTTCATGATTGATTTGTTTTATCAATTCGTAAATCATTTCCGAGATTGAAGACGCGGTCAAATTGATAATGTTTAGATGTCCGTAATGCTCATTGTCGGCTTCATGATCTATGTTAATAATCGGCACGCTGTAAAAAAAGTCGGAGTGTTCCCTGAAAAAAATATCCAATTGTTCCAAATCCGCCGTGTTCAAAGTGATGATCAAATCATGCCGAAAATGATTGTCGGAAATTTCCATGTGTTCCTTTTTAATGATTCCGCTTTGAGGCGTGATATGAATATGGAATTTATTTTCTGCTTTGGAATGATGGATGTGCGGATCTTCATTATTCTCCGCCACATTTAAACTGATCACCAATTGTCTCAAGCGATCAAGATCTTTTTGTATCGGCCTGCTACAAGGCAAAAAATCCAACTTATTAGGCAAATTGAAATTGGGAGAAGCCAGTGAAGCTTCTTTGCCCAGACGCGCAATCACTTCCGCCAGAGAAAAACCGGCGGTGATTACATCCTCATGATGATTTTTACCGAATAAAATCAAGGGGCGTTGCGCGCGACTGATAACTTCGTGAAATTGTTGGTATTCGTTTAAACTCATATTTTTCAGTAATTATATCATCATACGGCCATCATCAAGCCGTGTCAATGTGAATAACAAGTATTGAGCCATAAGTTGACAGAGCGGTCAATTTAAAGCGATCGCAAGATTGTTTTTTCACAAATTACATGGTAAAATATTTATAAATTAGCGGTTATTGTGTGATTTTGCCGCTCAAAATTCAGTCTTGAATAAACAAAAAAAATATGCCAATGTCCAAAGCTTATAATCCGTCTGAATTTGAAGATAATATTTATCAACAATGGGAACAAGGAAAATTGTTCAATCCGGATGAGATGCCGGATCGCGCCGAGCGTGAAAAGCGCGGTTGCTTTTCCATTGTTTTACCGCCACCCAATGTGACCGGAACTTTACATTTGGGACATGCTTCCATGTTGGCGATTGAAGATTTGTTCGTGCGCTATAAAAGAATGAAAGGTTTTGACACTGTTTGGATTCCGGGGACGGATCACGCGGCCATTGCCACGCAAAATGTGGTGGAAAAAAAAATGTATAAAAACGAGAATAAAACCAGACATGATTTGGGAAGAGAAAAGTTTTTGGCAAAAGTTGATGAACATGTTCAAGAGTCAAAAAATATTATAAAAAATCAGGTTCGTAAAATGGGTTCAAGTTTGGATTGGAGCAGGGAGGCCTATACTTTGGATGAAACCAGAAGCAAAGCCGTGCGAAAAGTTTTCAAGCAAATGTATGATGAAGGTTTGATTTATCGCGGTGATCGCGTGGTCAATTGGTGTCCGCGTTGTCATTCAACGCTTGCCGATGATGAAGTGGAATACAAAGAACAAAAAGCCAAGCTTTACACTTTTAAATACAGTAAGGATTTTCCATTTACCATTGCAACTACGCGACCGGAAACAAAGTTGGGTGATACGGCGGTGGCGGTTAATCCGAAAGATGAGCGTTATAAAAAATATATCGGTCAAGAGCTGGAAACGGATTTTTGCGGAGTGCCTTTGAAATTGAAAATTATCGGTGATTGGCAGGTGGATATGGAATTCGGCACGGGCGCGCTCGGAGTTACGCCGGCGCATTCTATGGTTGATTGGGCCATGGCGGAAGAAAACGATTTAAATATCGTAAAAGTTATTGATGAAGGCGGAAATATCAGAGCAGGCTTCAATGAGTTTTCCGGTAAACCGGCGACTGAAGCGGGAAAAATGATTATTGAGAAATTGCGTGAGCAAGGACTTCTGGAAAAAGAAGAAGAATTGGATAATAAATTATCAATTTGTTATCGTTGCGGTACGGCGATTGAACCTTTGCCGTCCAAGCAATGGTTTGTTTCGGTGAATAAAAAAATAAAAAGATTGGGCGATAAATCTTTAAAAGAGCGAGCCGTGGAAATCGCGCGAAAGGATGAAATCAAGTTTATTCCGGACAGGTTTAAAAAAGCATATTCGGATTGGATGGAAAATTTGCATGATTGGTGTATTTCGCGTCAGATTTGGTTCGGACATCGCATACCCGTCTGGTATGATATTGAATCAATAAAAAATAAAAAAGGAATTTTGAAAATTGATTACGGAAAAGTGGATATAAATGAATTATTTGAAAATAATTTAAACTATATTTCTGGTTATGAAATTGGTTTAGATAATAATTTTTTTGTTAAATATGCATCTTTCGAACAAGTATGTAAATGGATAGAAAGAAAAGTTTTCAAAAAAGAAGATGTATTAAATTTTGTAAGTACTAAGGATGTTTCTAAATGTGATGAATATTGTTTAGAATATAAAAAAGCAGGTTTGTTTGTTCAGGATCCTGATACTTTGGATACTTGGTTCAGTTCTGGTTTGTGGACTTTCAGCACTTTGTTGCCGGAAGATTGGGATGGTAAAGAATTCAAATCCTCTGATATAGATCGTTTTCATCCCAATACTTTGATGGAAACCGGATATGATATTTTATTTTTCTGGGTGGCCAGAATGATTCTCATGACTTCATTTGTCATGGAAGAAATTCCTTTTGAAAATGTCTTTTTGCATGGCTTGGTGCGTGATCGCGATGGTCAAAAGATGAGTAAGTCGCGTCCGGAGACCGCCATTGATCCGCTGGAAGCGGGAGAAAAATACGGTTTTGACGCGGTCAGATTGTCCATGTTAATCGGCAATACGGCTGGCAATGATATCCGTTTATATGATGAGAAAATTGAAGGTTATCGCAATTTCGTGAATAAATTATGGAACATTTCCAGATTTGTTTTGGAAAAGATTGAAAATCCGGAAACACCGCAAAAAATAAAACCGCGAACATTGTCCGAGCGTTGGATTATGTCTCGTTTTAACGAGTTGAAAGCCGAGGTAGATAAATTATTGGAAAATTATAATTTTTCACAAGCCGGAGAATTGATGAAAGCGTTTACTTGGGATGATTTGGCTGATTGGTATTTGGAGATTACCAAAGTGGAAGAAAATGATAAAAATATTCTAGCACATATTTTGCGAGAACTTTTGCAATTGTGGCATCCTTTTACTCCTTTTGTTACTCAAGCTATTTGGAATGAAGCCGGTTTTCAGGGGGAATTGATGATTGAAAAGTGGCCACCGAGCGATAAAAAATTGATTGATCGCGATGCGGAAAAAGAATTTGAAAAATTGCGTGAAGTAATCGTGAAAATCAGAAATTTGCGTTCGGAATACAAAGTGGAACCGGCCAAGAAGATTATGGTGCAGTTGCAGGGAGCTGACTCTTTGCTGAAAGAAAATCAAGAAATAATCAAATTTTTAGTGGGAGCGGAATCTTTGCAAAGCGTTGAACGAAAGCCCGATCAAGTGGTTACCGCCGTGGTTGGAAAAATCAATATTTATTTGCCACTTTCCGGGTTGCTTGATTTTGACAAAGAAAAACAAAGATTGGAAAAAGAGATCATTGAAATTCGCAAATACTTTGAAACCGTTTCTCGTAAATTGCAAAATAAGGAGTTCGTGAAGAACGCACCGAAGCAAATCGTTGAAACGGAAAAGAAAAAAGCCACGGAAGCGGAAGAAAAACTTAAAAAATTACAAGAACAATTGACTGATATCGTTAATCAATAAACAATTAATATTACTTATGTCTATTTCCTCTGATCAAATTAAAATCAATGAACTTCTAACCCGAGGAGTGGAAAATATTTATCCTAAGCCGGAATTTTTAAAAGAACGATTGGAGTCGGGCGATAAGTTAAAAATATATTTGGGGATTGATCCGACCGGTCCGACTTTGCATTTGGGGCATGTCAGTTCCATGATTAAATTGCGTCAATTTCAAAATTTGGGTCATCAAGTTATTTTACTGATTGGCAGTTTTACGGCTATGATCGGTGATCCCACGGATAAAATGGCGGTGCGCAAACAGTTGACGCGTGAACAAGTTTTACAAAATTGTAAAAATTATCTTGATCAAGCCAGCGTGATTTTAAATTTTGAAGGAGCTAATCCGGCGCAAGTCAAATACAATGATGAATGGCTTGGTAAATTAAGTTTTCATGAAGTTATTGAGTTGGCTTCACATTTTACGGTTCAGCAGATGTTGGAACGAGATATGTTTGAAAAGCGAATCAATGAAGGTAAGCCGGTGCATTTGCATGAATTTTTGTATCCTCTCATGCAAGGCTATGACACCGTAGCCATGGATGTTGATGGCGAAGTCGGCGGAAATGATCAAACATTCAATATGTTGGCCGGACGAACTTTGTTGAAGCAGATGAAGAATAAAGAAAAATTCGTGATTACCACGCGACTTTTGGTTGACTCTCAAGGTTCAAAAATGGGTAAGACCACCGGCAATATGATCGCTTTGGCCGATTCGCCGGAAGAAAAATTCGGTAAAACCATGGCCATGGTAGATGAACTTATTGTTCCGACTTATGAATTATGCACCTTTGAACCTCAGCGCAAAGTTGAAGATATAAAAAAAGCTTTGAATGATGGCGAAAACCCGAGAGATCATAAATTGGATTTGGCGGAAACCATCGTGGCTATGTATCACGGCAAAGATGAAGCGAAAAAACAAAGAGAAAATTTTTTACAAAAATTTCAAAAAAAGGAGACACCTGATGAAATGGAGGAAATGTCTTTGGCCGGGAAAAATGTGGTGGACGCTTTGGTTGAAGCGAAAATGGTCAAGTCAAAATCCGAAGCCAAACGCAATTTGCAACAAAACGGGGTTAAAATAAACGGTAAGGTTATTGATGAAACAGCGACAGTGAAAAAAGGTGATGTTTTGCAAAAAGGGAAAAGGTTTTTCGTCAAAATCAAATAAAGATATGCGTAATTTAGTTGAACTTATTCTTAAAGCTTTGAAAAAGTATAAATCGGTTTTTGGGCCGAGTGATTTTGATATTCCCGAGCATAGTAATTTGGCGGATTTGACATTGAAAGTATTTTCCGCAGCTGGAAAGATGGGCAGAAAGCCGGATGAATTGGCCGAGGATTTGACGCTGATTTTGGAAAAATTACCGCAAGTTAAAAGCGCCAGCGCGGAAAAAGGTTTTGTGAATATATTTTTTAAAACTGATTTTTTGAATCAAGCAGTTTTCGCGGAAAAAGAACAATCGGCTGATAAAAAACAAAAAATAATGATTGAATATTCTCAGCCCAATACGCATAAAGAATTTCATGTCGGTCATTTGCGCAACGCTTGTCTCGGGTCGGCCATTGTTAATTTGAATCGTTCCATGGGACATAAAGTTACGGCGACCAATTATATTGGCGATACGGGTTCGCATGTGGCCAAATGTCTATGGGCTTTAAAAAAATTTCACGCGGAAGATGAAGAACCCGTATTGAAAGGAAAATATCTCGGTGAAATATACGCTGAAGCGGTAAGAAAATTGGCGAAAAACCCGGAATTGGAAAAACAAGTTTCAGAAGTGCATACCGCGCTGGAAAACGAAGATAAGGAAATGATTAAGTTGTGGGGAAAAACCAAAGAGTGGAGTTTGCGCTCTTTTAATGATATTTACGAACTTTTGGATATTCAATTTGATGAATGGTTTTGGGAAAGTGAAGAAGAAAAAGAAGGCAAGGAAATGTTGACCAAATTGTTAAAAAGCGGCAAGGTGTCCCAGATTAAAGAAAGCCAAGGCGCGATAATTGCGGATTTGTCGGAATTCAGTCTTGATGTTTTGGTTTTGATTAAATCGGACGGCAATCTTTTATACGGAGCAAAAGATTTGCCACTCGGCAAAAAAAAGTTTGATAAATTTAAAATAAATAAATCCGTTTATGTGGTTGACAGTCGTCAATCTTTGTATTTGAAGCAAGTTTTCAAATTGTTGGATTTATTGGGTTATGAAAAAAAAGAAAAAATTCATGTGGCTTATGATTTTGTAACTTTGCCGGAAGGTGCTATGGCTTCGCGTAAGGGAAATGTGGTAACTTTTGAGGATTTATTTGATGAAGTGGTCAAGAAAGCGCAAGCGGAAACCTTGGCTAGGCATGCTGATTGGTCGAAAGAAAAAATCGCGGAAAATGCGATTGCTGTGGCTTTGGCAGCTATCAAGTTTTGGATGTTAAAATATGATAATGCCAGCAAAATAGTTTTTGATACGGAAAAAGCCATGGCTTTTGATGGTGACACGGGGCCGTATTTGCTTTATACTATCGCCAGGATTAAATCCATTTTTGAACAATCGGCTTATGAGGAAATTGATTTGGATGAAGTGAATACCGCTTTGTTGAATCAAACAGAAGCCAGAGAAGTGGTATTGCAATTAGCTCAATTTGATAAATATAGACAATTGGCGGCTGAGAAAAATTCACCGCATTATTTGGCTGGATACTTGTTGAATTTGGCCAAAAGTTTTAATAATTTTTATCATCAAGTCCGAGTTTTGGACACGCCTGAAGAAGATCGCAAAGCAAGATTGTATTTGTGTGGTAAAACAGCGACCAAATTGGAGCGAGGTTTGAATTTGATGAACATTAAATCAGTTGATCAAATGTAAAGCCCGGCGCAGCCGAAAAATTTCTATGTATTATTATTTAATAGATACTTTTTTAAGAGAACCTAAACATGAAAAACAATTGGACCGCATTAAAGCGCGTCTTTTGGATTTGGATATTTCAGGGAAAAGGGAGCGTTTGACCATGTTGAAAAATGAAGATGAATTAGTGCGCGACGAGGTTAAAAAAGGAGTGAGTACGGTGGTAATAGTGGGAAATGATGAATCGTTTTTAAAAATGGTGGAGCCGACGCTTAAGTATAATGTGGTACTCGGTTATGTGCCGATCGGAAAAGGCAATGTTTTGGCGGAGGCGATGGGGTTGCCCGAAGCGGAAAAAGCTTGTGATGTGATCGCGGCTCGCAATATTAGAAGATTTGACATCGGGCGAGCCGGAAATAAGTATTTTTTTCGTGATTTGTTGATAAAGGAAAATTTACCACGGTTGAAAATAAAATTGTCCGGTTACAAAATAACTCCCGGACAAACGGCCAAGGAATTAAAAATAATTAATTTTGACGCGGATAAAAACGGAGAGAAAAAACAATCCGGTGAATTGGAGCTGATGATTAAAGCTGAAAAATTTAAAAAGATTTGGTTTTTTAAAAAAAAGAAATTGGTGGTTGATGAAAAAATGACCGCTCAAAATTTTACCATCAAAGGATTTGAATATATCAAAGCGATTTTGGACGGTCATAAAATTTTAAAAACTCCTTTGGAAGTGAGTCTGGAAAAAGATAGATTTCCGGTAATCGTTAATAGAAAAGTGAAATAATTATTAACTATAATGCTATGCAACCCAAAGTTGACCAAGAAAAATGCGTGGGCTGTGGAACTTGCGCGGCCATTGCTCCGGATATGTTTGAAATGAACGACAGTGGTAAGGCGCTAGTTAAAGAGGGTGATTTTTCAAGTCAAGAAGATTTGATGAATCAAGCCAAAGATTCTTGTCCGGCCAATGCGATCAGTGTGGAATAATTACATTCCGCCTTTGGGCGGAATTGTGCCGAGGTGGTGGAATTGGTAGACACGCAGCCTTGAGGGGGCTGTGGGATTCGTCCCGTGGAGGTTCAAATCCTCTCCTCGGCACCAGCTTTCCCCAAATCTTTGATTTGGCGATTTGGCAGTTGTGGTTAGCGTTATTTGGATATATTTCGGAAATTAAGGATAGTCGGCTATTTTAGCCGATTTTTTGTTTAAATTTAGTTAAAACACTTGACAAATAAAATGAAATATGTAAAAGTAAAAAATCGGTAAAGTTCATTCAAAATTGCGATGAAAGGAGTGAATTATGATGGGTAAAAGCCATGATGGAGAGTATAAAGAGTCGGTGAAGACGACAATTAGAAACGGAGTGGATCCTTCCAATAGAAAATTCCCTTATGAGTCTCTTTGGGAATATTTAGAGCTAATGCAAAAGGTTAATCAACCGAATGCTGAGTATTGGTTGATTTTATTGTGCACGGTGGATGCTTTGGAAAAATCTTTCGGCCAAGTGGAAACGGAAACGATTGTTCGCGTTCGTAGTCGTTGGTATGAAGAAATTATGTTTATGGAAGAAGAAGAATACAGTCAACATGGAGGGGAAGAACATCTTTCCTTGGAAGTAAAAAAAGATATTTACCGAAATTGCGTTGAAAACTATGCGAACCGAAGAATAATGATTCATTTGGATTTGAGTCGTAAACACTCTTTGATAAAGAACTGCAAGAATTGCGATATCAATAATGCTTGGCTTGAAATCAGTGATTTCAGACCCGAGCTGAAGGTATATTTCGTGCAGGTATTGGATCTTTTCCTTGATAAAATGATTATGGATAAGATCAAATCGCAATACAAACTCAAATAAAAAACGCCCTGTCTCAAGACAGGGCATTTTTTTATTTTAAGATGGTTATTAATTTGCCAGTTCTCTTTCCATGCCTTCTTGTTGCAATTTCATAAAATAAGATTTTTCATCTTCGGTCAACTTCGTAAATAATTGTTCGCGTTGGCTTACGCTCAATTGTTGAATGCCGTAATCCGTAAAAAATTCTTTTTGTTCATCCAGTAATCCTTTTCTTTGATCCAAAGATAAATTTTCATCACTTACTTCATCTAAATCTAATTTTTCCATTGATTGAGGTAAAGATTGATTGAAAATCTTTTTTGCCTTGGCGCTTATGGTGCTTAGCATTTTTTCTTCCGCTTTAATTTGCTTTTCTCTGCGATCAACTTCGGGGTTGATCTGTTCAAAGCCTTTAGTTAATTCCATTTCATCATTATCCATGGAGGATAATTCTACGGGTTTGTTTTTTCTCGCGGTGCGATCAGCTTTGGGCATGACATCATTAAGGCTACGATTGTCTCCACGAGTTTTGTATGGGGCATTATCCATTCTAGGCATAAAAATTGAATTTATTTATATTTTTATATTATATCACACATTATTCACATTGTCAATGGTAGTGGTTCGCTAATAATCCGCAATAACTGATTTAATTCTATCATTTTTCATTATTATTAACAATAAAAATGTGCTATAATGCGCTTATATGATGATGAATATATTAATTTGTGCGATTTGTTTAGTGGTTGGTTTTGGTTTGATTCGTTATCCCATGGTGGCCAGAGAATTGGTCGGCCGTGTTTCCATAGCTGAAAAAATATTTATGGGAGGCAGTTTGTCTTTTTTTAAAGCATTGGGCGTGGTTATTATTTTAGTCGGACTGATGGTTTTGACCGGCGTGGATGAGATCTTGATACCGACCGTGTTGAACGCGATTTTCCCCGCTTGATATGTATGTCGCGAGCAAAAAAAAGATTGGCGCGACGGGAGAAGAATTGGCCGCGGAATATTTAATGAAAAAAGGTTGGAAAATTCTGGATAAAAATTGGCGTTTCGGAAAAATAGGGGAAATAGATCTTATTTTTCTTTATGAAGAACAATTGATTTTCGTGGAAGTTAAAAGTCGCACTTCGGTTTATGGTGGTTACGGGGAGGATAATGTTACCGAGGAAAAATTAGAGACCATCGCCGAACTCATGGATTTGTATATTCAAGAAAATCCTGATTTGGAAAATTTGGCGTTGCGCCTTGATTTAATGATCGTGGAAATGTTCAAGTTAACACCCCGTTTCAAACATATTGAAGATGTTGAATTATAAATAAGAAAAAATATGGGAAAAACAAATGAAAATTATTATGATCCCAAAGACATAAAAAGTAATCGCGTAATGGCGTCAATTTCATATTTGGGTATTTTATGTTTGATCCCTTTGTTTTTAAAAAAGGACAGCCATTTCGCTCAGTTTCACGCCAAACAGGGATTGGTACTTTTTATTACCGGAATAATTTTATCTTTTGTAAATATTATTCCGTTACTCGGACAAATTGTTTGGTTGGCGGCTGTGGCGTTTATTATTGTCTATTCAATTTTGGGGATTGTTAATTGTTTGAAAGGGAAATATTGGGAAATCCCGATTTTATCGGAATACGCTAAAAAAATAAAAATTTAAATAAAAATATATATTATGAAAAGAACCAAAATAGTCTGCACTTTGGGACCGGCTTCGGATCAAAAGAGCATGATAAAAAAAATGATAAAAAATGGCATGAATGTGGCGCGTCTTAATTTGTCTCATAATGTTCATGCTTATCATAAAAAAGTGATTCAAAATGTGCGTTCGGTCAGTAAAGAATTGAAAATTCCGGTCGGAATAATTCTGGATTTGCAGGGACCGCGGATCAGGTTGGGAGATTTGCCTGAAGAAGGGATTAAATTGAGCAAGGGGGAAAAAGTCGTTTTGACCACCGCCGATGGATTGAAAAATAAAATACCGGTTACATATAAAAACATGCATAAAGATGTTAAGGCCGGTCAAAGAATATTGATTGCGGACGGTTTAATTGAATTACTGGTGGAAAAAGTTATTAAACAAGATTTGCATTGCAAAGTAGTGAGTGGAGGCATGATTTCATCGCATAAAGGGATAAATTTGCCGGACACGGAGGTGTCTTTGCCCGCTTTGTCGGAAAAAGACAAAAAAGATTTGGCTTTCGGCATGAAAAATCAAGTTGATTTCGTGGCGCTGTCTTTCGTGCGGAACGCCCGTGAAGTTAAATCATTGAAAAGATTGATAACCAAACACGTGCGAGAATTGAAAAGGAAAACAATGCCGAAAGTTATCGTGAAAATTGAAAGAAACGAAGCATTGGAAAATTTTGATGAAATATTGAAAGCCACGGACGCGGTTATGGTGGCTCGCGGTGATTTGGGAATTGAATTGCCCGCGGAACAAGTACCGATTAAGCAAAAACAAATTATTGAAAAATGTTTACATGAGGCCAAGCCGGTTATCGTAGCCACGCAAATGCTTGATTCCATGATTCAAAATCCGCGACCTACCCGAGCGGAGGTGAGTGATGTAGCCAACGCGGTGATTGATCATGCCGACGCGGTAATGTTGTCGGGCGAAACCGCCAATGGTAAATATCCTTTGCAAAGCGTGAAGATGATGAATAATATTATTGAGCAAGCTGAAGAATCGGTTTATGATGACTTGGTTTTACAAACTCAAATAAAAAAATATGACAGTTCTTTGCAGGCTGCGGGGGCCGCGACCAAGTTGCTGTCCGAAAAAACCAATGCCGGATTGATTCTCGGAGCCACTATTTCGGGATATACCGCCAGGGTCATTAGTCGCTATCGTCCGGAATTGCCCATCGTGGTTAGTTGTACCGAAGATATGGTGGTAAGACAATTGGCATTAACTTGGGGAGTGCGTGCTTTTAAACTCGGCATGGCCGATAATTTGGAAAAGTTGATTAAAAAGGGAATTGATTATTTGAAAAAGAATAAATTGGTGAAGAAAAATGATGAGATAATCATTATTGCGGGAGTATCCGCCAAAAATAAAAAAAGAACCAGCATTGTGGAGTTGGTAAATATTTAAAATGAAGAAAAAATTCAATAAAGCTTATTGGCAAGCGGTGGCTACCATGGCCGGCACGATTATCGGAGCCGGCATTTTGGGTATTCCTTATGCCGCGTCTAAAACCGGAGCAGTCTGGGCGATTATTTTGTTACTCGGTTTGGGGGCGGCCACTTGGTTGACCAATTTGATGGTGGGGGAATTTATTTTACGGACGAAAGGCAGTCATCAATTGGTCGGTTACGCGAAAAAATATTTGGGTTCATGGGCGGGGCGAGTGCAAATGTTCGCGCTTATGTTCAGCACTTACGGAGCTTTGATCGCTTACATTATCGGGGAAGGAGAAGTTTTGTCGGTTTTATTGGGAGGTTCGGCTTTTTATTACAGTTTGGCTTTTTGGGTCGTGGCGGCGATTATTTTGTATGTTGGCTTGAATTTGGTAAAAGTGGTTGAATTTTGGTTGGTTTTGTTTTTTATCATAATAATCGCGGCGATTTCCGCGGTAAGTTTCGGAGTGGTTGATTTTAATAATTACTTATATCAGGATGCCGGTAAATTATTTATTCCTTACGGGGTGATTTTATTCGCTTATGGTGGCGCGTCATCCGTGGTGGTGGGTAGAGAAATATTAAAAGGAAAAGAAAAGCATGTTAAAAGCGCGGTGAGTTTTGCCAGCTGGTTGCCCATTTTGATTTACACGGTTTTCACTCTGGCGGTTCTCGGCGCGACCGGGCGATTGACCAGTGAAGTGGCCACCATAAATTTAAGCCAAGTGATAAACGGGCAAGTCGCTTTCTGGGGTAATGTTTTCGCCTTGCTCGGCATGGCCACCAGTTTTTTGAGTTTCAGTGTGGTGCTTATGGAAGTTTTTCATTTTGATTATAAAATGAGCAAATTCAATTCATGGTTGGCGGTGATCAGTTTACCTCTTGTGATTTTTTTGCTCGGCGCGCGGGATTTTATCACGGTAATGGGCATAGCCGGTAGCTTAACTTTCGGATTGACCGGAATAATCATTGTTTTGACTTTTTGGGTTGCGCGCAGAAAGGGAGATAAAAAACCGGTTTTTGAATTACCGCAATTGAAAATTGCGGGTTTAATGCTGATTATTTTATTTACCGTGGGATTTGTTTGGACTTTGTATAATATGTTGATTTAAAGATGATTCATGATTGATTGGATTATAAGCGCTACAAAGCGCTTATTTTATTTAATTTTAGCGAATATACTTGAATAATTGTGGCTTTCGTGTTATGCTCGCATTACTTATTGAATAATTGATTCACTCCGATGAGACCCAAATCATGGAAATTCAGATTGCTGGAAATGGTGCCCGGCATTTTGATATGGACGACTTTTATCATGTCCATAGTTTTGTCTTTCATCAAACCTTTATGGGTGATTTACTTCATTATCGCGTTTGATTTGTATTGGCTTTTGCGCGTGATTCATTTTATTTTTTACGCCAGTATTTCATATTTCAAATACAAGAATAATGCCAAAGTGGATTGGCTGGGCAAAATAAAAAAAATTCAAGGTTGGGAGAAAATTCATCATGTTATTTATTTGCCGACTTACGGCGAACCTTTGGAAGTTTTGCGTACCACTTTTCGTAGTTTCGTGAACAGTGATTATCCGACCAAGAAAATGATTGTGATTCTGGGAGGTGAAGCGCGCGCCGGAGATGATTTCCCGCCCAAGGCGGAACAAATTAAAAAAGAGTTTGGTGATCTGTTTTACAAAATTTTGATAACCGTGCATCCGGAGAATCTTGAAGGTGAGATGAAAGGCAAAGGCGCCAACGCGCATTGGATGGGGTGGCGGTCCAAAGAATTGATTGACCGACTCGGGTTTGATTACCGGAATTTGATTGTTTCATATTTTGACAGTGATACTTGCGTGCACCCGAAATATTTTTCAGTTTTAACGCACAAGTATTTGATTCATCCCACGCCGACCAAAGTTTCTTATCAGCCGGCGGTTAATTACAATAATAATATTTGGGACGCGCCGGCGGTTATGCGAGTTACCGCGTTCGGCACTATTTTTTGGCTCTTGATGGATATGATGCGACCGGAGCGACTTTATACTTTCAGCTCGCATTCCATGAGTTTTCAAGCTTTGGTTGATGTTGGGTTCTGGCAGAAGGATATTGTAACCGATGATTCTCGTATTTTTCTACAATGTTTTTTCCGTTACCACGGAGGTTATCGCACGGAACCGATGTATATTCCCGTGTCCATGGATACGGTGATGGATGATAATTATTGGGTCAGTTTTAAAAATCTTTATAAACAACAACGCCGTTGGGCTTGGGGCGTGGAGCATTTCCCGTTTATGATGTGGAATTTTTTAAAAAAAGAATATAATGATATTTCGTTCGGTAAAAAATTGAAATACACTTGGAATTTATTGGAAGGCATGTATTCTTGGGCCACGGTACCGATTTTAATTTTTATTCTCGGTCGGTTACCATTGTATGTGGCCGGGCAAAGTGAGATCTCCACTTCGGTAATCGTGCAGAACGCCCCTTATGTTTTGGAATGGTTGATGGGAGCGGCCATGATCGGTATTGGATTTTCAGCGGTGGTCAGTATGTTTATTTTGCCGAAAAGACCGAAAAGTGAGCCACGCTGGAAATATTTGGTCATGTTTTTTCAATGGGCTTTATTGCCGATAACTTTGGTGATTTTCGGGGCCATACCCGCGGTGGAAGCGCAGACTCGTCTTATGCTCGGACCGAAATATCATTTGGGATTTTTCGTTACGCCGAAAGCGCGAAAATAGTAAATGTTGAGAATTATTCAGCCGAACTTGTTTCAAGGTCGGTTTTTTATTCGCACTGATTATCAATTGCGCAACTCGGACATTATGCTAAAATCATGCTATGATAATAATTGAAAGAAGCGCGGATTAAGTCGGTTTGTAAAAATATTATGCCTAAAATATCAATAAATCTTGTAACTTGGAATGGAGAAAAATACATTGAAGCCTGTCTGGCTTCCGTTTTTAATCAAACTTTTCAAGATTTTTCCATAATAATAATTGATAACGGATCCACGGATAACACTTTGGGTTTGATCAATGAAAGGTATCCTCATTTGCAGGTGGTACGCAATAAAAGCAACGCGGGTTTTGCCAAAGCGCACAATCAAGCCATGCATTGGACCAAGTCGGAATATGTTTTATGTTTAAATCAGGATGTGATTTTGGCGCCGGATTATGCGCGGAAAGTAATTGGTTTAATGGATTCGCATCCGCAAGTCGGCGCGGTCTCGGGTAAAATATTGCGCATGAAAGATGATGCCCAGCCGGACATGATTGATTCCGCGGGTTTACTTGCGCGTAAAAATTTAAAAGTTGAAGATTTGGGATCGGGTGAAGTTGATCAAGGTCAATACGATGATACGCGAGAAGTTTTCGGTGTTTCCGGAGCGGTGCCGGTTTATCGTCGTTCCGCTTTGGAAAAAGTTATGTATCAAAACGAATTTTTTGATGAAAGTTTTTTCAGTTATAAAGAAGATGTTGATTTGGCTTTTCGGTTGCGACGAGCGGGGTTTTCCGCTTGGCGTGTTGGCGAAGCGGTAGCTTATCATGATCGCACGGTTGGAACGCCGATCGGGAATCGTTTAACTTCTCAAATGATTAAAGCGCGCAAAGATCGCAGTGCTTTTAATAAGTATTTATCTTATCGCAATCATTTATATTTTTTATTTAAAAACGCAAAATTTTCTTGGCGAGTATTTCTTTATGAATTAATGAAATTTTTGTATATTTTGATTTTTGAAAAAGGCGCGATAAAAGCTTGGTCGGAATTTTTTAAGCACCGGAAAAGTTTATCAGCCAAAAGAGCGGTAATGAATAAAACCGCGACGGTTGATTATCATCAATTGCAAAAATTATTTAAATAGTATGAAGCTCAGTATTGTAGTGTTAAATTATAAAATGCGAGGCTTGGTCAAGAATTGTTTGAGGGCGATTTACGAATCTGAATTGCGGGAGGATTATGAAGTGATCGTGGTGGATAATGCTTCACATGATGGAGTTGAAAAACTATTGGCGGAGAAATATCCGACCGCTCGTTTGATTAAATCCGAAAAAAATTTGGGTATGGGTGGCGGAAATAATCTGGGGATTGAAGTGGCGCGCGGTGACTACATTTTAATTTTAAATCCGGATATATTTATTTTTCCCAACACTTTGGCGCGATTATTGGATTTCATGGAAAAGGATAAAAAAATCGGTTTATTGTCGCCCAAGTTGTTGAATCCGGACAAATCTTTGCAATATACCTGTTATCGCAAACACAATTTTTTAACACCGATTTTCAGACGCACGGTTCTGGGAAAATTCAATTTCGCGCGTCGTGATATAGACCGGTTTTTAATGAAAGATTGGACGCATGATCGCCCGGCGAGTGTGGATTGGATCCAAGGTTCTTGCGTATTGTCGTCCAAGGAAGTATTGACCAAAGTGGGAGGATTTGATGATAATTTTTTCATGTATTTTGAAGATACGGATTTGTGTCGCCGTATTCAAGAAGCCGGCTATAAAACGGTTTATTTGCCTGAAGTGGAAGTAATTCATTTGCATCGCCGTCAATCGGCTGATGGAGGCAGTTTGAAGTTTTTCAGCAATAAGATGACCCGAGTACATATAAGCAGTTGGCTGAAATTCATGTATAAATGGCGAATTTGAAAACTTATTCAACTTGAAATCACTCGGAGGCACAAAGGGTGATTTTTTCTTTAAATTTAATTAAACCTTTACATTAAACCTTCTAGTATTGACAAAATCCCTGAAATAGTGTAAGTTTAACTGTTATGTTCGTTTCAAACCATACAAAGCGGGAGAACCCCGCAAAGGAGAAAAGCGATGAAAAAGCTTGCTTTGATGGTTAGTCTAGCGGTTTTTTGGGGATTCATTGTCGGTTGCGCCGGCAAGGAAATCATCCCTGATCCGGGTGATTATGAGTCCAAAGAGGCTCAGGCTGTCGCGGAATTGGAGCTGAGCGGAGAACTGGAAAAGTCTTTTTGGCTTGGAGGGGTGTCGGAGAAAAGGAATTCTCGGAATTTTGCGCTCGTAAAATGGGTAAACTGCCCATCAGCGAACGCGCAGATTGCGCGAAGGCCTTGGGTCTGGACGAACTCAGCGCTGATCCGGAAGCGCGAATCAAAAAAGCCAAGGCCGAAAAAGTGGAGGCGGAAAAGCGAGCCAAGGCCGAAAAAGCGGAGGCGGAAAAGCGAGCCAAGGCCGAAAAAGCGGAAAAAAAGAAAGTGATTAAAGCAAATTGGAGTTTCTTGCAAAAGAAAATTCAAAAGGCTGAAGAGGCTAAAGATTGGGAAAAATCGATAACGATATATGCTACGATTTTGGCGGATTATCCGTTTTTCGAGGAAGCGAAAAAAGCCCAGGAAAATTTTTGTAGGAAGCATATTTCCGAGATGGAGAAAGATGCGCCTTTGGTAGCGTCTCGCTGTTATCGTGCCATTGGAATGAAAAGTTACGCTGAAGATTTAGATACTAAAACTCTAAACCTCAAGGGAATCAAGTTATATTTTTCTGAACCCGGAAAGGGATATTATAAAAAACTTTTTGTGGATATTAAAAATCATTTGAGGAATAATTATGAGGCCCGGCTGCTGCCGAAAAGATCATCAGATTACTATTGGCTTTTCTTTGGGACAGATTATAAGCAATGGTTCATCTCCATAAACAAAAAAAATATCAGACAGGGTGAAAATGTTTATGTAGAAGTTGGGACAGTACCTTTCTACTCCCAAGATATTGATTATTGGTCAATTCAGAAGAGGGATTTTTTGACAAAGTCCATAGCGAAGATCATCTGGCATGATCGTCAGGCTCAAGCCCAAGCGAGCAAATAAACTCAAGCCGTTCCGCCTTGCGGAACGGCTTTTTTAATTAATTGAAGTTGAGCTTAAAACAAATGTTTCAAGCGTTTTCAAAACGCTTGAGATAAGATATAATAAAGCCATGCAACAAGAAAAACAAAATTTTTTGGAAGGTGATTTTTGTCCATTACCGCGACCACCGAAAAGAGTGGGCGCGGGTGTTTTGATTTTGACTCCTTTCAAGTTATTGCCTTATTTTATTTTGTTAATTTTTGTTTTCATCGTTTTTTTCGGATTTTTTTCCTTGATTTCACTTTTGCCGTATTACAATTCCATCCAAAATGTTTACGCGCAAGCGAATGAAGCTCAACGGTCTTTGCTTAACGCGCAAAACATGATTGAACAGCGACGATTCGCTGAAGCGGGTGTAGAATTGAGTCGTGCTGAAACAGCGTTTGATAAAGCCGTGCGCTATACTGATATCATGGGTGAAGCCAAAATATTCAATATTGATTATGCTGAAGATCAACGCATTGTGGCGCGAGATATTTTTGAAATAGGTCTCGGTTTGTCCGGTTCATTGAAAGATATGTCGGATATAGGTGAAGAAATTTTCGTTATTTTAAATCAAGGACAAACCAGTTTCAGTGAAGTGAGCGTCACGGAAAAAGCGGAAATATTGAAAGTAATCTATGCTTCGGTCAATGATTTTGAAGCGGTTGATCAAGAATTCACAGTAATTTCAGATAAGCTGGCGGATATTAATTCTCGGCATCCGCTGTTTATTTTTGATTCCGTGGTGAGCCCTCTGCAAGAGAAAATACCGGAATTAAACAGAGGTTTCAGCGGATTTTTGTCTTTTTCCAGATTGGTTCCGATTTTAACGGGCTACCCGGAGCAAAGAACTTATTTGTTGGCTTTGCAGAATAATCGTGAATTGCGGGCGACGGGAGGGTTTTTGGGTACAGTCGGACATTTAACGGTGGAAAACGCGGAATTGGTGGAATTTGATACGGAAAATGTTTATGTTTACGATCGACCGGCCAGAGCGTTTTTGGATGTGGAACCGCCCGAACCGATACAAACTTTTTTAAGACAGGAGCAGTGGTTTTTGCGCGATTCCAATTGGTGGCCGGATTTCCCCAGATCCGCCGAAAAAATGCAATGGTTTTATTATGAAGAAGGAGGTGAGCAGAATTTGGACGGAGTGATCGCGATTACGCCGGACGCGGTGGAAAGGCTTTTGCGAGTTATCGGTGATTTTCAAGTGCGCGATACTTATTTTACGCCGGATAATTTATGGGAACAGTTGGAATATGAAGTGGAACAAGGTTTCGTGGAACAGGGATTGAGTGATGATGATAGAAAGGAAATCATTGCCGAACTGGGTGACCAAATAATTAACAGATTATATTCTTTACCTTTGAATAAATGGTTGGATTTGATTGATTTGGGCGGTGATTTGGTCAAGGAAAAACATTTGCTTTTGTATAGCAATGAACCGAAATTCCAAACCGTGATAATTGAAAACGGTTGGGGAGGAGAAGTTAAACAAGTTGAAGGCGACTTCGTTATGCTGGTTGATTCCAATATGGCGGCCAAGAAAACAGATCAATTCATTGATCGTTCATTGCATTATTATTTATTGGAAAATGAAAACGGTGAGATCCGAGTGGAAGCCAAAGCCGAGTATGTGAATCATGCTTCGGAAACCGATTGGCGCACCACTCATTATGGAAGTTATTCGCGATTGTACGCGCCTCAGGGAAGTGAACTTATTGACATGAGAGTTGGACGCATGAAGATACCGGTTGATGAAGTTGATAAATATGATGAATTCGGCAAAACCGCGTTTGGATTGTTTTTCCAAGTATTTTTAAATCAAAGCACGGAAGTGGTCTGGACATATAAATTGCCGGCGGATTTGAGTGAAAAAATCAGACAAACGGGTGAATATGATTTGTTCGTGCAGAAGCAGTCCGGACTGCCGGAAATGGATTTGAGTTTGGATCTGAATTTTTGGCAAAACGGAAAACTTGATTCCGTTAAGCATGAGCAGAAAATGGTGCATGATGAGAAATTCAAGTTGTATTTGGCGGATTGACAAAATTGAATTATTTGCTTATAATAACGCGTTCTTTACCAAGTGTTTTCGGCTAAGATCATTTTTTAAAACAAAGGAGTTCACATGGGCAAACCGACTCTTCTCAGAGAAGTTCTGGCCACGCAATTTTCCGTTTTTAATGACATGGAGGTGATGATGGAAGGGCGTGAATTCGCCGACGCTTTGCAAACTTGTTTCATCAATTTGCAAAAAGAGATCAAGGGGTTCAAGAAAAGGTTACCCATCATCTTCATTGATCACGCGCATGACATCAAGTTGGCGATCAATGCTCGTTTCAAAGCGAAAACCACTGTCTGGTTCGTGGCACGGGATGAGCGGACTTTTCTGCGCTTCATGAATGTTACAACCGGCGAGATGAAAAATATTTTGGCGGGCATGAAAAGTTCCAGAATGCTTGGATTGGACGCTCAACCGCCGTTCGGTTTTCAAGAATTGAGGCTTGACGCGGTGACGGAAATTTTTCCCGAATTGCAAATCGGCGAGGGCATGAAGATCTGCGACGCCATGTATCGGCGACCAGAAATGCGAGATTGGCATGAAGCGTCTATGCTGATCGGTCAGCCTTGGGTCAATTTGCTCAGCGCTTACTTGCATATTTCCGTGAGCAAAGAAGTTGATTATCAAGTCAAACGGTTTGAAGAAAACTTGTATAAGATTTTTTTCAAAGCCAACGGAAAACCGGATTTGCTCACTCCGCTTAAACGACTTTGGGCGCTAACACTTTTGGAAGAAGCGAGCTACGCGGTACCACTGGATGCTTCATTTCTGCGCAACCATCCGCGTGTATTCGGCTCGCAACGCGACAGTTTGTCCGTTCAATATCAATAACTTTTTGACTCCTCCGCCATTGGCGGAGGTTTTTTATTTTCAGCAATGTAAAAGCTGATTTGTCAATGTTTTTCCTTCGCTTTATGTGTGCTAAAATAATTCAGTAATCAATGAATTGCAATTCATCAATTTGCTTATGAAATATACTCCGTTGCATGTTCATACCCATTACAGTCTTTTGGATGGTTTGACCAAGCTGGATGATTATATCGCCAAAGCCAAAGATTGCGGTATGGACGCCATCGCCATAACCGATCATGGAACCATGTATGGAGTGATTGAGTTTTATCAAAAATGCAAAGCTGAGGGTATAAAGCCGATTATCGGAGTAGAAGCTTATGTGGTTGATGAGCACAAGAAAAAAAACGCATCCGAAGAGGAGCGTTATCATTTGATTTTGTTGGCGAAGAATTATCAAGGATATAAAAATTTGATCAAGTTGATCACCAAGGCGCATTTGGACGGTTTTTATTACAAGCCTCGGATTGATCATGATTTACTAAGGGAACACAGTGAAGGTCTGATTTGTTCTTCAGCTTGTTTGCAAGGAGAAGTGGCGCGCGCGATTTTAAAAAACTCGTCGGATGAAGAAGTGAAAAAGGTGATTGAAAAATACCGCTCCATTTTCGGTGAAGATTTTTACTTGGAAGTCCAGCATCATCCCAACTTGCCAAATCAGAAAATTGTTAATGATAAGTTGTTTCAACTCGGCAAAGAAATGAAGATTGATATTATCGCTACCACGGACACGCATTATCTTAATTCCGAAGACGCTGACGCTCATGATATATTAATTTGCCTGCAAACCAAGCATACGGTTAGTGATAAAAATCGTATGTCTTATTTGGGCGAAGATTTTTCTCTCATGACGCCGGAGCAAATGAGTGATTTTTTTCGCGCCAATCCGGAGGTTCTGGAAAACACCAATAAGATCGCGGAAAAATGCGATTTGGAAATTCCGCTCGGAGAAATCCAATTACCGCATTATGAATTGCCTGAAGGTCATGATGATTATTCTTGGTTGCGCAAAATGTGTTATGACAGTATTAAACGGCGTTATGATTTTGACCCCGCAAGCTCCGAATTGAATGAGGAACAAAAAACCGTTATTGAAAGGCTTGAATACGAGCTTGGCATTATCAAAAAAACGGGATTTTCTTCATACTTTTTAATTGTTCAGGATTTTATCAATTGGGCAAAAGAAAACAGCGTGGTGGTCGGACCGGGACGCGGTTCGGCGGCCGGCAGTATCGTGGCTTATCTGACCAATATCACCAATTTGGATCCGATTCATTATGATTTACTGTTTGAAAGATTTTTAAATCCGGCCAGAATCTCCATGCCCGATATTGATACGGATTTCGCGGATGATAAACGCGATTTGGTTTTAAAGTATGTGGAGGAAAAATACGGTTCTGATCATGTGGCGCAAATTATCACTTTCGGAACTATGGCGGCGCGTGCTTCCGTGAAAGATGTGGGACGGGTTTTGGAAATGCCTTATACTTTTTGCGACAAAGTTTCCAAACTTATTCCCATGAACATGAAATTGGAACAAGCCGTAACACAAGTAAGCGAGTTGAAAGAACTGTACAATTCCGACAAGGACGCCAAACGCTTGATTGATTACGCCAAAAAAATTGAAGGCGTTTCGCGACATTCTTCCACTCATGCTTGCGGAGTGGTGATTACGCAGAAACCTTTGGAAGAATATTGTCCCGTGCAACATGCTCGTGATCAAGAAGATGCCATTGTGACACAGTATTCTCTGCATCCGGTGGAAGATTTGGGACTTTTGAAAATGGATTTTCTCGGTTTGAAAAATTTGACCATTATGGATCGCGCTTGCGAAATAATAGAAGCGATTCACGGGAAAAAGATAATTATTGATGATATAACTTTGGACAATGACGCGGCTTATGCTTTGTTTCGTGAAGGTAAAACCACGGGTGTGTTTCAATTTGAATCCAGTGGAATGAAAAAATATTTGCGTCAACTTCAGCCCGGCAATATTGAAGATTTGATCGCCATGGTTTCTTTGTATCGTCCCGGTCCGATGGAATTGATTCCCGATTATATTGCTCGTAAGTTCGGCCGTCAAGAAGTCAGCTATCTTCATCCGCTTTTGGAAAAATCTTTGAAAAAAACTTATGGAATCGCGATTTATCAAGAACAGATTATGCAAATGGCCAGAGATTTGGCCGGTTTTTCGCTTGGAGAAGCCGATGTTTTGCGCAAAGCGGTGGGTAAAAAGAAAGTTAAACTTTTAGCCGAACAAAAGAAAAAATTTATTGAAGGGTGCGTGACCAATGATATTCCCAAAAACAAAGCTGAAGAAATTTTTTCATTTATTGAACCTTTCGCCGGATACGGTTTCAATCGGTCGCACGCCGCTTGTTACGCATTTATCGCTTATCAAACCGCTTACTTGAAAGCCAATTATCCGGCTGAATTCATGGCTTCGCTTATGACTGCCGATCAAAATAATTTGGATCGCGTGGCTATTGAGATAGATGAATGTAATCGGATGGGAATTCGTGTTTTGGCGCCGAATGTTAATGAAAGCTTTTCTTCATTTTCCGTGGTGGCGGAAACCTTGCAAACAACGGAGCCACACATTCGTTTCGGATTGACAGCGGTCCGCAATGTGGGAGACGCGGTCGCTAAAGCGATTGTTCATGAGCGCAAGGAAAACGGTTTGTATCAAAATTTGGAAGATTTTTTAACCCGTTTGGGCGGACAATTTTTAAATAAAAAAGTTTTGGAAGGATTGATAAAAAGCGGTTCATTGGACGCTTTCGGTGCTCGGGATGAATTGTGGCACAATATGGATAAATTGCTTTTGTTTATAAAAGAAAGTGAAATCAATAAAAATTCAATGCAAAAGGATTTATTCAGTTCGCAAAACGGAGGTGAGTCATACGCGGTAAAATTGATTTTGGAAAAAGATCATCCGTCGGAAGACAAAAGCGAAATTCTAAGCTGGGAAAAAGAATTTCTCGGCTTGTATGTTTCCGAGCATCCGTTTAATAAGTACGAACAATTATTTAAAGACTTGATCAGTCCGATCAGCGCGGTTAATAAATATTACGGTGGAGACAAATTGATCCGCTCCGCGGGGGTGATTACCACATTGAAAAAAATAGTTACCCGCAAGGGCGACCCCATGATGTTTTTGGGTTTGGATGATGGTCATGGGAATTTGGAAGTATTGATTTTTCCGAAGCTGTATCAGGCGATTACCGTTGATTTGGCGGAAGGCGATATTTTATTGGTTGAAGGTGCCGTTTCCATGAAAGATGATGAAAGAAAAATTTTAGCCAATAAAGTTTGGCGCGTTGATGCCGGTAATTTGCAGACTTTGATCAATCATTGCAAAAGCACTTTCGTGGCGCCGTTAAAAATGGAATCCGAGGAGGAGGAAATTGAAGGCGCTGAAACAGAGCGAAATCGTTTGATTATCAAATATCCGTCGGGAGCGTCCAAGGAATTCGCTAAGCAAGTCAAAGAATTGTTTACCGCTGCCGCGGGTGATCGCCAAGTGTTCTTGAAGGTCGGTGAAAAGTTGATAAAAACTAATTTTATGGTCAGTGAAAATAGCTTAAATAAGGTAAAAATGACGGAATTATTGGGTGAAGATGCGATAGTGAAAAATTGATTATGACGCAAGTTTCGGCTATACTTTAAACAGAAGGAAGCTGTCATGGAATGGGTGTCATGAATAGTTTTCCGTGATTATTGCACCATGTTATAAATAATTAAAAATATTTTATGAAATTAACAACACATCCCATGTTAACGGAGGGGTATAAAAAAATGATTTTGGGTTTGGTGGTTTTGGTCTTGATAATTTTGGCTGTGGTGCTTTATTTCAGCGCCAGTCAAGCGGTGGTGAAAATCACTTCTCGTATCAGTACCGCTGAAACCGATTTTGTGGCTCAAGTGGTAACCGACGGCAATGAAGTCTTGGAGGGTAGTCTGAACGGAGTACTTTATGAAATCGTGGTTTCCGGTAGCAAACAAGGAGAATCCAGTGGAAGTAAAATTTTGGAGCTGGAAGGCGATTCGGTGGGAAAGGTTGTTTTAACCAATGAATTGGAACAGGAGCAAACCTTGGTGCAAAAAACTAGACTATTGTCTCCGGATGGAGTTTTGGTTCGCTTGAGTGAAAGAGTTTCCGTGCCGGCGGGAGGAACTTTGGAAGCGGAAGTTTATCCGGATGATCCGGCGTCTTTTACCGAATTGGCTCCGACCAAGTTTACTATTCCCGGGTTGTCTCAAGATTTGCAAAAGATGGTTTACGCGGAAAATAAAAATACTTTAAAAAGTGAGGGGCCCAGCGTGAAAGTGGTAAAAGCTTCGGATATCGCTTTAACCAAAGATGCTTTAACCGAAGAATTATATGATGAAGCGATCCGTGAATTTACCGATAAGTTAAATGATAAACAATACACTGTCGTGGTTGTTTCCAAAACGATTTTGGATGAAGAGTTGTCCGCCGAGTCCGGCGACGAAGCTGATAGTTTTGAAATCAGTACGGAATTAAAAGTGGTCTTGATGGCTATCAAACAAGATGAAGTGATTGCTTTGGCGGGTGAAAGGCTACAAAAGGTTTTACCGCAAGGCAGAGAATTATTGAAATTAAACATGGAAGAGTTCTCATACAAAGTTCAGAATTACGATAAAAATGAAGAAAAAGCCACCATTAGAGTTCATGTGGAAGGTGCCACCGTGGTCAGTCCGGGTAATGATATTTTTCGCAAAGAAAAAATCATGGGTTTATCGCCCAAAGGGGTTGAACTTTACTTGGCCAATTATCAAGAAGTGGAATCAGTGGAAGTGGAATTGTCACCGTTCTGGGTGAAAAAAGTTCCGAAAATGGAAGATCATGTTATCATAATCGTGGAAAACGCGCCTGAAGAATAATGATAAAACGGGGTTATACCCCGTTTTATCATTGACAATATTCTGTGCTATTATATATAATTAATTTATCAAGTGATTGAATCGGTCACCAACCGATTATCCCGAGCGGGATCTTTTTTGACAAAGCTAAACTTGGAAACAGATGAATCAATGAAGTGCTTTGGTGTTTGTTCAACCAGAGAACTTGGGTGGAACCGTCCGGCGACTTATTAGGTCGTTCAGGATCCCAAGGCTAAGATTTCTTAGTCTTTTTTTATTCTTATGAAAGCATTGCTACAAAGAGTTAAAAGCGCTTCAGTCAGCGTTGAAAATGAAGTGATCGGCAGGATTGGTCGTGGAGTGTTGATTTTCTTGGGCGTGGGAAGAGATGATCAGCCGGAACAGGTTGACTACTTAGTAAACAAAATCCTTAATTTGCGTATTTTTGAAAATGAAGCCAATAAATTTGATCAATCATTGTTGGATATTGAAGGGGAAGTTCTGGTGGTGTCGCAGTTTACTCTTTGTGGAACATGTGAAAAAGGCAGGCGACCGGATTTTTTTTCAGCCGCGGCACCGTTTCTCGCCAAAAAACTTTATGATGATTTTATTGAAAAAATAAGACAAGCGGGTATCAAGACGGAAACCGGAAAATTTGGTGCGAAAATGCAAGTTGATATTGAAAATGACGGACCGGTAACATTTCTGCTTGAGAAATAGCCCGCACGAAAAGTTTAATATTACTCAAGGAATACGGATCAAGAAATATGTTCCGAGTTCCGGATTAAAAAAGTTTAAATAATTACAAAAAATATGAATCAAGAACAATTATCAAAAATGAGACATTCGTTGGCGCATATATTGGCGCAAGCGGTTTTAAAAATGTATCCCAAGGCCAAGTTGGCGATCGGTCCGAATATTGAAAACGGTTTTTATTATGATTTTGATTTGGGTGAAGATTCTTTTTCTCCCGAAGATTTGAAAAAATTGGAAAAAGAGATGAAAAACATAGTTAAAGCCAATCAAAAGTTCGTTGGTTTTTCTTTGCCGATTGAAGAAGCCAAAGAAAAAGTCAAAAACAATCCTTACAAGTTGGAGATGATCGTCGATTTGGAAAAAGAAGGAGAAAAAGAAATCGGGTTTTATCAAAATTTGGATAGAAAAGGCAATCCAGTGTTTGAAGACATGTGTCGCGGACCTCATGTGGAGTCAACCGGAGAAGTCGGCGCTTTTAAATTGCAAAAATTAGCGGGAGCTTATTGGCGAGGTGATGAAAAAAACAAAATGTTGCAAAGGGTTTACGGTTTGGCTTTCGCCACCAAGGAAGAATTGGCTGATTATATCCGTATGATGGAAGAAGCGGAAAAAAGAGATCATCGCAAACTCGGCAAAGAATTGGATCTATTTGTTTTTTCCGACTTGGTGGGCAAAGGCTTGCCTTTGCTTACGCCAAAAGGTTCCATTATTCGTCAAGAAATGGAACGGTTCATCATTGAAGAAGAAACCAAACGCGATTATTTGCGGACATATACTCCGGATTTGGCCAAAGTTGATTTGTATCGTAAATCCGGGCATTGGGAGCATTATCAAGAAAGCATGTATCCGCCCATCAATGTGGACGGTGAGGATTATGTTTTGCGTCCGATGACTTGTCCGCATCAATTCATGATTTACAATTCGCGACCGCGGAGTTACAAAGAATTGCCTTTGCGTTATGCTGAATTGGCGAAATTGTATCGCAAGGAACAATCCGGAGAATTAACGGGTTTAATTCGCGTGATGAGCTTTACTTTAAACGACGCGCATATTATTTGCACGCCCGAACAAGTGGAAGAAGAATTTGAAAAAGTCGTTGATTTGATCCAATTCAGTATGAAAACTTTGGGTATTGATGATTTCTGGTATCGTTATTCAAAATGGGATCCGAATAATAAGGAAAAATATGTTGATAATCCGCGAGCTTGGGAAGCCACGCAGAAATCCATGAAAAAGATTTTGGATAAAATGAAATTAAATTATGTTGAAGCGGATGATGAAGCGGCTTTTTACGGACCGAAGTTGGATGTCCAGATGCGTAATGTTAATGGAAAAGAAGATACCGCCTTCACTGTGCAGATTGATTTTTCCATGCCAGAAAAATTTGAAATGACTTATATTGATCAAGACGGTTCGGAAAAAATGCCCATGATTATTCATCGCGCGGCGATCGGTTGCTTTGAAAGAGTGATGGCGTTCTTAATTGAAAAATACGCCGGAGCTTTTCCGGTCTGGTTGTCGCCGGTGCAGGTTTGTGTTTTACCGGTTTCCGATAAATTTTCCGTTTATGCCACGGAAGTTTATCAAACTTTGAAACAAGCGGGTATTCGCGCGGAACTGGATGATGAAAGCGAATCTTTGAATAAAAGAATTCGCAACGCGGAAAAAAGTAAAGTGCCTTATATTTTAGTGGTGGGAGAAAAAGAGGTTGCCGAAAAAACCGTGGCGGTTAGAAAAAGAGCCAAAGGAGATCAAGGCGCTATGAAGTTGACCGAGTTTAAAGATAAAATAGTTGAAGAATACAAAAATAGAGTAATTGAATAATTATAAAAGCCCTGTCAATTTGACAGGGCTTTGAAATTAAAATGAACGGAACAACGCTTTGAACTTTTCCCAAAGCGAGGTAAGGGAAAAGCCTCCAAGCTTTTCCTCGTAATCGGTAAGAGCATCGTAATCAATCTCTTGGATTGAATACGGTGCTTCCAGCGCTCTCTCGTTTTCATCCATGATGGCTTCCAATCTCGCCAAAGGATTATGGCGCTTGCGCCTCTTCATTTTTCCGTGGGAATTGAGTGGCGTCGGACCTTGATCAAAGGTCGGGGTATCCAGACTCAAGCTTTCAACGGCTTGTCGGTATGTCTCATCTTCTTGAATTCGGAACATCCTCATGATGATCCAAAAGAGATTTTGTGCCTGCTCGTCCGATTTTTCATAAACCGCTTTTTGCGGTCCGATAAAAAGCACTTCTCCGCTCGTTAAAGCATCTTTTGACACTTTATTTTTAAATTCGTAATCAATCTCTCGTAGATTGAAATTAGCTACTAATGATCGACTGTTTACAAAGGATCGAATATTTCTTAGCCAAAGCTCTTTTTCTTCTTTGGCCAAGCTTGGCAGATCATTTTCCGGTTGTACGATTTCAGATCGTACCACTTTAATATAATGTGGGTTTAAGTTTCTCAACTTTGGCAAAACCAACCTAACTTTTTTAATGGTTTCCGCCGAGAAAATTTCCATTTCTTCCAATGCTTCCAAGTATTCTTCCAAATTTTTGAAAGCATAATCCGCATCTTCCTTGTCCGGCGAGGAAAAGGTTTGAAAATTCAACACATTATCCATGATTTTCTCCTTGGCTAAAGTTATTGTTAAAAAACAATGATTATATATATTTGCATAAAAGCGTTAATTTGTCAAGTAATTGGCTAAAAATAGCTAAAATATCATTTAATTAACTAAATTATGTGCAAAGAGGCTTAATTTGCGGTATAATTATGTTAAGTAAAATAAAAAAAAGCATATTATGTTAAACACAAAAATAAAAGCAGTAGTTTTTATATTTATTTTTTTTCTGGGCGTTAATTCGGCTTGGGCTTCCGACCCGTATTATTCTCAGCAATGGTATTTAAACAATATTTCCGCGCAACAAGCGTGGAACATTACTCGCGGTTCCGATGACATCTTGGTCGCGGTGGTGGACACGGGAGTGGATTTAAATCATCCGGATTTACGCGATAATATTTGGAATAATTATGATGAAATTGACAATAACGGCAAAGACGATGACGCCAATGGTTACCGTGATGATAAGCATGGCTGGGATTTCGTGAAGAATCGCGCTTTGCCCGAACCGACCATTAACAGTAATTCCAATAAAACTTCGGTCAGTCACGGAACTTTTATCGCCGGCATGATCGGCGCGGTACATGATAACGGTTTTGGTATTAAAGGCGTGGCCGGTAATGTTAAAGTAATGCCATTGGTGGCGATCGGCACGCAAGGACAAGGAAGCGCCACTACGGTAGCCAAAGCAATCAATTACGCGGTTAATAACGGAGCTGATATTATCAATCTCAGTTTCGTGGGTAATAACAGTTCCACTTCATTATATCAAAGTATCAGAAATGCTTATGACAACGGAGTATTGGTCGTGGCGGCCGCCGGTAATGGAGATAATGATGGCAAAGGTGTTGATTTGGCGCGTGAAAAAATGTATCCGATCTGTTTTGATTTGAATTCAAATATCAATAGAGTTATGGGCGTGGTGGCCACGGATCGCAGTGATATGCTGGCTTCTTTTTCCAATTATGGAGAAGGTTGCGCGGATATCGCGGCGCCCGGTTCCGAATTAACCTCTTTGCTTTTTCAAGACAGTTCGCAACCGGGATATCGTGATTATTTGGATAGTGGTTGGATGGGCAGTTCATTTTCCACGGGTTTGGTATCCGGAGCGGCTGCACTTATGAAATCCGTCAATAAACAATTAAGCCCCGAGCAAATTATTAATCTAATCAAAGATAATAGCGACAGTATGCGCGTTCCCGGAACTGAATATGCCGGAAAAACGGGAGACGGACTTTTAAATATTTATGAATCGGTGAAAGCCGCTCGCAATGTGACGGGTGATTTACCAACATCTTCGCAAGCCCCGACGCAGTCGGAACCCGAACCCGAACCCGAACCCGAACCGGAACCCGAAAGAGAACCCCAAAGTTCCACGCCGGTGGTGCAACCTCCGAGGAGAACTCCGGTGACCACACCGAGTAGAGATGATGAGCCAACGCGGGAAAAAAGCGTTCCAAAAGCCGAACCCACGCCGATTTCTCAACATGTAAAGCCGAAATTGCCGATTACCGGTGGGGCGTTATTATACGCCAGCCCGAAAACGGGAGCCGCGGCTTTGGCCAGAGTTTACAATACCGGTCATAAAAATTTGCAAGAAGACCATATTTTTAAAGGTGGCGGTTTTCAAGGTTTGAATATTGATATTGTTGATTATAACGGCACGGCCATGTTGTCAGGGGCGACCGGTGGAACCATGCCTTTTGTCAGACTGTTGAATTCAGCCGGAATTATTGAAAGTAGCTTCTTGGCTTTTGACGATAATTTTCGCGGTGGCGTGGAAGTATCCGGTGGAGATACTGATCTTGATGGTGAATTGGATTTGATTGTCGCCCCGGCGGGAGATTACGCGCCGGTGGTTAGAATCTTTGATTTATCCGGCAAATTGAAAAAAGAATTCAGTGTATTTCGCAATGATTATACAGCCGGACTGAATGTTGCCGTCGGTAATGTCATGGGTGACGCCAAGCCGGAAATTGTTGTCGCGCCACATGAGGGGATGATGCCGATTATTAAAATATATAATGAAAACGGAGAATTATTGAAAAGCTTTTTGGCGTACGCTCCCAATTTTAAAGGAGGAGTAAATATTGATTTGGCCGATTTGGATGGCGATGGTTACGAAGATATTGTAACCGGTGCCAGCAGAGGCGGTGGACCGCATGTGCAAGCGTTTAACGCTCAAGGAGATAGATTGGTCAGTTTTATGGCTTATAACGGTAGGTTTACTATTGGAATTGAAGTGGCGAGTGGTGATTGGAATGGTGATGGAGTGAATGATATTTTTACTGTGGCCGGACCGGGTGGAGGACCGCATATTAAAGTATTTGATCGTTCGGGTAATTTTATGGATGAATTTTTCGCTTGGGAAAACGATTTTACCAAAGGAATTAATATTAGTATAAAATAATATGATTAAAGATGTTGCCATCAAACAAATAAAAAAATTTGCCGATGATCGCGGTTTTTTCGCGGAAATAATTAAATCAGGGGAAGAAACTTTTCACGAAGTCAAACAAACCAGTTACACGGAAACATATCCCGGTGTAATCAAAGCTTTTCATTGGCATAAAAAACAATGGGATGTTTGGTTTGTAGTAAAAGGCATGGCACAAGTGGTCTTGCATGATTTGCGTGAAGATTCGGAGACCAAAGGTGAAACACAAGTAATTTGCGCCGGAGAAAATAATCCCGTTTTGATTTCCATCCCTCCCGGAGTGGCGCACGGTTATCGCGTCTTGGGTAACGACAAAGTCGGTTTATTTTATCATACTTCCGAAGCGTATGATTCGGCTGATCCGGACGAACAAAGGATTGATTTTGATGATCCGAAAATCGGTTTTGATTGGAGTACTAAGAACAGATAAACAAAAATATATGTTTGAATTCATTAAGTTCAAACCTTCACTATCACCGTACGATAAAATTTTAAGGCACGCATTGCTGGTTTTTCCGAAATCAATAAAACCCAATCATTTAACTTTTTTTCGTTTACTTTTATCACCGCTTTTGATTTTTTTGCTGTTGGACGGATTATATTGGAGTAGCTTGGCTTTGTTCGTTTTACTGGCTTTGACCGATATGTTGGATGGAACCATGGCCAGAGTTCGTAATCAGATTACCGATTGGGGCAAAATTTGGGATCCCGTGGCCGATAAATTATTGATTGGTTGTGTAGTCGCGACTTTACTTTTAAAGGTGAATATTGTATTGACAATTTTGCTTTTGGCTTTTGAAGTAATGTTTGTTTTTGGCAGTGCTATGATGAAAATCAAGGTTAAAGATTTTAAAATCAAAGCCAATGTTTGGGGAAAGATTAAGATGAATTTACAGTGTTTGGGGGTAATTTGCTTGATTTTAGGCTTTATGTTTAATACAATTAACTTGGTTTATTTGGCAGAAATTTTGCTGTATATCAGTTTGTTTTTCGCGGTGATCAGTTTGGCTAATAAAGGGATTTAATATGCAAGATTGTTTATTCTGCAAAATCGTCAATGGGGAGATTCCCGTTGAGAAAGTTTATGAAGATGAAAAATTTTTGGCGTTTATGGATTTGAAGCCGGTTAATCCGGGACATGTTTTGTTGGTGCCGAAAAATCATTATGAAGATTTTGTTTCCGCTTCCGCGGAGGAATTGCAAGGAATTGTTCCGCTTATGCAGAAAATAGCGCAAGCGATCATGATAAGTTTGAATTATTCGGCATGTAACATTTCCACCAATAACGGTTCAGAAGCCGGACAAGTAATCAAGCATTTACATTTTCATATCGTGCCACGCAGGGAAGGTGACGGACATGAACTCATGAAAGGGACGGAAACTTTGCCGGAGGAATTAAGACCGGTCGCAGAAAAAATCAAAAATAATATTTAATTTAGATACTAAACGAAAAATTTATATGACGAAGGAGAAAATGCAACAACCGGAGCAAAAAAAGGAAAAGGCGGATGCTTCGGCAAGCATAGACAAAAAAGATGCCGCCACAAAAATGGTCAGTGACTTAAAGACCAAATTGGAACAAATGCCGGAAGGCCAAGTTCCCGAAGGATTGATGGAGCAAGTGAAAACCATGGAGGAAAAGATGAATTCAGGGGAAATGGTTAGTCCCGATGTATTGGACAAAATGACGGAAGAAGCGGAAAATGCTTTTTTCCAAGCCGGTGAAAAAATTAATCAAGCGGGAGTGTCTCACGCCATGAAACAAGAAAGCGTGGAGATGGATCAACATTCTTCGGAAAGCGTAAAACAAGAAGAATTGGGGCGTTACAGCGATGCTTTAGCCATTTTGGAAGGTGGCGGAAAATTGGACAAACAAGAAACGAAAGACTTAAAAGGGGAATTCAATTTGGGATTTTTCTCTAGTAAAGGTGCTTTGATTAAAAAATTGCGTGAAGAAATTGAAGCCTTGAAAGAAGAAGGCGTGGAAGATATGGATGTGCAAGAAATGACTGATGAAGAAAAAGCTGATTTCCAAACCGGTCAAAAAAGAACTTTTAAAGGAACACAAGCTAGAGGCAAGGCTGTTAGAGATTTGAATAAAGGCGGAAAAACAAAAATCGGGCTTTAATCTTTTGAATATTACAAAAATCACCGTGTGGCGGTGATTTTTGTTTTGGCATTTTTTGTTTGATTTGACAATTTTGCAAATTTACTCGGCACATTGTAAGATTGAAGAACATGTGAATTGTAACAAGAAATATTGAAGATAAGATTAAACCCCTTTCACAAATTACTTAACTTTAAAATATATGAAAATAATGGTTACAGGAGGGGCCGGTTTTATTGGCAGTAATTTTATCCATTACATGCTACGGAATTATCCGCAATATCAGATCATTAATTATGATAAATTGACTTACGCGGGTAATTTGGAGAATTTAAGAGAGTTGGAAGATCATCCGCATTACGCTTTTGTCAAAGGCGATATTTTAAATTCCGAATTAGTGGAGCATGTGATGAAAGAGGTTGATTTGGTGGTGCATTTTGCCGCGGAATCTCATGTTGATCGCTCGGTTTTGGATCCTGGTAATTTCGTGCGCACCAATGTTACGGGAACATATGTTTTACTAGAAGCGGCCAGAAAATTGAATAAAAAATTTCATCATGTTTCCACGGATGAAGTTTACGGGGATTTGCCTTTGGAAGAAAAAGACAAAGCGTTTACAGAGGAAAGTCCGTATAATCCCAGCAGTCCGTATTCCGCCAGTAAGGCGGCTTCCGATCATTTAGTCAGAGCTTATCATCGTACTTACGGTTTGCCGATTACCATTTCCAATTGCTCCAATAATTACGGACCTTATCAATTCCCGGAAAAAATAATTCCATTATTCGTAACTAATATCATGGAAGATCGCAAGGTTCCGCTTTATGGCGATGGTCGCAATATTCGTGATTGGATTCATGTTGATGATCATAGTCGCGCGGTGGACGCGATAATCCATCGTGGAAAAATAGGTGAAACTTATGTGGTCGGCGGTAACGCGGAAAAATCCAATTTTGAATTGACTTTGACCATTTTACAAGCTATGGGCGTGGGCGAAGAAATGCTGGAATATGTAAAGGATCGTCCGGGACATGACCGTCGTTACGCCATTCGTTTTCATAAAATAAAAGCGGAATTGGGCTGGGAACCGCGCATTGATTTTGAACTAGGCATCCGCCAAACAATAGATTGGTATAGAAATAATGAGGATTGGTGGCGCAGAGTGAAATCCGGTGAATACAAGGATTATTATGAAAAATGGTACAATTCTTAAATATACAAAAAGGCTTGGCAATAAAGCCTTTTTTGTTTGTCAAAAGTCGGGTTTTGCAGTAAAATGAAAATGATTTATGAAAATTTTAATTATTGGTGCTCACGGCATGCTGGGACAGTATTTGGCTGAAAAGTTTGCCGAGGTCGGACAACTTTGGTTAAAAGATAAAAAAGATTTGGATATCACCGACGCCGAAGCTGTTTTGAAGTTACTTGATGAGTTGAGACCAGATTTGGTTATTAATTCGGCCGCCTATAATGATGTGGATGGTTGTGAAAATAATTTTGCTTTGGCTTCCGCGGTAAACGGACAAGGACCGATCAATCTTGCCAAAGCTTGCGCGAACATTGATGCTAAATTTGTGCATTATGGGACGGATTATGTTTTTCACGGTGATGACAAAAACGGTTATCGTGAAGATTCGGAGCCGGATCCGATTTCAAAGTACGGACAGAGTAAATTGGCCGGAGAATCGGCTTTGCGATATTGCGAAAATACTTATATAGTGAGGACTTCGCGTTTGTTCGGAAAATCGGGACAAGGTCAAGGAGTTAAGAGAAGCTTTGTTGATTTAATGATCGGGCTGGCGGAAAATAGGGATTCTTTGCAAGTGGTGGATGAAGAATATGGTAATCCCACTTACGCCGAAGATTTGGCCACGCAAACCAAGATTTTGATTCAAGGCGATTATGCGCCGGGCATTTACCATGGCGTAAATCGTGGCGCTTGCACTTGGTATGAGTTTGCCAAAGAGATATTCAAAATTAAAAAAATTGATATTGAAATAATCCCGGTTGGCGCGGATAAATTCCCCAGAGTCGCTCGACGGCCGGCTTTTTCCGAATTGCATAATATCAAATTACCGCCAAACAGAACTTGGCAAGAAGCTTTGACTGAATATCTGCAATAAGACGGTTTAACATTTAATGTTTATAAAATTGCTGAAATTTGATACACTTAAATAAATAAACGATCAATCATAATTTAACGCTTATGAAGGGAATAATTTTAGCCGGAGGGACGGGATCAAGGTTAAGCCCATTGACCAAAGTAACCAATAAACATTTGTTACCGATTTACGACAAACCCATGATTTATTATCCTTTGGAGACTTTGACGGGAGCGGGAGTAAATGAAATCGTGATTGTTTCAGGCAAAGGATTTGCCGGTCATTTCGTGGAGCTTCTGGGGTCGGGCAAAGAATTTGGCGCGCAAATTTCTTACGAAGTTCAAGAACAACCCGGTGGGATCGCTCAAGCCTTGGGTTTGTGTGAAAGATGGTCAGGCCAAGAAAAAGTCGTGGTGCTTTTGGGCGATAATATTTTTGAAGACAATATCTCGCAAGCGGTGAAAGATTTTGAAGCTCAACCGCGAGGAGCTAAAATATTTTTAAAACAAGTTGAAGATCCGCACAGGTTCGGAGTAGCCGAATTGGAAGGCGAAAAAGTCGTGGGAATTGAAGAAAAACCGGCTGAGCCGAAAAGTAATTACGCGGTTACAGGTTTGTACATGTTTGATCCGCAAGTCTGGGCGGTGATAAAAAACTTACAACCTTCGGGACGCGGAGAATTGGAAATCACCGATGTAAATAATTTTTTTGTGGAACAGGGAACCATGACTTCGGAAATTGTTAACGGTTGGTGGAGCGACGCGGGTACTTTCTCGTCTTTGTATCGCGCCAATAAATTGGTTTACGAAAAACAAATGAAAAATAAAAATGAATAAAAGTTTATGAAAACACTTTCTTTTGGTAAATTTATCAGCCAATCGTTTAAACTCGCTTGGCAAAACAAAATTTTATGGATTTTGGGAATTTTCGGTTCCGGAAGCGCCGCGGGTGGTTTTGATATAAGCTGGCTACAGGGAGAAAATGGTACAGGTGAAGTTAGCACGGAAGCACTACGACAGTCAATCAGTCAAGTTTTAAATTCCGGCTGGTTGATTTTGATAATTTTAATTTTTCTGTTGATTATTGTTTTAACTTTGTTGAGCTTGGTGGCACGAGCCGGTATTTTACAAAGTTTGCTATTGATTAAGCAAGAAAAGGAATATAAATTTTGGCAATTGGTTAAATTCGGTTTTAGTAAATTAGGCTCCTTGCTTTGGTTGTCAATTTTGGTATCCATCCCGATTTTATTTTTAGTCGGTTTGTTTCTGGGAATATACTTCGTGGTTCCGGAATCTTTCATGTATTTGGTCGTAATCGGAGGTATATTGTTTGTTTTGTCTGTATTATTTTTATCTTTATTCTCTCAGTATTCAATGTGTTTCGTGGTTTACGAGAAGCAAAGTGCTTGGCGCTCCATCAAATCGGGAATTGATTTGCTCATGAATAATTTTAAAAATTGTTTACTTGCTTTACTTGTACAATTCGGATTGAACATTGTTTTCGTTTTAGCACTTGTTTTGGCCGTAATAATTTTGGCTTTGCCTTTCGTGATATTGGCATTCTTGGCGGCTTTTACCATCGGTGAAATCGCGGCGGTTATAGTGGCGGTATTGGCGGGATTGGTCTTGTTGGTCGCTTTATTCGCGGTATCGGGATATTTAACAGTATTTTCCAATGCTTTTGTAACAAAAGTATATTGGGCTTTAACTGAAAAAAAATAAGAAAAGAAGAAAAAAAGACGCCCCGTTTTTCACGGGGCGTTTTTTTAAAAAAAATTAATATTCATAAAGCCATAATCCCGTGTCATTGAAAAAATGTAAAGCGGAATTTCCAGCATAAAAATTTTGAATATCAGTAAAAGGCAAGTCCAAAGAAAAATGTCCGAAGCGGTCGTCCAATTCTATGATTTTAATAATTCCGTTTTGAGAGAAAAAAACATAATTGCCTGATTTGTGCCAATGCGCATCATTAACTCCGCCGGAAAATCTGGTTATGGTTTTATCACTTAACTGTGAAGCGTTTAAATCCAAATAAGAGATTTCTTGAGAAGTTTGCACCAAGAGAAGATGGTCAGTAAACAAATAATTAACATTTTCAACATTGTTTTTGCGATAATCAATACTGTCCAAATTTTGGTTTATCAAATAGTATGTATTGAAATCCATATTTACGACTCCCAATTTTCTGCCGTAAAAATTATCAAATTCATATTTGCTGTCCGTTAATTCCAAGGTGCGAAAAAATTCATTGTCACCCGGTTTTTTTTCCAAAAGATATTTTGCCAAAAGAGTGCTTGAACCGGCTTTCTCCAGAATAAAGAGTTCGTTTCCTTGGATGATAAAATCATTAATTACAGCGGAGCTTGGTAATTCAAAAATATTTTCAATTTTATTATTGCGTAAATCAAAAGAGAAAATTCCCGAATTATTGATCGCGTAAAGCATTTCAGTGTCATCGGCTGACCAGCGATAATTTTGGAAAGCGTATTTTTCGGCTTGTTCGGTGAGAATGATTTTTTCCGTTGGTTTATTTGTGGTTATGATTACGGTTTGGTCGTTGATTCGCAGGAGCAAATGACGATCATCAGCGGACCAGTCAATTTTCAAATCAGTGATTTTTTTATTGTCATTGAAAATCAAAGCAGAATCGGCATTTTGCAAATTGAACAGATAGAGATAGTCTTGATTGAAATCAGCATGAATGTAAACGGCATACCCGCCTTGCGGAGAAAAGGAAAAGTCTTTTATTTTGGAGCTTAGAATTTTCGTGGCGGGTTGGTCGGGAAACAAGTAAATGTTTTCCGCGAAAGCTGTTTCTTGTCCGCGGATATTAAATTTTTTTCGCCAAGGGAAATAACCGTTTTTGCGTAACTCAATATCATATTCACCGGGTTTCAGATTATTTATACGAGCTTCAGTTTGATATTTGCTTTTTTTCCCCTTGATCCAGACTTCAGCGTTTGCCGGGTCACTGTCCAAAACCAAAGCTCCGGTTCTTTCAATTTCGGCCTTTTTAAAGTTATAACGATAACCAGCGGTATAAAAAATTAAAAGCGGGGCGGCGATCAAGAAAAATCCGATAAAGACGAAAGCGATTATTCTTCTAACATGTATGTTCATATGTGGATAATTGTCGTAATTTATAATAATAATTCTTTTCGTTGTTATTTTAGCCTATTTTCCATAAAAAATCAATCATTGAATTCATTTTTGGCAGAGTTAATCAATTTATATTTTCGCTTAAATATGCTATAATATATCCATAAATAATTATCAAATTATGGAATTAAAAGATATGCAAGAAGAAATGCAAGAAGCCTATGACCGATTCGTTCAAAAAATGGCCGAATTGGACAAAAAAGCTTCCGCTTTATTACAAAAAAACAAACAAAAAGAACAAGATCAAGCCTTGGATGAAGTTAGAAAAAAAATAAGTAAATTATAATAAAAAAAATATGTCACAAGATTTAATGAGAAAAACAATAATCAGCGAGTTGGGATTGGACGCTTTGCCTGCTGAAAAAAAAGATCAAATAATTGAACAAATGAGTAATGTTTTACAACAAAGAATCGCTTTAAAATTGGCTCCGGAATTAGAAAAAGAAGAACATGCCAAAGCCTTGAAACAAATCGGAGATGATGATCCGGAAAAAGTTTTGGCATATATGGTAAATAATATTCCGGAATTTGATTTAATGGTAAAAAATGAAATAAACGCTTTAAAACAAGAAATGTCTAACGCAATATCATAAAAATATGAGTGAAGATCCTCAAAATCAAAAAGAATTCATGGAGAATTCCTCCGTGGGACAAAATCAATTTGAAGTTCTAAAGCAGTTGGATGTTTTTAAACAAGAATTGGAAAAAAAGGCTGAAGCAACTAAACAAGAATTGGAAGAAACAATTTTGGAATTGGAAAAATTAGGTTCAAAAACGGAAGCCGTGGAATTGAAAAATGAGGCTGAAAAATTGTTGAATGAATTTAAAAATGTTTTACGGGAAGTCATGGAAAGAATTGAACAAAAAGAAGATTTACAAAAAGAAGCCAGATTAAGGTTGATGTTGAAATTGGCTGAAGATGGAGCTTTGGAGCAGTTTAAAAAATCCGTGAATGATAATATCAATTTTTTCAGCCGAGATGCTCGTTTGCAAGGAGAATTGAAGGAATTGAAAATCAGTTTGGAAATGGGTGATTTTAATCAAGGATTGATGACCGATGTTTTAAAAAGATTGATTCAAAACATGGAGAATCAAAAAGCCCAAGAAAGACAAAGCCACTTGGAAAAAATTTCTCAATATGAAGAAGAAGTTGAAGAAATTAAAAAAAAGAATAAAGATATTCAAGATGATTATAATGAAGAAATAGCCGGAAAAACCAGAATAATGAAAGCGGCTGATATTGAGGGGCAAGATAGTGGGGAGAAGGATAGTGATCCGGGTGAAGATTTTGAAGAAGAGGATGATTTGGACGATGATTTTGATTTGGCCTTTGACGATGTTGATTTGGAAAAGATTGAAAGTGATGACGATGGAAAGAATAATGAAGCTAAAAAAGGAAGCAAGAAGGAAGTTGAAAAAGAAAAAAAAGAGAAAATACAGCTGGAGCCAACGGTTGAAAATAAAGAAAAAGAGGATTCGGTGAAGAAAGACGAACTGGCTGATCTACGCAAACAAGCCGCAATCGCGCAAGTGCAATTGATGCAAAAAAGCAAAAAGCTTTTTAACTTTTCGGGCGAGAGTATTGATAAATTGCAAGAAAATGCTAATTTGGCTTTAGCAAATTATGAAAGAGAATTAGCCAAAGTTAAGTTTGAAAAAGCCGTTGATTTTTTAAACGAACAAGAAGCTTATTACGCCGAGCAAGTTAAAGAAGCCCGAGAAAAAATCAAAAACTCTTTTTCTAAAAAAGCTTTTGATTTATGGAAAAAACATCCTAAAACCAGATTGGCGATTGGTGCGGTTTTAACAACAGCTTCATTTTTTGGCGCCGGTGCTTTTGTCGCGCCGTTAAAAATGGCCATGCGTGGCGTGGGTATGGGCGTGGCAACATATTCAGCCATGGAACTGATTTTGCAAAAAACTCGTCCTAAAGAATTGAACTATAAACCGGAAAAGATCACAAAGCAAAAGTTGGCCAAAGGGGAAAAAGTTGATGAACTGATTGCTTATATAAGAGCTGAAAAAATAGTAAACGGAGAAACATTGGCTGATAATAGCGTATATGTGAACTTGTTGAAAGTTAAAGAACAATTTTTGGAGGAAAAATTGGCGAGGATGAAAGAGATGCCGGATGAGCAAGAAGAAAAGAAAGAAAAATCAATTGAAAAAAAGCCTGAAATCAAGCCCATGTCCGAAAAAGAAAAAAAGAAGTTGATAAAAAAGAAAAAGGAAGAAATTACTGATCATATATTGAAAGAGGAAGTTGAAAAAATTAAAACAATGATGCAAGCTTTTTCCGAGGATGAACAGGACAGAGCTTTGGAATTGAAGGAGCAATTATTGGAGGAATCAAATCGTTTTTTCATGGATTTATATAATAAGTATTCAGGTGATACGGAATTGCTTTATGAAGAATTGAAAAAACCGAAATTGATAAAAGAATTCGCGGATTCGCTGGAAGATGAAGATCAGGATGGAATTCGCAAAAAAGCTTTTGAAAAAGCGGAAAACGAATTGTCGGATATTTTGCGAGATGAAAAAGTAAAATTGAAACAAGAAAGAGAGAATATTGAGAAACAAGAAAAAGAAATTTTGGAACAAGAGAATGAGATTTTGAAAAAAGAACAAGAAGAAAGGGCGGAAAAAATGGCGGAAAAATTGAGCGGGTTTTTACATAATGAAGATCAAAAACTTAAACAAATTTCCAATGAAAGAATCATGATTTCCGCCAAAACGAAAAAAGCCATGAAATTTGCGGCGTTCGGAGCAGGCGCGATTGGGGTTTTGAGTTTTGGTTCGGACTTTATTGACCACATAAAAGAATATTTTTCTCAAGGCGAAGATGTTATCTCGCCGAGAATTGAAGATGCGGTGGGTATGGATAATATGAGCGTGCCGGAATATGATACTGAAGCGCAAGTCAGTGGGGTTCCGGAGACCGAGGTTATGGAATCCGTGCCGGAGAACAAATTGGAGATTAAGGAATATTTCACCACCGTGAAAGCGGGGGAAGGAGTAACACAAGCATTGGATCGACAAATCATGGGGAATCCGGCTTTGAAGAGTGAATATTTCGCGGGTATGAGTGATCACGAAATTAAATTGGAATACAAAAGGATCGCCGAAGAAATGGGGTATCGTTATGAATACGGTCCGAATGGAGAATTGATTGAATTGCGCGCGCAAACCGTGCATCCCGGTGCGGAGGTTAAATTCTTCAAAGGTGATGACGGTAAGTTGCACGCTGTTTTGCGAGGAGATAATGTTACGGAACACGCTTTGCGGGGAAGAGTGATTTCTCCGGGGGAAATAATGGAAAATAAGAATGTTGAAAATACCGAATTGATTGGAAAAGATAAAATCAAGAATGCTACGGAAATGATGGGAGGAAATGGTGAACCTTTCTATGATCAAGAAACCGGAACCATGAGCTTGAATGAGAATCTTCATTTGAAATATGATCAAACCACTGGTAAGATTAATATTTTAGATTCAGGTAAACGCCCGGACGAAGGAACTTTGATCAGATCTTACGGTCTTCCCAGTGATTGGGATGATAAGTTGCGAGTTAATGAACACGGCTGGAGAGATTTGCGATATCGTAATCCGTATTTGTACGGAGATAAAACTCCATCGGGAACCGCAGTTTTCAGACGAGCTGATGCTTTGAAATTATTGCAGGATAGAGCAATATTACAGGATGCCGCGCATAAACTTGGAGATGGAATAATAGACGAGCAACCTCAAGTTACGAGAGCGATTGAAGAAAAAATCAGCAGTATAAACAGTGCCTTGAACGCGCATACACAATATGTATGGGATGATTTAACTGTGGATGTGGATCAAACTTTGAGAGGTCCTTTGGCCGGCAAAGTTGAGGCTAAACAGTAATTCGGAAAATTTAATTTTGTCCAATTTTACATAAAGAAAGGCTATTCCGGCCTTTCTTTTATTATGAGTAATTTTATGATAAAATGTTATTGATTATTTAAAAGTTTTTATGCCAAAATTTATTATCAATGGAGGACGACGCCTAAAAGGTGAAATAAAAGTAAATGGAGCTAAAAATTCAGCTCTGAAAATAGTGGCCGCTTCTTTGTTGTCGGCTGACAAAATTACCATTAGTAATTTGCCGGAAATTGAGGAGTTGGAAAGATTGTATGAAATTTGTCAATCAATCGGCAGTAAAATTGAAAAAAATGGTCGCACCATTACCATGCACACCGCTGAAATCACGGATACTGATTTAGCTGAAGACTTAGTGCGAAAAATTCGCGCCGCCGTACTTTTGATCGGACCGATTTTGGCCAGAAAAGGTCGCGTGCATTTACCGCATCCAGGTGGTTGTGCAATTGGTAAAAGACCGATTGATATTTTTATTGATGGTTTCAAAGCCTTGGGAGCGAAGGTGACCGAATCTCCTGATGGATATTTATTTGAAGCGGAAACTTTAACCGGAGGAGAATTTGTTTTTCCGAAAATTTCCGTAACCGCGACGGAAGTTTTGATGATGACCGCTACTTTGGCGCGAGGTAAAACCGTTTTGAAAAACGCGGCTTGTGAACCGGAAATTCCTGCGTTGGCGGATTATTTAAATTCAGTGGGAGCGAAGATCCAAGGAGCGGGTACGCATACCATTGTGATTGAAGGAGTTGAAAAGTTAAGCGCGACTGAATTCCGAGTAATTCCCGACCGCGTGGAAGCGGGTAGTTTCGCCATTTTGGGTGCTTTGCTTGGTGAATCGATTCGGGTAACCGATTGTTGTCCGGATCATTTGGAATCTTTGTTTGTGATGTTTGATAAAATGGGAGTTGAATATCAAGTCGGTGAGAATTGGGTGGAAGTCAGCGCTTCAAGTTCAATCAAAGCCGTGGATTTAACTACTCATGAATATCCCGGTTTTATGACGGATTTGCAACAGCCTTTTACCGTATTGTTAACGCAAGCTCAAGGTATGAGCATGGTATTTGAAACTATTTTTGAAGGACGATTATTTTACACGGATAAATTGAATCAAATGGGAGCTCGGATTATTATGTGTGATCCTCATCGCGTTATTGTTAACGGTCCGACCAAATTATATGGACGCAAATTGGAAAGTCCGGATTTGCGAGCGGGTTATGCTTTGATTTTGGCCGGCTTGGTAGCGGAGGGGGAAACCGAGATTGATAATATTTATCAAATTGATCGCGGATATGAAAAAATTGAGCAGCGGTTGAACGCTTTGGGAGCTGATATTAAAAGAGTTGAATAATTATGGATAATAAAATTTTAAAAAAACAAAAATTTAAAAGAAGGCTAAAGACGGTAATTTTGGTGGCGGTGTTTTTTTGCTTTTGGGGCGTGTTTTTCGCCGGTGGTTACGCCATTGGAAAAATTACCACCGGAAAAGTCGATTTGAAAGTTGATCCGGAATTTTATGAAACCGCTGATTTGCCGAATATTTTCAATGATAAATTGATCAAACAAGTTTGGGCCATTTTAAAATCGGATTACGCGGAACCTGATAAAATAGAGGAGGAAGATTTGTATTATGGCGCGATCAAAGGTTTTGTTTCCGCTTTGGATGATCCTTATACTCAATTTATGGAACCGACTGAAGCTCAAGAATTTGATGAGATAATCGCCGGAGAGTTTGAAGGAATCGGCGCGGAAATTTCCATGAAAAATGATATTTTAACGATAGTGGCGCCATTGCCGGAAACACCGGCGGAAAAAGCGGGATTGAAACCCGGTGATAAAATTATAATGGTGGATGATCAAGATATTGCGGGGATGAGTATTGATGAATCCATTAAATTGATCAAAGGTCCGCGTGGTACCGAAGTCCGACTTTTGATTCTTCGTGAAGGTGAAAATCCGCGAGAGGTAAGCATTGTCCGCGATGTGATTGAGCTGAAAAGTCTTTATTCCGAGATGCGCGAAGATAATATTTATTATATCCATTTGAGTTCGTTTAACGCGGATGTCAGATCCATGTTTAATAAAGAAATAAATAAAATTGAAAAGCAAAATCCGCGAGGCATAATTCTTGATTTGAGAAATGATCCCGGTGGTTTGCTTGATGGAGCCGTGGATGTGGCGTCAGCTTGGGTTGATGGAGAGGTGGTGGTAATGGAAAAATTCGGCGATGGTCGCAAGATTGAATATAAAGCGACCAAAGGCGCGTCGCTTGCGGGATATCCCACGGTTGTTTTGATTAACGAAGGTAGCGCGTCGGCTTCGGAAATCGTGGCCGGGGCTTTGCAAGATTATGATTTGGCTGAAATCGTGGGCATGACCAGTTTTGGTAAAGGTTCGGTTCAGGTTTTGCGAAAATTGCCGGAAGGGTCTTCCGTAAAAGTTACGGTGGCCAAATGGGTGACTCCGTTGGAGCGGGAAATAGACGGACAGGGGATCGCTCCCGATGTGGAAATTCAATTCAGTGAAGAAGATATTGAAGCGGAACGAGATGTCCAATTGGAAAAGGCCGTGGAAATAATTCTTAATCAAAATGCGCAATAATAAATTAATAAAATTCAGAAAAAGGGAGGGATGGTTTATTATCCCTCTTTTTTAAACAAAAAATATGCAAATTATTTTAATCAAAGATGTTAAAAATCTTGGAACAAGAGGCGAAATTAAAGAAGTATCCACCGGTTACGCGCAAAACTTTTTAATGCCACGAGGGATGGCCAAGCCGGCGGTCGGAAAGATTGTTGATCAAGTAAAAAAGCAAGTGGAACAAAAAAAGGTTGCCAAAGCCAAGAATTCCCTGAAGCCGGAACAGATTGCTCAGAAACTGAGAGGAATCACTTTAACTTTCAAAGAAAAAGCTGATGAGGGAGGAAAATTTTTTGCCGGAATAACCAAAGAGAAGATAGCTACCGCTCTGAAAGAAAAACAACTTTTTATCAAACCGAAACAAATCATTTTAAATGAACCTATTAAAAATGAAGGGAAAAGAAAAGTAGATGTAAATGTTGATTCAGGATTAAAAAGTTTTGTAATGGTGGAAGCGATTAAAGAATAATTAATTTAATAATTCAGATATTATGGCAAAATTCATTTTCGTGGTCGGCGGAGTAATGTCGGGAGTGGGAAAAGGCGTGGCTTCCGCTTCAATCGGTAAAATCCTGCAGGCCAAAGGTTACAAAGTTTCGGCGATAAAAGTTGATCCGTATATTAATGTGGACGCCGGAACCATGAATCCCACGGAACATGGTGAAGTTTTCGTAACGGATGATGGTGATGAAACCGATCAAGATATTGGTAATTATGAAAGATTTTTAAATACCGATATTTTGTCCACTAATTATATGACGACGGGAAGAGTTTATCAGTCGGTTATTGATAGAGAAAGAAATCTCGGTTATGGCGGAAAATGCGTGGAAGTGGTGCCACACATTCCTGAAGAAATAGTCAGTCGGATCCGCAATGCCGCGAAATTGACTGATGCCGATATCATGATTACCGAGATCGGCGGAACAGTGGGAGAATATCAAAATTTATTGTTTTTGGAGGCGGCTAGAATGATGAAAATGCATGATATCAATGATGTGATATTTGTTTTGGTGTCGTATTTGCCAATTCCTTCAAAAGTGGGCGAAATGAAAACCAAGCCCACTCAATACGCCATTCGCACTTTGAATTCGGCGGGGATTCAAGCTGATTTTGTTCTGTGTCGCTCTTCCAAAGCTCTTGATGAACCCAGAAAAAACAAGATCGCAATTGCGGGCAATATGTTTCCCGATCACATTATTTCAGCTCCCGATGTTGATTTGATTTATCAAATTCCTTTAAATTTTGAGAAAGAAAAAATGGGAGAAAAAATCTTAAAGGTTTTCGGCTGGCAACCTAAATTGAACGCGCCCGGCATGAAAAAATGGGAACATTTGGTAAACACAGCTTTGCGAGCGGATGATGAAGTGCGTATCGGAATCGTGGGTAAATATTTTGAAACAGGTGATTTTGTTTTGTCCGATTCATATCTTTCCGTGATTGAAGCAGTTAAACACGCGGCTTGGCATCATGGGAAAAAACCGATAATTGAATGGATTAATTCCTCCGAATATGAGGAAGATAAACAAAAATTAACGGAATTGCGCAAATATCATGGTGTTATTGTACCCGGAGGATTTGGCACGCGCGGAGTTGAAGGAAAAATTTTAGCCATCCAATATTTGCGTGAAAATAATATTCCATATTTTGGCTTATGTTACGGCTTGCAATTGGCGGTGATAGAATTCGCTCGTAATGTTTGCGGTATACAAGGAGCGACGGGCGAAGAAATTGATCCGGATTCTAAACAAAAAGTTATTCATGTTATGTCCGAGCAAGTGGAAATTTTAAAACAAGGTAAATACGGTTCAACCATGAGATTGGGAGCTTATCCTTGTGTTTTGAACGAAAATTCCAAAGCTTATGACGCTTATGGTAGCAAAGATATTTCTGAAAGGCACCGGCATCGTTATGAAGTGAATAATGATTATCGGGAAATACTGCATAAAAATAAATTACTGTTCGCTGGATTGTCTCCCGATGAAAAATTAGTGGAAATAATTGAATTACCTGATCATCCGTTCTTTTTGGCGACACAATTTCATCCGGAATTTAAATCAAGGCCGACTGAAGGACATCCTTTGTTTAACGCTTTTGTTGGCGCGGCGATTAAAAGAAAGAACAGTGAAATTTAATATGATTGATTTAAATAAAATAAAATCCATTGCTTTGGTGGGGGCTTCCGATAATCCTGAAAAGTTCGGAAATAAAATTTTACACAATTTATTGAAACGAGATTTTCAAGTTTTTCCGGTAAATAATAAAAAAGCGGAAATAGCCGGAATAAAGGCTTATGCTTCATTGCGAGATTTGCCGTGCAAACCGGACATGGTTAACATCGTGGTGCCTCCGAAAATCGCTTCGCAAGTGGTTGAACAAGCGTTGAGTATAGGTATTGAAAATGTTTGGATACAGCCCGGCGCGGAATCTGATGAATTGATTGCCAAGCTGAAACAGTCGGGCGTTAATTATGTGGTTAATGCTTGTGTGATGGTTTAAGATTTGAAATTAATAATTGAAGCTTAAATAATAAAAAAGCCTTCACTCCAGTGAAAGTGAAGGCTAAGGGAGATTTTTGGGACATATCATGAAGTATGCCTGTGTCTGAACCCGGAGCAACTGAAAGTTGATAGTTGATTCTCCCACCAAGCTCAGATCTGATTCAGGTCATGATATGCCTTTCCGCGCGCGCTCACTTAAGTAAGCGACCCGGCACCGGTATTATAATAGATTTAATATTTCAGTCAAGTTAAAACAAACACCTCGCTTGAGCGAGGTGTTTTATCTTTAATAATGTAATGTTTTCTTAATGTGTTCAGTGTGTTCAGGATGGTGGCTGAGGATTTTTTTAATATTGTTGTGGGCACTAGTGGAGGCTTCCAAAAATCCTTGCATGGCCGCCTCGGCGAACCAGCCACTATTCAACCAATCAAATAGCCATTCGTTAACATAGTCAATATTTTCTTGCGCCACGCCCGAACCGATGGCCATAAGCCATTTGCGATTAAACTTTTCTTGCGAACCGATTGGCGGGGCCATGATGATAGGCAATCCCAGAGCGGTATAAAAACTCAATTCACTCGGTTTGGTCCAGAGTATGTCGGTTTTTGCCAGAGCACGATTAAATTTTTTAAAGTAATTTTCTTTGTTGTCGCTGAAAACTATTTTTATATTCTTGTATTTGGAGCAGTTCAGACCGCATGCGCGGAGCTTGTCTTTAAAATACTTGTTTACATCATTATGAATCCCCGCCACCAAAATGATATTAATTTTTTTCTTTTTAATGGCCGGTTTCAATTTGTTTACAATTTCAATCCCCAGATCTCTTTGCGAGCCGGCACCGCCCACCGCGAACATTAAAGTTAAAGGATGATGTTTTTTCGGCAGGTTTCCTTTGCCCAATTGTTTGATAATCGTTTCCTTGTAATCGCGCAAATATTTTTTCTTGGAATCTAAATTATAAAGTCTTCTGCCCAGATTTTTCTTTAAAATTGATTCATTGCGCCCCACTAATTCTTGAGGTAGAGGAAAACCGGTTACAAAAATATTGTCTGGCTTCACGCCATACATTTCCAGTCTTTTTTGTACGCGGTGATTCGGCGCTAAATATTTTATCTTGCTTTTTTTCGGATTGAGTGGCGCCCAAGCTCGACTAACATCAGTGTCCGTGCATAAACAATATATTTCTCCCGGATAATTGAAAATATCCGCCATAAAAGCGGGGATGAAAAATGTTGCGACAATCGGTTTGGGATCTTTGGCCAGTTTGTCAATCAAATGTTTGCCCCATTTTTTTCTTTTAATCAAAGAATAAGTTGATTTTAATTGCAAGGAAGGTTCGGAGAGATCGCGATGCGGATAAAAAGGCTCAATTTCTTGAAATTTATCAAAAATATTCCAAGCCACTTCGCCGATCAACGGAACTCTTTTAAAACGGCTCATCATTTCATAACCTTTGCGACTTTGTTTCCAAATATTGCGATCTTCCGAGGGGATGCCTTTGTAGGTGTTGGCGTTGATGATCTGCTTTTTATACGCTAAATCTCGGAGTGGAGAAGCGGCGCGTTGATGGCCGTAACCCATATCCACCGCGACCACATAAGCTTTTTGTTTGATATTTTTTTCGGACATAAATTGATATTTGTTTTTGTTATATTGAAAATAAATGATTAAGTACAAGGCGAAGCTTTTGATTGAAGATAAGCCAAGCGCAGCCTTCCTCACTAATTATTATTTGATATTTCTTGCTTCTCTTTTTCAATTTCATTTTTAACTTCATCAACCTGTTTTTCCAATTTTTCAATTTTTTCCTTTTTATTTTCTTCTTCTTGCTTTTCTTTCAATTGTTCTTCCAGTTTGATTTGTTGATCAATAGCGTTTTTGGCTTCGTAGAATCGGTATAAAGCGAAAATAATAATCACCGCAAAAATAATGCCCAGCAGATTTAAGGCGAAAAGAAGCAGCGCGTTGATGGCCAAAGTGAAATCAAAAAAAGATAAGCTGAGACCGACCGCTACCAGTGGTGGCATCAAAGAAACGGTAATGGCGACTCCCGGCATGATCTCCGAAACACTTGGACGAATCATGGAGTAAGAAACGGCTATACCGGAAAAAATGGCGATTAACAAATAGGTTAAACTGATGTCGGTGCGTAGAAGCAATTCCGTGGTGATTTGTTTATCAGTGATTAAAAGACCGATCAAAAGCGCGAAAAGTATTACTCCGGCAATGGATTGCAAAAGTGTTACGCCGGAGCGTTTCATCAATTTCGGATCACCGACTACTATGCCCAGAGCGAAACTTAAAATCGGGGAAAGCAAAGGAGCCACCAACATGCCACCGATAACCACCGGGATATTATTTTGCATAATGCCCAGCGCGATAATCACCGTGGAAACGATGAGTAAAAGAAAAAAACTGTAATTGGGAGAACTGTCTTTGAACAGGCGGTTAATGGTGTTGATTTTATCCTGTCTGGACAGGGGAGGGCCACTTAAAATCATAGATTTACAATTATTAATAATGTTGATATTTTATCATTTTTTGTTAGTTTTTACCATAAAAATTGATTGACAAAAAAGATTTTTACAGGTAGTATGTATTTATGTTGTAGCAAAAGATATTGTTTATATCTTCAGTAAAGGAGCCGAGATGCATTTAGCCGGTTTTTACATTATCAGCGGAATGAGCTAATGGTAGATTATTTAGTAACGGGCGATTAAGTGCAGGTTAAGATCATTGTATGATTTATATATAATTAATCGCGGGTCGTTCCCGCCTTCTGCGTGACAAGCTAATGGTAGTTTATCC
>CAZAKN010000001.1:228778-232287 GCA_964486065.1 uncultured Gammaproteobacteria bacterium | reverse complement strand
AAGGCGCTACCAGTTCGGTTTTGACTTTTAAAATGAATAGTAATCTTACGGGAGCCGCAGGAGGGATTTATTTTAATGATTCAAGCGATAGCAATAAGGCCTCTATCGGGTATGCTATGGACACTGAGTATTTGATTTTTCAAGCTTCAAATGCCGCATTTCATAATCCTGTGGATGTAGCAGGTGATGTGACAGTAAAGGGTAACTCTGCTTTAAAGTTGTCTGATTCCAGTAGCGAGTATATCTCATTAAAAGCTCCGAGTAGTGTTACAGCTGACTATGATTTGGTTTTCCCGGGGGCGGTAGGTTCCGCCGGACAAGTTCTAATGGCGACCGATGGAGCCGGAACTTTGGGCTGGCAAACCGTTTCCACTGCTTCGTTGGCTGTTGGTACTACCGAGAATAGTACTTTGCGTTGGGATGGTTCGGGTTGGGTGGAGAATAATAGTTTTTTGATAACCTCCACCGGTTCAGTCGGAGTTAATTTATTGCCGTCAGCCAATAACACCTATACTTTGGGTTCCAGCGATAATCGCTGGCAAGATCTATACTTAGCTTCCAGTAGTTTGCATATCGGAGAAGCGGGCGATGAATTCGTATTTAACTATGATACGGCCAGTGATGCTTTGCGTTTAAATCATAATGGTAGTGGTTCAGCTGAATTTAATGTTTTGTCCGATGGAGCTTTGGTGATCGGAACAGAGGCAAAGCCTTTAATCTTGGGTCCGGGAGGAGGTTTGGTTAATAATGGACTTTTGACTTTGCAACAAACTTTTACCGGAGATTATTCAACACCAATGCAAGTTTTAAATAATTTTTACAGTGGTTCGGATAATGCGGGAGTAACCAATGATGGACATTTGTATGTAGCGAATATTTTTGAAGCAACACACGGAACAACAGCTACTTCCAGCGCTTTTGCCAATGTTTTTGCCAGAAATTATTTTGATAATAATTTTGGTAAAGTGGAATCAGCTTCCATTTTTCAAGGAACTTTTACTTCTTATGCCAGTTCAGCGGGAGATGTTGATTCTCTCATTATTTTTAACAGTGATTTTGATTTAGAAGACGCGTCATCCACTTATGGTTTAAATATTGATAGAGTTATTGCTTATAACAGCAGATTATCAAAGTTACCCAAGTATGTTAATGTGAATGAATATTATGGTTTAAGAATTGAAATTAACAGAACTGAGATCGCTACTACCAGTTCTGTTAGTAAAGCTTATGGTGTTTATGTGGAAGAAATGCCACTCACCAGTAATTCTTACGGTATTTATGTGCAAAACGATTTATCGCATTTTGCTCGTAATATTGATGGAACAGACAGTTATGTCGCGGAATTTATTAACGATAATAGTTCAACCGACGCATACGGGCTTAAAGTCGTGGCCGGTGATGATACCGAAGGTTATTATTTGACCGCTTTTGCGCCGTCAGGAGAGGGCATGGGGTATTTACAATATTACGGTGGCACTTTCGGTGTGGCTAATTATTCTGATATTCGTACCAAAACAAATGTCGCAAGTACGAGTAAAGGAGGCTTGGATATAATCAATTCTTTGCGAGTGGTTGATTTTAACAGGAAAAATAATCCGGACGCTTCCTTGATTCAAGGTTTCATCGCGCAAGAAGTTTTGGATGTTTATCCTGAAATGGTAACCAATACTCCGGATGGTATGTTCGCTCTTATGGAATCAAAACTTGTTCCCATTTTGGTAAAAGCGGTTCAAGAACAGCAAGTTTTAATCAACGCTTTGGCGGGACAAGAACTGAGCGTTTCGGATATTTACAATGAATATTGGCTTTTGGGAGAAGATAATAATGAAATCATAACCAATCATCAAACAAAAATATTGGATAAATTGATCGTGGCGGGGCAGGTTGTTTTCAATAAAGACACGGTCGGTCGCGCGACAATGGAAGCTGGAACCAAATCGGTTTATATTGATTTTGAAAATGAATATGACAGTGAACCGATCATCACCATTACCAAGGTGGGAAATGAAAAAGCGGATAATTGCTATGTTGATAATGTTAGCGTGGCCGGATTTATGATCAAAGCGGAAAATATCGTTATGGATGATGTAATGTTCAATTGGCATGCATTCGCGCAGAGCGATGAAAGCGTCGTCGCGGAACCAGAATCTCAGAACGAGGAATTGGCGTCGGGAGATGAAGAATCGGAGATTGATATGGATAATCCCGATACCGTGGCTTCAACTGAACCGGAATCAGATGAAGAACCAGATTCTTCAGAAGCTGAAAGTGGAAATAATACTGATGATTCCGTTCAAAATGAAGAAGCGGAGAATCAAGAGGCGACGGAAGAAGCAAATAATAATGAAGAAGATGAATCTGAAACCGAAGAAACTTCAAGTGAAGTGGCAAATGAATCAAATGAGAGCGGAAATGAAACGGAGGAAGATTCAAGTGAAGAAGGAACATCTTCCGAAGCTGAAGAGACGGCAAGTGAAACCGAAACCGAATCAATGGAAACAGAAAGCGCGGAAGAGGAAGTTTCAAGTGAAGTTGAAACAACTTCAAATGACAACGCAACGGAACAATCTTCAACCGGCTCGGAGCAGGGCAGTGAAGCAACAAGCGAAGGTGGAGATACTGGAACTTCCAGTGATGATGACGCGACGGTTGAAAACGAATAATTTTGATGAGTAAAAATTTTAATATACAAAAAAGATTATACGGATCGGCAAAATTATTTTTTGTCATTTTTGTCTGCATGCTGACAGCCATGCAGTTTTTGTTTATTAATTTTGCGTTCGCGTCAGCGACCGATGGGACGATTGATGCGACGGATAAATGGGCATGGAGTGAAAATATCGGTTGGATAAATTTCGGTAACGCGAACGGAAATGTGCATATTACTGATTCCGGCATGACCGGTTATGCTTGGAGTTCGTATTACGGTTGGATAAATTTGGCGCCGACCAATGGTGGAATCAGCATTGATAATAACGGCAATTTATCCGGTTACGCGTGGGGCTCAAATACCGGTTGGATAAATTTTTCAGGAGTTAGTATTGATGACAGCGGTTATTTCCAAGGTTTTGCCAGTGGAACGATTACCGGTCAAATAAATTTCAATTGCGCCAATAACGGAACATGTGCATCTTCTGATTATAAAGTTAGAACAGATTATCGTTATTATTGCGCGAGAAATAGTTGTGGAGGAGGTCCGCCACCGATTTTTTACGAGTGTAATGATAATTTTGATAATGATGGTGACGGATTGATTGATTATCCTGATGATCCCGGTTGTTCTTCTTTTAGTGATAACGATGAAAGCGATGATCCTGAAGAACCCGCCTCGGCTTGTTCGGATGGTGAAGATAATGACGGCGACGGTTTGATTGACATGGAAGATCCGGGCTGTGAAAACGCGGAAGATGATGATGAATATAATGAAGAAATATTGCCCGAATGTTCGGACGGAGAAGATAATGACGGCGACGGTTTGATTGACATGGAAGATCCGGGCTGTGAAAACG
>CAZAKN010000001.1:153801-228678 GCA_964486065.1 uncultured Gammaproteobacteria bacterium | reverse complement strand
ATCCGGGCTGTGAAAACGCGGAAGATGATGATGAATATAATGAAGAAATATTGCCTGAATGTTCGGACGGAGAAGATAATGATGGCGATGGGTTTATAGATATGGAGGATTTTGGTTGCGATAACCCAGAAGATGATGATGAATATAATGAAGAAATATTGCCCGAATGTTTGGACGGAGAAGATAATGACGGCGACGGTTTGATTGACATGGAAGATCCGGGTTGTGCCAACGCTGATGATAATGATGAATATAATCAAGCAGAAGAGGAACCCGAAGAAAAACCGGAAGTTCCCAAACCTGAAGAACCTGGGGATGATGACGACAGTACCCCTTCGAGTGGAGGTGATGAAGATGAAGAGGAGGAAGAAGTTCAAGAGGAGGAAGAACGAGAGAAAGAAGAAGAACAAGAAATTCCTGAAATTATTCAAGAACAGGACGATGAAAAGGAAATCGTTGAGATTAGAGAGGAAACAGCTTTGATACAAAATATTATTGATACAGTGAAAATAGCTGAAGTCCGCCAGGTGTTTGAACAAACAACCGAAAAGGCGGCAGCGCCCGTGGCGGTAGCTTTTTCCGCGGTAACCGTAGCGTCCACTTTGTCGGTAACATCGGCCGGAGCGACGGGAGCAAGTTTTTTCTCTTATTTGTATTTATTGTTTACTCAACCGCTCATGTTGGTAGGCGCGAAAAAAAGACGTTGGGGCTTGGTATATAATGCTGTAACCAAAAACCCGGTGGATTTGGCAATTGTTCGTGTTTATGACGCTGAAAGTAAGCGTTTGGTCGGCACCAGAGTAACCAATAAACAAGGTCGCTATAATTATATTTTACAGCCGGGTAAATATTATTTTCAGGTTGAAAAAAAGAATTTTCTTTTTCCCACAGTTTTATTAAAAGGAAAAACAAAGGACCAAGATATGGATCAATTGTATACGGGCGGAGTTTTTGAAGTAGCGGGCAAAGGAAATGTGGCCATGCAAATTCCCGTGGATCCCGATATTAAAGATGAAAAAGATAAAAATTTATTGCGTCGCAATTTGGTAAAAAAATTGCAATTTGTCATAGCTTTGGTCGGTCCGATTCTTTCACTTGTCGCTTTTATTATCAGTCCGACTTGGCTTTTGGCGGGATTAACCGTTGGTCAGCTGGCTATGTTTTTCTTGTTCCGATATTTGGCTTATGGTCGTCAATACAAGAATTGGGCCACGATTAAAGCCGTGGACTCCAAAGAACCTTTGTCGCAAGCCATTGTTCGCGTATTTGATACCAAATTCAATAAACTTTTGGATTGGCGAGTAACAGATGGGAAAGGAAGATATTCTTTTCTTGTCGGTGATGGAGAGTATTACATAACCGTGGAAAAACAGGGTTATCGGCCTTATCGTTCCGAAGTGTTTGACATGTCAAAAGATAAAACCGGATATTTGGCAAAAAATATCAAATTGAAAAAGCATAAATTGGGTGAAAAATACGATGAGGCGTTATTGGAAGGCAAAGCTTACACCGTGCGCACGGAACTTGGTCGCCAAGAAGAAAAGCAGATTGATGGAAAAAGAAAAGTTGTCAGAAAAGAAGATGAAAAATTCAAGCGTAAATTAGAAAATATTGATTTGAGCGAAATGCATGAAGATTATTATGATTTGGATATTTTGAGAGACAATAAGAAGAATGTGGACAAATAATTTTCCTTCTTTGGTGAAATATGCTATTATATTTCCAATATGAAAAATTTCCATAACATATATAGACAGCCCCATCTGATGATGGGGCTGTTTTTTTATATTTTGCAATATGAGCGATAAAATAATCAAAACAATCAAATTCATATCAGTGATGCCAATGGCATCACTTTTTTTTAATTCATAAGGTGAAAATTTATGTCCACCATGAAAAAAGAGCTGATTATCAGCGAAATTTTCTTTGCGGCCAGGAATTGGCTCAGGGAAAACAATTACACCGAGATTACGGTTCCTCGCATTGTGCGAGCTTCGGGTTCATGTGAGAATGTGAACACTCTTTACACGGTTTGCGCCAACGGTCAAAGTAATTGGTATGGTCGTAGCGCGTATTTGGCACAAACCGGACAATTGTATTTGGAATCACTGGTTCCGAAATTGGGAAAAGTATTTTGTGACGGTCCCTCTTTCCGCGCGGAAGAAGATGTGGATGCGCGTCATTTAACAGAATTCAGGATGATTGAAATTGAACTGCCCACTGATTTCAAAGGACTTCTGGATCAAATGCAAGGATTTATCAACGCAATTGTGTCACACATTGTGTATTTAAATGAAGTCGCGGAATTGGGATTGTCGGAGGAAAGAATTGCCATGCTGAAAAAATGTCCGAGGGTTTTCACCGAAATAACTTATGATCAAGCGATTGTGCTTTTGCAGGGGCAGGGTTTTAAATTAAATTGGGGAGATGATTTGAAACATAAGCATGAGCTGGCTCTGGTGGAAATGCATGGCGGACAGCCACTGTTTATTACCAGATTTCCCGATCCTATGATTGAAAGGGAAGAGCCGATTGAAGTGGAAAAATTTTTCAACATGATTCCGGATCCGAAAAATCAAGGCAGAGTTCTTAGTTGCGATTGTATTTTGCCATTTTCAGGAGAGGCTATCGGTGCGGCCGCCAGAATCTATCAAGCGGATATATTAATTGAAAGATTGAAAAATTCTCGTATGTTCAAAAGATTGGAAAAGTTGGGAGGAGATTTGGATGATTTTTCTTGGTACATTGAAGCTTTACAAAAAGGCGGAGTGCCTCATGCCGGTTGCGGTTTTGGTATGGCAAGAATTATCCAATTCATATTGGGAGAAGATGATATTGGGAATTGTGTAAATTTTATCTCCAATAAAAACAATTTGATTTAAACCCAAAAAGAAACGGCGACCTGAATTTCAGGTCGCCGCCGGGGTGGGGTGGGCAGGTGCAGGTGCTTTGTCAAGGAAAAGGGGACGGTTGCCGAGGCGCTACTCTCAGCGGAAGGGCGGGGGTTATTTGGTTTTTCCGCACTTTTTCAATTTTTTGATTTTAGGCACCTTTACTCCGACACCTTTTGCTTTCTTTTTTGGTTTAGCTGGCATATTTTTCTATAATGTTTATCTAAATTTATTATAATATTAACATTTAAAAAAGTCAAAAAAAATTTCCTTGACATTGATTTAATATGTGCTAATCTTAATTCAAGCTGAAATCAGCTTATATTATCCGGGCAAGGCGCAATTGCTTTAGAGTTCGTTAGTCCCCCTCAACGAACAGAGTAGTTGCGCTCCCGGGCCTTTTTTTTTGAAAATTATTAATATTTGATGTATTATAGAAATAATCTTTTTGTTCTTTCATGATATAAAAAGAGGGGAGTGTCTATGCGATTAAATGATTTGTGGGGGCGAGATTTGCATGGTTGGCGTTTGGAAGAATGGTATGAACTTCGTTCAGCCGATAAGGATGGTCGTAATGTTAGCGTGGGATATTTTAATCATACATTTCCCACTAAAGGATTATTTAAGCGAAAAGCTTGGCACGAATTTTATTCCATTTTGGTATTAACCAATGATGGGAAAACCGGATTTACTCTTTCAATGCGTAATGAGCGGATTGCTTTAACCGCGGTTCCGGAATTACCCAATGTAATTTCGGAAAAATTGGGCTTATAAAAACGGGTTCCTCGCGTCTGACGCGGGAACCCTTTTTTATTTAATATTTCTTTTTTCAGAAGTGGGTAACTTTTTTCCACAATTGGAACATTGCCAATGAGCGATTATTTTTGGAAACATGATTATCTCCTTGACTTATTGACCGATCAATTAAGCTTATCATGATTATATATTATTAAGCTTTTTCAAGCAAATAAAAAAACATGAAAGTATTCATGTTTTTTTATATATTTACCATGTATCGGCAGTCAAAGAATTTGACAACCGGTAGATGGCGGACCGGACGGGACTCGAACCCGCGATCTTCGCCGTGACAGGGCGATGTGTTAACCAACTACACCACCGGTCCATAAAGTTGTGATAAGATTATAAAGTATTTTTCTCGATAAATCAAGCCTTTTGTGAATAAAGTACCTCTCGCGAGACGGTTGACTTTTCATGTTATAAAGGGTAAAATCTTGAGCGTTGTTCATTCTTTACCAAGGAGGGGAAAATGATGGCGGACCATCTTCATGTGTTGAAAGTGGATTTTTCCATTGACCAAGATTTGGCGGAAAAAATGGTGTGGGAGAGTTGTTTGCTTCTTCGCGAACAAAAACCTTTTGTGGAGTTTGACTGGGTTGATGGACACCATTATCATTTGGTTGATTTACGAGCCAAGGCTTCCATTGGCTCTGTCACCGGATTCGTATTTCGTTTATCGCGAAAGGAGATGGATCCTCGCGCGGAACAAGTGAGGGAGCGAACAGTGAATTTCATTTTACCTCAAGATAAATCCTTGCAAAGGGATTTTGAAGAAAAATTGCAAAACGAAAAGTAATCAAAAAGACCTTCGCTTCACCGCGAAGGTCTTTTTAAAATATGTTAGGCTTTTAATTTTTCCACTACTTTGGCGAATACCTCAGTATTGTTTTCCGCCAAGTCAGCCATAACTTTTCTGTCCATTTCCACTTTGTTTTTTTTCATCAAGTTAATGAATTTACTGTAGCTCAGATCAAATACTCTGACGGCCGCGTTAAGCTTGGTTTGCCATAATCTGCGCATGGTGCGTTTCTTGGCTTTGCGATCGCGATAGGCGTAACTACCGGCTTTCAGAATGGCGGTTTTAGCCAATTTGATCAAATTTTTTCTGCCATGTCGGTAACCTTTTACAGCTTTCATCACTTTGCGTCTGCTTTTGACATGAGAAGTTCCTCTTTTTACTCGGGGCATATTATTATTACTACTTTATAATTATTTAGCTAGAAATGAATTAACATTTTTTCTCATAACCGGGCTTAATTTTCCGGTGCGTCTTTTCGCTCGGGTGGTTTTGCCCGATTCGCGAGAATTAAAATGATCTTGTCCGCCTTTTTTGATTAGCATCTTGCCGGATTTTTTCACTTTTACTCTCTTGGCCACCGCCTTGATGGTTTTCATTTTTGACATACTTTCTATTGTTGCTTTTCTGGCATTAATATTAAAAATAATTTATTTCCTTGTTTACTGATATCTTGTTCAATTTGTGTGGGGAATCCCAATTCATCTTTGAATTTTCGCAAGATATCTTTGGCCAGGCCCAAATGTTGCATTTCGCGTCCTTTGAGAATCAATTCAACTTTTATTTTATGGCCTTTTTCCAGGAATTTTACCGCTTGCTTGATTCGTGTTTCTTTATCATGATCTCCTATTTTAATGGAAATGCGGATATTTTTCACGCTCAAAGTTTTCCCTTGCTTTTCTTGTTTTTTTTGCAATTTATCTTTTTGATATTTAAAACTTCCATAATCCAGAAATTTTGCCACCGGCGGTTTGGCGTTAGGTGATACTTCCACCAAATCAAAACCGCGTTCATTGGCTATTCGCATGGCTTCACGCGTTTCCAATTGTCCCAGATTTTCTCCGTTTTCATCCACCACCATCAATTCCGGCGCTTTAATCCTTTCATTGTAGGCGTATTTTTTTTCCGGTTTGGTTCGTTTTTTGAATTTGTAAGATTTTCTCATTTTAAAATAATTGTGCCGCTGCGCGGGGCTATTTATCTTCAATAATTTTGGTGGAGATGGCGGGAGTTGAACCCGCGTGCAGATAATTAACATTCAAGCTTCTACGAGAGTAGTCCGCTTTGAAATTTCAAAATACTGACTGAAAAACGGACGAAATATCAGCATTTCAAAGCCTTGGGAATCTTAATCAATGTTTAAGGCAAACATTGATCCAGCTCGGGTTATGACACCGGATTCCGCTTTACGAGCGTCGGCGGGCCGATGGTAGCGGCATTATTAAGCGGCTACGGTTGCAAGATTAGGCATTGCAAAGAATGAGTTCATCTTGCTTGATAGTGTTTTTGCACTTATCGTTTTTGCGAAACGGTTTAATGAGTTTTTCGCCACTCATCCCGCGCTTTGATTGTTATAATTTACCTGTCGAATGCCCAGCATCCCCGTAAATTATTGAAATTTTAATGTTCTGCGAATTTGCTTTTCAACATCTTGTTTTTTCTTTTCTTGCTTCTTTTCATACAGTTTTTTACCTTTGGCTAAGCCCACTTCCACTTTCACAAGATTGCGTTTAGTATACACCTTAAGGGGGATTAATGTCAAGCCTTCAGCTTGGATTTTTCCAATTAAATTACCGATTTCTCGGCGATTGACCAAAAGTTTGCGAGGTCTTGTCGGATCATAGTCCGGCAAATTGCCGGCAAAACGGTATTTGGTAATGGTGGCGTTTTTTAAAAACAGTTCCGGAGTTGTTCCTTTTGATAATCCGATATATGAACCTTTTAAGCTGATATGACCGGCTTTGACCGATTTTACTTCATATCCTTTCAATACCAAACCCGCCTCAAAGGTTTTGAGGATTTCATAATCATGTTTGGCTTTTTTATTGAAAATCGGTTTCATATGAAAATTGAGTAAATTATAGCCTATTTTTATATAAAAATCAAGGATAATCAAACATTTTTTAAAATAAAGATTGTCATTTTAGGCAAATTGTTTTATACTTAAGATATATTAATCTTAAAAAACAGAGCTTGGCTCTGCAATTATTTTATGTCAAACAAGCAAGTTATTGATTTATCCATTTTAACGATAATCAAATTTTTCTTGGTGGTAATAGTTTTATTTCTGCTTTGGTTTATCAAAGATGTTTTGGCGGTTTTATTCGTGTCGCTTATTTTGTCAGCGGCTGTTGATCCTTGGGTGGATACCATGGAACGCTGGAAATTCCCGCGTTGGTTAAGTATTTTATTGATTTATGTGTTATTCGTAACCGTGGCCGTGGCAATCGTAGTTTTACTTATTCCGCCTATAGTGGAACAGTCAAATCAACTGGTGAACAATTTTCCCAATTATTTTGAAAAATTAACCAGTTTATTGAGAGAAACCAAAACCTTTTTCGAGGATCATGGCGTGTTGGAAAAGTTAAATCAAGGGATTGCCGGTATGCAGAACAGTTTGCCGGAATATTTTCAAGGAGTATTTAGCACGGTTTACGGAATTTTCGGTGGCATAGTATCTTTTTTCTTGATTTTGGTTATAACTTTTTACATGACCGTGGAAGAAAGCGCCATGAAAAGAACATTGACTTATGTTCTACCGGACAAGTATCAACCGTTTACTTTACAACTTATCAATAAGGTTCAACGCAAAATAGGTGATTGGCTAAAAGGGCAAATGATCTTAAGTTTGATTTTGGGAGTTTTAAGTTATATCGGTTTACTTGTTTTGGGAGTCAATTATGCTTTGATCTTGGCTTTGGTGGCGGCTTTTGGTGAATTCGTGCCGTATATCGGGCCGATTATTTCCGCTATTCCCGCGGTATTTATCGCTTTCACTCAATCACCGGTTAAGGCTTTGTTTGTTTTGGCTTTGTATATCGTTATTCAGCAGATTGAGAATCATTTGTTGGTGCCGAAAATCATGCAACGAGCGGTTGGTTTGAATCCGATTATCAGCATTGTGGCTTTATTGGTCGGAGCGAAAATAGGTGGCATGATCGGAATTATTTTGGCTATTCCCGTGGCTACCGCCATCAGTGTTATTTTGAAAGAATTTTGGACCACCAAGGAAGAACATAAAATTTAATAAATTATGTTTATATTACGAGGACTTTTGCTTCTGATTATCCCTTTGTTTTGGATTTTCGGTTTGGAGTACTCTTTGTCACATAGTGAATATTGGCATTATTTCGTGGGATCTTTCGGTGTATTGATCGCTTTGACTTTGTTTGTTTTAGGGAAAATAAAGTTGAGAAGAAATTTTCTTAACTTTTTTATTTTGCCATTATTATTCTATTTGTCTGTTTGTTTTTTTATCGCTTTTCTGGAAAGGGAAGCATTGATCCATGTCATGGTGTTTTTTTCAGGTTTGGCTTTTTATGTTTATTTCAGGCAATATTATTTGTATTTTTATTTTCCTTTCAAATATCAACCGTATTCTCTGGAAAGTTTATCTTTTTATTTGAATGTATTTGCGATTTTTTTCGCGTCCACGGCTTTGTTCAGCGCTCATTTGCTTTTGAAATTTAATATTTGGTTGTTACTTTTAATTTTATTAACATTGGTGTTCGCTCTTGCATACCAATTTTATTGGATAAACAAAATTTCTTTTTCCAAAACTTGGTTGATTATTTTGGCTGTAATGATTGTTTGCGCCGAGTTATTTGTCGCTTTGGCTTATTTGCCGACCGGATATTTTGTGAATAGTTTCACTCTCAGTTTGGGGTATTTTCTCATGCTAAGTTTGGGCAAACATTTTCTTCGCGATTCTTTGGATCGCGGGCGTTTGATTTCATATTTGACTATTTCAAGTATTTGCTTGATAATTGTGCTGGCTACCGCCAGATGGTATTAATAATTATTTTTTTATGCGTCAATCAAAATCATTTATTATAAGTTTATTGATCTTTGTAGCGATCGGGTTTTTTGCCGGTGTGGTCGGAGAATTGTGGGTGAACAGTTTTTTGTTACCCGATCCGTATTTGGACTTTAAAAATTTTGATGATTTGACTAAGCGGTTGGATGAATTGGTGGAAAACAAACAACAAGAGAAAAAGATTATAGAATTTGATCGTCAACTTAATGAGAGCGTGGCCAAAGTCAAACCGGCTTTGGTTAATGTTTACAAATATGAAGTTTCGGGAAAAAGTGTAAAGCCGGCTGATTATTTAAGTAAGGGAATGATTGTCACCGGTGATGGTTTGATTATGCTATTGGATGAATTTTTGCCGAGCGGACAAGAGAAGTTTTACATAAAAACATCGGATAATGAATTACATGTTGCTGAAAAGAGAAAAACCGATCTTCGCACGGGCGTGGTTTTTTTGAAAATTGAAGCGCAGAATTTATCCGTGGCGGAATTCGCTTTGAAAAATGACTTGATTCAAGGGCAGTCGGTTTTTTCTTTGGATGGATCGGACAGTTTATTCGGAGCTCGTTTAGCCAATTTGGCATTATCGGAATTTAGTAGTTTTTCTGACGCTTTGCGTAGCGATAAGCCGGTTAATTATCTTCATTCTTCCGAAGAATTTTACAAGAAGTATAAACTTGATTCGGAAATCAATGCCGATTATGTCGGCGCGCCGGTAATAGGTTTTGATGGTAGAGTGATCGGAATAATACTTAATGTTAGAGGTGAAGTTTTACCTTTAAATCAAATCATGCCCGTAATGCGTCATGTGGGGATTGAAGAAGAAAAAGTCTGGCCATATTTGGGAATAAAATTTTATGATTTGAACGAAATAGCTTATCCTGAATTAACGGTTAATTCAGGAGCATATATTCCATCCGCTTCAGCCATTGCGTATGACAGTCCGGCGAAGGAAATATTGAAAAGCGGTGATATTATAATAAAAATTGAACAAGAAGAATTATCTTCGGTTCGCAATTTGAGTACTTTGCTTTCAGAATATCAACCTCATGATAAAATAAAATTCTTTGTTATTCGTAATGGTGAAGAAAAATCATTTGATATTGAATTGGGGGAATATTAATCAGGGTTGACAAAATGAAAAATATATTATATAATAAAGAGGTTTTATTTTAACTTCATTATATGGAAAATATCAGGAAAATCAATTATTATGAAATAGTGAAAAGAGATTGGAAAAAGGTTTTCATTATAACTTTGATTTTTGTCTTGATCGCGCTTTTAATCACTTTGATTCAACCTTTTAAATATCGTGCCGATGCCAGTATTTTGGTTTTACAGAAATCCAGTTTCAGTATTGATGCTTATAGCGCGGCCAAGTCGGAAGAGCGCACCGCCAATAAATTAGCGCAAGTTGTTTATTACGGATCATTTTTAGATAAAGTTTTGGCGTCCGGCTATCCCATTGAACGGGAATATTTTCCTCAAGAAGAAAGAGAGAGACGCGAGTTGTGGGTGGACACGATCAATGCTTATGTGCCGGGTGGTTTGAGCACTTTGGTGGTGGAGATTTATCATCCTGATCCGAACCAAGCCGTACAAATTGCGCAAGCCGTGGCTTACACCTTAACAACTGAAAAAGATGATTATTTGGCGATTTCCGATATTGATTTGAAGATTTTGGATGAGCCTTTGGCTTCACAATATCCGGCCAAGCCCAACATTTTACTTAATTTGTTTTTGGGTTTGGTGGGAGGATTTATCGTGGGCGCGTCTTTTGTGGTGATTACTTATAATCCGAAGCGAGATAAACTGTTTCAGCATAAATAATATTCAATTATATAGATAGAAAAAAGCCCTTCGCCTTTGGTGAAGGGCTTTTTTGTGGATTGACAATCTTGTCGTATATTGTTAAATTGCTACAATGCTTTAAGTGTGAAAACAAATCGCAGGTACCTTACAAAGGAGATGATCATGGGATTTTTCAGTAAAAAACAAGAGCTTCCCAAAAACGCTCAAGAAGCCCAAGCCCATGAAGATTGGGAAAGCATGGGGACTGTGTATAAATTGGTTTGTGGTAATTGCGGTTCTCGTCATGACATTGATCATATTGAAGGTTATTGTGGTAACTGCTCTTGTCTTTTGAGTAAGGATAAAACTTGGGTGGTCGTTTATGAAAGTTTTCAAAGGAAAACTGATTTGGAAACTAAGGACTATGAGGTTGATAAAAGCGCCGAATTGTATCACTTATGGGAAGAGAGAAAGCAAGCGCAGAAAAAGGAAAAGAGTTTCTATGTTTGTTCCGGTCATCCGGAGTGTGATTATAGTAGCACGGAGTATACGCAAGCTCGTTGTCCCAGGTGTGGTAAATACATGGACAATGATGCGGGGAACAAATTGAAACAAAGCGCTGAACGCGAAAAGAAGAAAGAGGCACCATTTTCGGAAGATCAAAAACAGAAAAGATTGGAAGAAGATTTCTTTGCTGAAGCTGAAAAAGCGGCAAAGATCGCTAAACCTAAAGAGGAAGGTGAAAAATCTTCGGAGCAAGTCGCGCCACCGGACGAGATGAAAAGTAAAGATTTGTCCGCACTTGTATTACCGGATGAAAAAGACGAATCATTTACGGATCAATCTTTGGCCGAAGAAATTCCTGAATCGCCCGTTATCGTGTTGGAAGAATTGCCGGCAGAGCCGGAGCAAATTCCCCGCGAAGCGGAATCCACCTCCGAACAAACCGTGTCTAAACCTGATCCCGCACCCGACAAAGTTTACAGATGTAAGTCTTGCTCTGAAGTCTTTGCTTCCACTGAGGATTTTATCATGGGTAAATGCCCGAAATGTGGGAGCGAGATTGTGGATGTGCCGATTACTTATCAAGCGCCGGATGATGATGAAGACGCTATGGAAGAAGCGGACGCCACGCTTGCGGAAATCGGGCAAGAAACGGATGATGAAGCTGACATGACGGACGAGAAATATGAAACTCCGAGCATAAGCACGAGAGTTAATCTGAAGCCACAATCATCGTGTAAAGAAAAGGTTGAGGATCAAGAATCCGAACAAGTCGTGGCTGAGCCTGAAGAAGCTGAAGATTTTCGCGAAGAACTGGAAGAAGAGGCTGGTTATCAAGATGAAATTGCTTGGGCTGAACGGATGAAAAGCTCTCTTCGTCAAGATCGCCGAGTGGCGACCTATTCGGATGAGGGGCTGGAAAGAATTCTGCTGGCATTGAAAGGAAATCAAGAGTTGCGGATTAATACGCAAGAAGAAGCTCTGGCAAAGGAGAGGGAACAGCTGGAATTCATAATTTCGGTTTTGCGTTCCTTGGATATGCAAGCTGATCCGGGAGAAATAATTGCACAGGTTGAAGCTTCCAATCGGGAAATGGTTGAACAGATAAATGATCCTCCCTCTGAAAAAACAACGGGCTTGATCAATCCCATGGCGCAAGAAGAAGAAACGGAACAGGAAGAAGATAAGTCCGCCCAAGTGGTGGTACTTTTTCCGACCTGGTTGGCTGTGGCCATGCTGGCGGTAGCAATTTTCTTGGTGCTGTATTCTAATGGTGTGGTTGATTTGCCACAGGAATGGGATGAAAGAATGGAAGTGGCGAAATACTTGGCCACGAATGTGGCGAGCGCTATTGTCAATGCTTTTGGCTTTTTGATCAGCAAGTTGATCTGATTGTCAAAAAAACGATTTTATGGCTATGTAAATATTTGCGTAGCCATTTTTTTATCTAAAATTAGTATAAATATTCATTATGTGACTGATTAGAGATGTGTTTTATATCTGAATAAATATTGGTTTAATTTGACATAAAAAAACATAGTGATAAGCTTGGAGAGTTATTCGGATTTTTCTCAATAATTGACCGAACAGAGCCTTGAAATCAATGACAAAAGTGTACTTGACACTTTTTTTTGATTATGCTAAGTTTTGGCATTGGGTAAAAACCAATAAACAGTTTTTTGAAAAATTTTAATAACATTTTCCTGGAGGAAAACATGAGCGAGAAAACTTCGAAAACAGGATTGTACTTCGTTTTGGCAATCATGGTTTTGGTGCTGGTGGCTTACTTCCACCAGATCGGACAGACCACGGACGCCGAGCGGAGATCAGATCAAGTTTCGCGACAGTTGAAAGTCGCGAACATGGAGATCGCCGAACTGGAAACGAACTTGGCCACGGCCGGCCTGGAAAAAGAAGTCTTGGAGGGCTACCTCTACTGCTTCGGCAGTGAAGAGTGTAAGCCCAAGGAATGTTGCGAGTGCCTCGGAGGCGCGGAGTCTTGTTTCAGGGGCTACCGTAGTTCAAACCAGTGCAATACCTGGTGCCAGTTCGTGGATGCCGAGAAGGTATGCGAGCCGGCGCGTAAGCGTTGGCGTGGCAGAGGTTTGGTGAAAAATCGTTCTCACCACCGCAATGCCGGCACAAAGGAAGGAAACGGAGGATTTCCGACGGTGCTGGCAACGGCATCAGTCGGTGGAGTTGAAAAGATCCGTCTTCCGGCGGAAGAAGTGGTCTTGACGGATGAGGACATCGCTACGATCCATTCCGAGATAGACGCAAGGTTCCAGGAAGAGGGACTTCCGTTGATCAAGCTGGATCCGGCGAAGACGAGAAAGTTCGTCACGCATGTTCCGGCAGGAACCATCCAGCTGGAAGCTCATTAAAAAGAATACGCGCGAGGCGAAGCTTCGCCTCGCGCCTTTTTCCGAAAAAATGATTAATCGTTTTTTCAGAAGAGGAAACTTGACAAAATCAACTGATTTTATTAAGTTCAGATATCGAAGATCATTGAAAGTTTACCCACCCCTTACAGCGGGCGTTTTGCCTGCAAGGAGACATGGACATGAAACAGTTTTTCGTTATTTTGCTGATGTTGGCTTTCGCCAACATGATGATCGTCGTCCCGGCCATGGCCGGGGAGAACAAGATTCAAGCGACGCCAGAAGAAGGTCCCAAGGCCCCGGCGACCAAAACCGTGGCGGTCAAGGGACCCATTCCCAAACCACCGGCGAAAGCGGAGGAAAAAGCCCCCGCCACAGCCAAACAGAACAAAAGGCTGGACGCCGACGGCGCCACGGTTCTCGTGAATGAAACGAAGTTTGACGCCAACGCCATTCAAGTGAACGACAGCACCGGCGTGGTGCTCGCCGAACAACAAAAGGTGAAAAATTGGGCGCACACCGGTCCGGGTGCTGCCACAATCTCCGTCTTGGTGATTGGCGGGGTGACGGGAATCGTTCTCGGCATTTTGGCCGCGACGGGTGTTCTGAAGAACACCGTAGAGGTTAATTAATAACCTCAAACGGGAAATTGCAAGATGCAATTTCCCTTCAACTTAAGGGCTTAATGAGTTAAGCTTTTAAGCTGGAATAATCCAGAGGTGGTCTTTTTGAAAATTCTAGCGCAGCCCGATTTTCGGAGTTGCAAGGAGGAACCCATGAACCGAATGATCTTTTTGATCGTGTTGGTGATGGTTTTCGCCGGACTTACGGCGGGCTGTCACACGGAAGCAGAGTTAGGCACCATCAAAACGGACGAAAGTCCGGAACGGTGCGTGACGGATGAAACATGTGGAGTGGCGCAGATTTGCGCCGAAGGTTATTATAGCGATCTGGAAGGCAAACGGTGCACGCCGTTTTGCGTGTTGGAGTACACGCAAGACATTCATGGCGTAGTCCAGGATGATCTGGCGGAAGTGTCTGCTTGTCCGGAAGAATACACTTGCGTGGTGTTGGACATGGAGGATCAGGAAGATCATTCGGAAACGCTCGGACTGAGTGAGTCCGAGTTGCTCGGTCAGTGTGAGAAAATCTCGCACCTGCCTCGTGGGTGGGGAAACGCCGTTGAAGACGGCGATATCCCCGATGGCGACGAACCCGAAGACGGTGATGAACCGGAAGACGGTGATATCCCCGATGGTGACGAGCCTGAAGACGGGGATGTTCCGGATACTCAAGATCCCGGAACGCCGATTGAGTTACCGGAGGAGTATGCCATTGAAGTGTGCTGGGATGCTATCCCAGCCGGCTACTACGGTAGCTTGGTCTTCGACTCCTGCGAGTCGGCGGGCTACACTCAGTGGCAAGACGCAGACGGGGCTTACAGCCATATGGGCAACTGTGTGGCGTGGTTCGTTGATGCGGAGGCCTGTGCATCCGGCAACTTTAAGGTAGCGCTGACCAACGGGTCCAATTGGCTTGGCGAAAGCAAAAAGCCGCTGTCGGTGGCCTTCAACGAGGTCTTGGGGACCGTCGGCGAATACGATCTGGGTTGGTATCTACAGCCCGTCGCGCCCGGCGACGAGTAAGTTCTTTAAACAACCATAATCCGCTCCAAATGGAGCGGATTTTTTAATATTAAAAAATATTTTACAAAAACACTAAAAATGGCATAATACTTGACAAAAATAAGATTATTTGATAATATAAATTGTTCTTTTCAAAAAATTTTTATCCCAAAAAAAAGGAGGACGCCATGCGTTACAGTATATTGTTGATGTTTTTGATCGTCGTCGGGGTAATGGGTTGCCAGACGGTCGTCGATCTCGGAACGGTGAAAACTGACGAAAGTCCGGAGATCTGCATTCAAGATAAGGAATGCGAAGAAGGGTATATTTGCGGTCTTAGCAAAGAAAACCCGGAAGAAAAAAGATGCCTGTATGATTTTTGCAGGTTGACATTTTCGATTAGTCAAAACGGACAGGTTCAGTATGAATCGCCGAAGACTAGCGCCTGCCCGGAAGCTTGGGAGTGTGTCCAGCTGGAATCGCTGGACGAAGTGGAAGGTGAGTACGGAAGCTTCACCGAGGAGGAAGCCGAGGCATTGGCCGAATCCATGGGCCTACGACGCGAGGAAAAGCTGGGCCGTTGCGTGTACGAAGGAGACATTAAAAACGGCTGGGGAAACGCCGAGGGGGATGGCGATATGCCCGACGATGACGGTTCCGAGCCGGAAGGCGAAGAACCGGTGGAAGACCGGGAAGAACCGGTAGACGGTGACGAACCTGAAGACGGTGATGAACCGGAAGACGGTGATGAACCGGAAGACGGCGACGAGCCCGAAGACGGAGATATTCCCGATGGTGACGAGCATTTCCAAACGGGACGGTTCATCATTTGTTGGCAGTATATCGTGGAGTCCTATTACGGGAGTTTGGTCTTTGACTCCTGTAAAGAAGGAGGCTGGGGGCAAATCATGAACGATCACCCATCATACAGAATGTGTTCTTTCAGTGAATGCATGGAAGATGATTGGGGGATTGATCATGCCGAGTGGGAGTGCGTTTCCTGGGAATTGACGGAAGCGGACTGTTCGCTTGGAAACTATGCTACCGATCTGACAAACGGTAGTCGCTGGGAAGGAAGGCATAATCCTCCGGTGGTCGCATTCTTCAACGGAGAACCGATGAACATCGGCGCTTACAAAGAAGGTGATGGCTATCCTTTGGGAGAGCTTTAACAAAAAAACAACGCTCCGTTGGAAATCCAACGGAGCTTTTTTATTTAAATTTAGGTGATATTTCAAGGAATAATCAATGGCTATTGACAAAGATTAAAAAATTTGTTAATTTTAAACATCAAATTGCTCTTTGAAAAAAGCAAAGAACTTCAACTTCCCCCTAAATTTTGGGGGGACAAACAAAGGAGAGAATAATGAAGAAAGTTAAAGTTATTGTGTGTATAATTACAATGCTCATGTTTGCTACCGGTTGTGCCACCGAGGTGGACATGGGGACGATCTCCACGGATGATGGTCCGCAGACGTGTTTCACCGACGCGGAATGTGAGCTTCCGGGCTGGATATGTCTGGAAGGTTTTTACGATGGATACGAGGGGCGGCGTTGCGTTCCCGAAATCTGCCGTATGGAATATGGCAGAGACATGAACGGCGTGATCCATTTCCAGGATCCGCCTGTCGTCATCACCGAATGCCCCGCCGGCATGGTCTGCGTGGACAATCTGGAAGAAAAGTTCCAGATGTCCTTGAAGGGAAAATCCGGGCTGGGAGAGGAGCAAATCCTCGGTACCTGCGTGGATGAAAGCGAATTGCCTCGTGGCTGGGGCAACGCCGTTGAAGACGGCGATATTCCCGATGGTGATGAACCCGAAGACGGTGATATGCCCGGTGACAGTTCCGAGCCGGAAGGCGAGGAACCGGTGGAAGACTGGGAAGACCAGGATACCGCCGGTGAGAATCTGGATGATCCGGAAGACGAGGAAGAGCCCGGTGAGGATCCCGAAGAGGACCCGGGCGAAGAAATGGATGATCCCGGTGAAGAACCGGCGACTGACGAGGAAGAAGATCCGGGGGATTCGGGAGAATCGTTGGCCTGTTGGCCTGAACCGGGCAACTGGACAGACCTCTACGAGATAGAGGTTTGGGTGGATTTGCCTTGTGATACTCCACCGGGTGCCTATGCAGGGTACTTTTCGTACTTTGACATGAATGGGGATTCGGTTCAGTATGATGGTATCCCATTGGATGGAAACAAATTTTCGTTTCCATTCTTTTTGGAAGAAGCCTTGGACGGAGCTGTTTATGTGGAGCTCCACCAAGGAGCCAAGTACAACTATCGTAGAACCGGAATTCCCGTCATGAAGGTTCAGACCAATGACGGAAATTCCGTTAAGGTTGGGGAGCTCACGGATGACCCTCGCGTTGATAGAGGGGTTTATTGCATCTTTTAAAAAAACAAACCATGCGGTCTGACCGCATGGTTTTTTAATTATTGTGTTTTAATTAATCACCTTTGGCACTTGCCAAAAGATTAAAAATTTGTTACAGTATAATGTTAGTTTGTTCCTTTAAACAATCAAAAAAAAGGAGAATATCATGAAACAGTTTAAGTTTGTTGTCCTGTTGCTTTTTGCCATCTATTTCGCCGGTTGCGGTGAGGATGGAAAAAAAAGTGAAATCTTGGATGGTGACGAAGAGTTCACCATCAGTCTCTGCTCGTCCGATGAGCAATGTGATGATGGATTCTTTTGCGCGGATGGTTTCTGCGTACCGGAGACGGAGAGTGAACAAGTGGACGGTGATCTGGACGCGGAAATCAGCCCTGATGGTGACGAACAAGTGGAAGACGGTGATGACCCCGAACCGAGCAATCGTCAAGGGTATTGTCGCTATGATTTCCAATGCAAAACAGGAGAGCTTTGTATCGCGAGTCGTTGCACTGAATGTGAGTGCCGCTCCGCGGAGGATTGCAGAGAAGACTTGAATTGCGTTGATTGCCAATGCATGGAAGGTTCGGGTGAATGCCACAATAATGTGGATTGCCTCCCGTACGAAGAATGCAACCGCCAAGGATTTTGCGAATCGGCCCGAGAGTGCGAGGAAAATCTTGATTGCAGAGAGGGTTATTTTTGCGACCAGGAAGTCAATCAATGCAAACAATACAATGTTTGTGTTAATGAAGACGGAGTGGAAATCGCGGAAGCCTGCTTTAACGGGCAATATTGTAATCAGGAAACCGGTCGTTGCGAAAAACTTTCCGCTTGTGAAAGTGATAATGATTGTAGCGAGTTGCCGGAAGGATTGGATTACGGTACTTGTTATGATTATCGTTGTGCTGATCTTGTTTGTGAATATCGTAACCACTGTGATGACGGTGAGATTTGCGAGAATGGTGAATGCGTTCCCGGCAACGAGTGCGAGATAGATGTGGATTGTGTGGACGGTGATCCGTCAACCGGTGATGTCTGTCAGGACGGTCGGTGTGTAAGGGCTGATCGTGCGGATTGGCATTATTGTGAAACCGACAACGATTGCTCGGAAACAAATTTGCCTGCCGAGTGTTTGACAGGAAATGTTCGGGTATACCCGTCCGGTGTCTGTGTTCAAGAGGATCATTACTGCAACATTCTAATAGAAATTTGTGAGTTCGGTTGCTCCAACGGAGCTTGCAATTCGCAACCAGAATGCATGTCGGATCAGGACTGCATTGAGAGTTGGATCTGTGTCCCATCCTCCGACGGTTCACAAGAGGCTATGTTGGTTCATCACATGCCTAATTGTGTCGAAGGTGTATGTTGGGTTGAGAGTCAACCATGCTATTACGGTTGCGAGGAAGGCGAGTGTTTGCCTGAGCCGGAACCGGATGGCGACGAAGATATCGCTGAAGATGGAGATGAGGATATCACCGTTGATGGTGACGAAGATCTCGTTGAAGACGATGATTGGGAAGATGGTGTTTTGCGTGTTTGTGCCTCTGAAAGGTTTTCGCAATATGAACAAGTTTCCTTGATTTATACTTTGTATGAGGGGGGGCTACAGGAGTTGGATATTCCGACACAAGGAAATTGTTTTGCTCATCAAGTGGATTTGGATGATGTGTGGAATGCGCGTTTCAGATTTGACGCGCATACGGGGAACAACTGGATTTGGCCCAAACCGACCATCGTGTCGGCTGAATATCGTATGGAAGACTGCGTTATTGTCGTTCCGCCGGAAGATGTCCGGTATTCTTGGGACGAATGGGGCTATGTTCTGGAGTTTGAAGATTTCACTTGCCATGAGCCTGTGGAGCCGGATGGCGACGAAGATATCGCTGAAGACGGCGATGAAGATCAGCACCTTCCCATGAGCGCTCCTCCGAATACGCTTATCGCGTGTTATCCGATTAACGAAGAAGGATGGAAGGGATATTTTTCTTACTTTGACATGGATGGTCATTCTGTCATTCATGACAATATCCCGATCAACGGTAAGTGTTTTTCACATGATTTGGATTTGGAGCAAGCGTTAAGCAGTGTGGTGTATGTGCAAATACACTCCACTCCAAATTGGAACTTCAATCCTTCGGGCATAGCTCCGATTAAGGTCATTTATGGCTTGCAGAATGGAGAAACTATTCAAGCTGAAGTGATCTTGGATGATCGTGTTGATAGAGGGGACTATTGCGAGTTTGATTAGATAATTCAAACCCGTGCGTAAAACGCACGGGTTTTTGTTTAAATTTAGGCAAAAATTTCCAAATGCACTAATTTTGCTAAGTACTATTGACAAAAATGCCAAAATTTGATAGAATAATATATCGTTCTTTCAGAAATTTCATTTCGGAAAAACCTTAACAGCAGCGGGCATGGTTGCCCGCAAGGAGACAGAGTAATGAAGAAGAACCTGATTTTTGCGCTTATGCTGATGGTGGCTTTCGCGGGTTTTGTTGCCGGTTGTGGCGACAAGAAAAAAGCCGAGGAAGAAGAATCCTCGGACGCCAAAGAAACGCAGTGCGAAACCGACGCCGATTGCGCGCGGTGGCAGTACTGCACGAGTGCGGGATTCTGCGCTGAGCAGATTTCCACGACCGACGGCGACACGGACGGCGACATCTCCGATGGGGATGAGCCGACCGACGGCGACACGGATGGCGACGACATCACGGATGGCGACGAAACTTGTCGCAGTAATCGTGATTGCGCCGAGGGCAAGTACTGCTATATGGGTACTTGTGTCGTGTATGAGCCGGAGTGCGAGGAAGCCTCCGACTGTGGTGAGCCTGAGCAGGAAGGTCAGGAATATGTATGCATTCATGAAGAATGCGTGACGCAATGGCAAGAAGGTCGTTGTGGCGAGCACACTGACTGTTTCTTGACGGAGCAGTGTGACCGTAGGGAAAACATTTGCGAAGAGGCAAATGCATGTGGAAGTTATGAGGACTGCCTCCACGGTTTCTACTGTGGAGATGAGGGTGCATGTTTGCAGTACGCGCCATGTACGGATGAGACGGGGGAGGAAATCCCCGAGTCTTGTCTGAACAGCCAGTATTGCGATCTGCACACCGGTCGTTGTGCCGGAAAGCAGTCCTGCACATACGATCACGAGTGCTTGACTCCCCCGGAAGGGATGGAACTCGGTACTTGCTATGAGGCAAGGTGCGGAGAAGGAAATCTCTGCGAGTTCAAATCCCTATGCGCGGACAACGAAGTCTGCGAGGAAGGTGAATGTCTCGCCACTTGTCAGGATGACTTTGATTGCCGGAATGGTTACTGGTGTGACCAAGGCGTTTGCTTGGAAGGTGAACGGCCTCAAGAAGACGGCGATGATGAAGATGGCGACATGGATGGCGATACCGATGGTGATACCGACGGCGATGATGAAGACGGTGACATGGATGGCGATACCGATGGTGACACCGACGGCGATGATGAAGACGACGACACGGACGGCGATGATGAAGATGGCGATACCGACGGCGATGAACAGGATGTTTATGAAAGTGGAGCTGGAGAGCTCACGATTTGCGCCGTTTGGAGCCACTGTGGACCGCACTCCTGTAATAATGTCTCCGTCAGATATATTTCTGACAATGGAGAACAGGAAGTCCGGTTGGCATTGGATGGAGACGGATGTGTCTCTTTGTCGCTGGATCTTAGCCGCGTTATCCAAAAAAGAATTTGGTTTGACGCGCTGTATGACCAAGAGAACTGGTCAGATCCTCAAGCCGTTCAGTTGCAAGAGGTAATGTTCGTTCATGAAGAATGTCCTCTTTCCGTGGATGTGGAAAACATCAACCATGTTCACGGATTGGGATTTGTTGCCACTTTTGAGGAAACCACTTGTCAGCAAGTGGTTGATCAAGAAGATGGCGATATCTCAGATGGCGACGAGCAGGAAGACGACGAGGATGGTGATGATTCCGATGGTGACGATGGTGCCTCAGAGGAGGAGCAACCCGTCGCCGATAATTTCCCTCTTTCGGGAAATATCGGAGTTGTCATGAGAGATATTCCTGATGGTCTTCCGGAAGGAATGCTCAGGGGCGTGATTTCCCATTTTAACCAAGATGGGGATGCTGTTATGTATGACGGTATTCCTATTATGGAAGATGGGAAAAGCTTCCAGATTCCTCTCAACTTGGAGGATGTTTCGGGGGGAGTGGTGTATGTTGAAGTACACTTCTCCAGCCATTTCAACTTCCAGAGGACGGGTTTCCATGTTCAGGAGGTATTTTACCGAAAAGACAATGGAGACCGGGTCAATGCGGAGGAAATCGTTGATGACCCCCGCGTTGACAGAGGGATTTGGGTAAAATTACCAACCCCTTAAACTCATCATTCCCCGAGACTATCAGTCTCGGGGAATTTTTATTTAAAATTAGCTAAAAATGTGTAAATAACAACACTTGACAAAAGTTCTTATTTTTGCTAAAATTAAATGTCTGCAAATTGTGTCTTAATATTTATTTTTATTAGTAATCGTGGTAAGTTGCAGGTATGATCTTCAAGGATTTTTATGAATGAATAAAGTATTTGTTCATTTGTAAAACCCCTTGAATGAGAGTTTGTGAAGTTTGACAATTTGTTTACTTTTACTGTTTTCCTAAATCTCCCCAAAATTTTTGGGGACAACAAAGGAGAGAATCATGAAGCAATTGATGGCCATTTTTTTCATCACGCTTTTCGCGCTGTATGGCGCCGGATGTGATGACGGCAACGGCGGGAAAAAAGCGGATGAGGACGGAGATCAATCCGGACTCGTCAATTTCCCGGAGAAGTGCGATACGCCGTCGGACTGTACCATCAGTCAGGCGTCTTGCTTGTCAGGAACTTGTATCGTGACCGGTTGCGAAACCGATCAAGATTGCCTGAGAGCGGGATTGGATGTTTATTCCGAACCCGGTTTCAGTTGTAGAGGCAGTTACTGTCTCTACGATGGTTGGCTTGATTATGCCGACTTGGTGGATGGTGATGAAGACGAAGTGATTCCGGATGGACAGTGTTCGCCCGGAGAGCGAGAGGAATGCGGTTCCGCCGACGCGGAAAACACTTCCCCTTGCAAAATGGGGTTTCGTGTTTGCGATGAACAGGGTCAATGGACCAATTGCATAGGCAATGTGGATCCGGAGACGGAAACCTGTGACGGCGTGGACAATGATTGCGATGGCGAGATTGACGAAGAGTTTAATCTGGCCGAGGATCCGGAAAACTGCGGAGAATGTGGCTACAGCTGTCAGGCTGAGTTTGATGGTCTGCAAGTCGCAGAATTTGTTTGCGAAGAAGGCTTGTGCGAGATTACCGCTTGTGAAAGTGGTAAGCATGATGCCAATCTGGATCCGGAAGACGGATGCGAATATCCGGAAGGTGAGGATGTCTGCTATGTGGACGATCCTGATAATCCGACGGAGATTTGCGAGGACGATCGCGACAATGATTGCGACGGTGAAACCGACGAGGAAGAGTGCACTTGTCAGCCGAATGATATTCGGCGTTGCGGTCCCGAGACTGCAGAAGGGGAATGCGAATTCGGTATTCAGACTTGCCTCCAAACCGAGGATCAAACTTGGGAATGGGGTGAGTGTGAAGGCGCGGTTATGCCCGCCGAAGCTGAACTGTGCGACGGTAAGGACAATGATTGCGACGGTGAAACCGACGAAGACTATGAAGTCGGAGAGGTTTGCACCGGTCAAGGTATTTGCGGTGAAGGCGTTTACGAATGCGATCCCGACAATGCCGAGCAAGTCATTTGCTCCACCATGCCCGGTGGCTCCGAAAGCCAGGCTTTGGAAGCCGAGGAATGCAATGGTCTTGACGACGACTGCGACGGCCAAGTGCCGGAGGATGAAGTTGATCAAGACGAGGACGGCATCCTGAATTGCGCGGGAGACTGCGATGATCAGGATCCGGCTGTTTTCCCGGAAGCCGAAGAAATTTGCGACGGCAAGGACAATAACTGTGACGGCGAAAAGCTGGAAACGGAAGTTGACCTTGATCAAGACGGATTTCTGGCTTGCGAGGAATGCAATGATCTGAACAAGTTGATCCATCCGGAAGCGGAGGAAATCTGCGACGGGCTGGATAACAATTGTGATGATCAAATCCCGGCCAACGAAGCGGATGAGGACGAAGACGGTTTCCGCATCTGTGAAGGTGATTGCGATGACGCTTTGGCGACCATCAACCCCGATGTCTTGGAAATCTGTGACGGCGTGGATAATAACTGCGACGATCAGATTGACGAGGGATTCGGGATTGGCGAGCCTTGCGAAGGTCTCGGCGCTTGTGGCGTCGGGGTGGTGGAATGCGCCGGTGAAACCGAAACGCGTTGCTCCACTGAACCGGGAGGTTCGGCTGATGAATCCATTGCCGAAGATTGTGGCAATGAATTGGACGACGATTGCGACGGTGTAGTCAACAACGGTTGCATTTGCTTCCCCGGGCAGACCCGCCAATGTGGCACGACCAATGTCGGTGAGTGTCAATATGGCGTGGAAACCTGCGCCGAAGACGGCAAATCGTGGCTGGAATGTGTCGGAGCGGTTGAACCGGCCGAAGCGGAATCTTGCAATGGCTTGGATGATGACTGCGACGGTGTTATTCCCGTGGAGGAAGCGGATGAGGATGAAGACGGTGTTCGCGTTTGCGCGGGAGACTGCAATGACGCTGAAGCCACCATCAACCCCTTGTCGCTTGAACTCTGCGATGGGATTGATAACAACTGCGATGAGCAGGTGGACGAAGGATATTTCGTCGGCTCGGCTTGCGTGGGAATCGGAGCTTGCGGTGATACGCCGGGGACTTTGGAATGCGCTACGGATAATTCCGTGCAATGCAATACCATGCCCGGCGGTTCGGCTGATGCTTCCGCCACGGAAGTTTGCGATAACGGTATGGATGATGACTGCGATGGACTCGTTGATTTGAACGATGATGATTGCAATTGTCGTCCGGCTTCCACTCGCGCATGCGGTCCGGAAACGGATCAAGGCATTTGCGAGTTCGGAGTGCAAACCTGTAATCCGGCCGGAGACGGTTGGGGTGAATGTGTCGGAGCGGTCATGCCGGAAGAATCCGAGCTTTGTAACGGTTTGGACGACGACTGCGACGGTTCCGTTCCCGCGGAAGAAGCGGATGAGGATGAAGATGGTGTTCGCGTTTGCGCGGGAGACTGCAATGACGCTGAAGCCACCATCAATCCCTTGTCGCTTGAAATCTGCGATGGACTGGATAACAACTGCGATGAGCAGGTGGACGAGTCGTTCGGTGTCGGTAATGCCTGCCAAGGCGTGGGTGCTTGCGGTGTCGGCGTATTGGAATGCGCCACCACGACGACCGTAATGTGCGATACCATGCCCGGTGGCTCCGCGGATGCTTCTTCCGAAGAAGTTTGTGGTAACAGATTGGACGATGACTGCGACGGCTTAGTTGATATCAACGATGCCGAGTGTGTTTGTGTGGCAGGCGTCACTCGCCAATGCGGTACGACCGATGTCGGAGCTTGCGAGTATGGCTTGGAAACCTGCGCCGAAGACGGCAAATCGTGGTTGGAATGCGTCGGAGCGGTTGAACCGGCCGAAGCGGAATCTTGCAACGGTTTGGATGATGACTGCGACGGTGTTATCCCCGCGGAGGAAGCGGATGAGGATGAAGACGGAATCAAGGTTTGCGATAATGATTGCGATGACTTGGATCCGGATAATTTCCCCGGTAACGCGGAACTCTGCGATGGCCAAGACAACGATTGCGACGGGATGGTGGATGAAGACTTCTTTATCGGTGCCAGCTGTAACGGTATCGGTGTTTGCGGAGCTGGCACTATTGAGTGCGCTACTTTCAACACCTATCGTTGTTCCACCATGCCCGGCGGATCGGAAGATATGTCCGGCGTGGAAAGCTGTGGTAACAGTTTGGACGATGATTGCGATGGCTCGGTGAACGAAGGTTGTACCTGCGTAGCCGGCGAAACTCGCGATTGTGGATCCGCCAATGAACAAGGGATTTGCGTTTTTGGAACGCAGACTTGTTCGCCGGACGGTATGTCCTGGGGTGATTGCCTCGATGCGATCATGCCGGAAGCCACTGAGCTGTGCAACGGTTTGGATGACGACTGCGACGGTTCCGTTCCCGTGAACGAAAACGACTCCGATGAAGATGGAGTTCGGATTTGCGAAGGAGATACGGTCGACAATGACAGTTCGGTTTATCCGGGCGCATCCGAACTATGCGATGGTAAGGACAACGACCTTGACGGACAAACCGACGAAGATTATTTCGTTGGCGCGCTTTGTTACGGTCTTGGTGCTTGCGCCGGACCTGGTGTGATTGAGTGCGATGGTCTGAATGATTACGCCTGCTCCACCATGCCCGGAAGATCGGAAGACATGTCGGTCGTGGAAAGTTGCGACGGCGTGGACAACGATTGCGACGGGACGACGGATGAAGGCTGTATTTGTCAGGCCGGAGCGGTTCGTGATTGCGGACCCGCCAATGAGCAAGGCATTTGCGAGTTTGGTACTCAAGTTTGTCTGGATGGCTTTACTTGGGGAGATTGTGAGGACGCGGTTATGCCGTTGACCTCGGAAGTCTGCAATGATTTGGACGATGACTGCGACGGTCAGGTGGACGAGACCTTTAATAAGTCCACGGATGAAGCCAATTGTGGCGGTTGCGGTAATGACTGCAACACTTTGCTACAAAACACTTCCGCCACCGGTTGTGTTAGCGGTGTGTGTCGGGTGAACAGTTGCGTCAGCGGTTACTACGACGCCAATGGAAATGACGAGGATGGCTGTGAATACGGTCCCTGTGGCATGACCAACGGCGGAACCGAAGCTTGCGACGGTGTGGACAATGATTGTAACGGTGAGGTTGATGAAGGCTTTGATCTTCAAACTGACCGTAACCATTGTGGCGCCTGTGGCAACAGCTGTTCCTATCTGCAGTACCTCAATGTCGCGAACTACTCGTGTCAGGAGGGGAGTTGTCAGCCCGATGTCTGCAATAGCGGATATTACGATGTTGACGAAAATCCCCGCAACGGTTGCGAGTATGCTTGTTCGCCGGTTAATCCCGGTGTGGAAGTCTGCGATGGAGAAGATAATGACTGCGACGGTCGCACCGATGAAGGATGCTTGACCGTCCACTTTACTTGTCCAGTCGACAATACTTTGTACTTGGTATGGGGTAAGCTCGGTACGGGCGATAACATCTGGGATTCGGATCCGGAAGTCTCCGGCACTAAGACTGTCTCCTTGCGGGATGTCTGTGTCTGGGGCAACCATGAAGATACCGAAACCCCGTGGCTGGAATACAATTGCCACAATGAGACGGATTGGCTGGCCTGGCCGGAAAACAACGGCATGGTCACCAATGTGACCAATGTGGAACTGGGTGGAGGAACGCCCTATTCCATTCAGGAAGGTTTCCAAACCAAGGCCGCGGTTACCATTGACGGGTTTGACTGCAATGATCTTGATTTGTAAACTTCGTTCTTTATAACTTTCAGGCGGAAGCAACAGCTTCCGCCTTTTTTATTTGCCACAAAACACGGATCATAGATCGTTAAGAATTTTCCATGTTTGGAATTCCGTGTTTTGTGAACAGACTTTTTTTGTGTGATTATAATCAAAAATATGCTATAATTTGTACAATATGAATAATAAAACATTTAAATTGAGTGCTGAGGATTTGAAAAAAATGAGTGGCTTTTTCTTAATTGTTTTTGTGATAGCCGGTTTTATAGGCAGTTATTTTTTTCCATGGCTTTATGTTTTGTTTTTTGAAGTGGCCATGTTGATATCCTTATTGTTTGCGGTCTATCCGATTTTGGGACTTTATTTAATGGCATTTTTTATGCCGTTTTGGGGGTTGAGAGCCGAAACTTTCGGATTCAGTGTCCCGTATGTTGATTTATTCGCTTTGCTTTTACTTGCAGGAATTTTAATGCGCATGCTAACCGGTCAATTTCTTAAAGGCGCAGTCTGTCGTCCCTCTCCGGAGGAGCCCAGCATAACTCGCATGCCCGGTTGGACTTATGCCTTGATTTTTTTCGTGGCATCGGCTTTATCTTTTATCAATACTCCGCACTGGCAGTTGTCTGCTGAGTTTTTTCTTCGTCCTTTGGTTTTCGCTTACATCATGTTTATGGTTTTGCCGTTCAATATCATAAAAAGTAAAGTGGAATTAAAAAAAATTCTTTGGATGATTTTGGCGGGTGGACTATTGTCAGCTACGCTGGGATTTTTGACCGTTCTTTTCAGTGAAGGAGGTTGGTTTATGCGTAGAGCCACGCCGTGGCCGATTTTCGGATTGAATTGGCTGGAGGGGAATCATAACGCTGTGGCGGAAAGTTTGATAATTGCCGTGCCGGCGGCTTTGTTTTTATTTTTCACGGCGAGGAAAATCAAGCATCAGGGTTGGTATTTATTGGCCATCTTGTTTATGAGCATCGTGCTTATGTTGACATTTTCGCGAACGGGCTGGCTGGTTTTGGGTTTACAGGTTTTAGCTTTGGCTTTATTTTTATACAAAGATCATTTGATAAAATTCAAATTCAAAAAATTTGAAATAATCGCGGTTTTGGTTTTACTTGTTTTGGCGATGGGAGTTTTTTATTCTACCGTTTGGGTGCAAGAAAAGGAAGTGCAAACTTCCACTTCCAATCGTTTGATGATGACCATGATCACTTTGTCCGCTTGGGGAGAACATCCATTTGTCGGGCATGGATTGGGAACTTTTCAAGAAATCATCGGTGAAACATTCGCTTTTTGGGTTCAATACGGTGATCCCTTGGATGCCCATGGTTTTATCCAAAAACTTTTAACCGAAACCGGCTTATTCGGATTTATTTCATTTGTCATATTTTTTATATGGTTGTTTTATCGCACGGGCAAAATGTTTTTCAGTGTTAATCACGAAGGTCAAATGTTGATTTTGGCATTGTTTCTCATGGCCGGCGGAATGTTTTTCGCGCAACTTTTTTCCACTTCATATTTTATAGCCAAAATGTGGCTACCTTGCGGATTAATGTTGGTGGGCTCGGAACTTGTTAAAAAAGATCCAAGATATGCCAAATCTTGATTTAATTACCGATTTTCATTAAGTTGGAAGTGAAGATAATAAATATATGAAAAAAATTTGTTACATGATAGGAGGCTTGGGTTATGGGGGGGCGGAAAGATTGCTTCTGGATATTTGTAAGCGCATAGACAAGCAAAAATTTAAAATCAGTGTTTGCGTGATGCGAGATGATGATAATTTTTTATTGCCTGATTTTGAAGAATACGGTATTGAAGTAAAAACTTTCAATAAATCGGGTAAAACCGATGTGGAGTTGGTGAATCGTTTAACTTTGTATTTAAAACAAGAAAAACCGGATATTGTTCACACCAATTTGTTCGCAGCTGATTTTTGGGGAGCTTGGGCGGCTCGTCGCGCGGAGGTGAAAAAAATTATCAGCACGAGGCATGACATTTTAAACGAAGGTCGCGCCAAGACATTTCTCGGCAATCGTTCGCGTAAAAAAATGGATAAAGTGATTGCCATTTCCAATGTTATCCGCGAACATTTGATAAATAATGAAGGTTTGGATTTTGAAAAAGTGGAAGTGATTTACAATGGCATTGATACGCGAAAATTCGCCAATCCTGATAAGAAAATATTAAAAAATAAACCTTTTATTATCGGCAATGTGGGAAGAATGAGCAAAGAAAAAGGACATAAACATTTGATCCGAGCTTGCCGTTTTTTGCCGAAAGAAGATTGGCGTTTGCAATTGGTGGGGGATGGTCCTTTGCGTGGAGAGTTGGAAAGTATAGTGTCTGGTCTGGGCATGAAGGAAAATGTGAAATTCATTGGGACTACTCATGATGTGAAGAAATATTTGGCGACTTGGGATGTGTTTGTTTTACCCTCGGAAAGTGAAGGACTCAGTTTGGCCGTTTTGGAAGCTTCCGCCGCCGGGTGTCTGGTTATCGGCACGAATGTGGGAGGAGTTCCGGAAATAATTCAAGATAAAAAAAACGGATTGCTTTTCAAGGCGAAGAATATAGAACAGCTTTTTTCGCATTTGCAATGGGTTTTTGAAAATCCGCGCGAAGCAAAGAAATTGGCCGCGCAAATGCAAAATGATGTTAAAGAAAAATTTGATATTAACTTAACGGTCAAACAATACCAAGATTTATATAACAGTTTATAAATGAAAATTTTACTGATCAACAAATTTCACTATTTGCGCGGAGGTGCGGAGCGAGTATATTTGCAAGAAAAGGAATTATTGGAAAGCAAGGGACATGAAGTGCAATGTTTTTCCATGGAAGATCTAAGGAACGAGCCTTGCGAGCAAGATATTTTTTTTGTTCCCAATACGGATTTTTCAGAACATAGCGGGTGGTTGGGAAAAAGTTTTCGCTATATTTATTATCCTGAAGCGGCGCGCAGATTGGAATCGCTTTTACGAGAATTTTCGCCGGATGTGGCGCATTTACACAATATTCATCATTATCTGTCTCCTTCAATCTTAAAGCCGTTAAATAAGCGAAAAATTCCTGTAATCCAAACTTTGCATGATTATCAAATAATTTGTCCGAATTATTCGCTTTATACCGAGAATGCGGTTTGCGAGCGTTGCAAAAAGCGTAAATATTACAATTGCATATTAAATAAATGCGTACAGGATTCGTATTTGGCGAGTATTCTTGCCGCCAAAGAGCTTTACTTGCAATGGTTTTTCGGTTATTATCGTCGCAAAATTGATTTATTTATTTCACCGAGTAAATTTTTGGCGCGAAAAATTCAAGATTGGGGAGTTAAACAGCCGGTGGAAGTGATTACTAACGCGCTTGATTTGCGAAATTTCGTGCCCCGATATGAAGCAGGTAAAGACATTGTTTTTATCGGTCGCTTGATCGGTCATAAAGGCATTCTCACTTTATTGAAAGCTATGCGAGCCAATCCCGAGCTACCACTTAAAATTGTGGGTAAAGGTCCGCTGGCCACGGAGGCTAAACGCTTGGCGCGAAAATATAAATTGCAAAATACAGAATTTCTCGGCGCCAAATACGGTAAAGATTTACAAAAAATTATCAGTAAAGCTCGTTTTACGGTTTTTCCTTCCGAGTCATATGAAAACTATCCCATGGTGATTTTGGAATCCTATGCCATGGGTAAGCCGGTTTTATCCAGTAAATTGGGAGGAGCCAAAGAACTTGTGGCACCGGATAAAACCGGAAGATTTTTTCAAGCCGGCAATGAACAGGACTTGGCGAAACGCATAAAAGAAATGTATGATTTGCCGTCAGGTGAACTTGAGAGAATGGGCCGCGCGGCCCGAGCGCAAATTGAAAAAGATAATGATTTTGAAACTTATTATAAAAAACTCATGAGAATATTTTCACGACTGACGGGAGAAAGCGGGATGGGCTAGATTGACCGAGTTTACAGCGATTAGCACTCTAACTTGACGAGTGCTAATTTTATTTTTATAATATAAGCGTAAACAATTGAATATGAGCGAACAAAGAAAAGAGCAAGTTCTCAAAAAAATAATTGATTCGTTTATTGCCGAGGCGCAACCTATCGCTTCGGGTCTTTTGGCGGCGTCTTTAAAAGAGCAGGTCAGTCCGGCTACCGTGCGCAATGATATGGCTGGTTTGGAACGGGATGGATTTATATTTCAGCCACATACTTCGGCAGGTAGAATTCCCACGGAAAAAGCGTATAGACATTATGTGTCCAGATATTTGGATAAAGACAGAGATTTATCAGCCAAAGAAAGCAAGATTTTGCGCGAATTGCAAAGTATTGATCAAGAAGATAGATTGAAATTGAAAAATTTCGCCAAAGCCGTGGCACTATTGTCGGGGCAAGGAGTGATGGTGGCTTTTTCCGAATGTGATAATTATTATACGGGATTATCCAACATTTTTTCTCAGCCGGAGTTCAACAGTCCCGAATTGGTGATAAACTTGTCTTCGGTTATTGAACACATGGACAGTAAAATTTGCGATTTTTTAAAAAATGAAATTAAAGAACCCGAAATCTTGATCGGCTCGGATAATCCGTTCGGTTGTGATTGCAGTTTAATTGTTTCCGGTTACCGGTTGGGGAAATATAAAGGGGTGATCGCGCTACTTGGTCCCATGCGGATGAAGTACGAAAAAAATTACGCTTTGATCAGAGACAGTGTGAAATTGCTTGGCGGAGTAAAGTAGAATCGGTAAAAAAGTACGGATCGCGGAGCTTCTGTCGAAAATGAAGAAAATTTCCAAGCTCTCCCTGGTAGTTTAAAAAATATTTATTTATATTCCTTATATGCCAAAAGATAAAAAAATTCCAAAAACCAAACAGAAAAAAGACGAATTGTCTGAATTGAAACAAAAATGTGAAGAGTATTTAGCCGGATGGAAAAGGGCGCAAGCTGATTATCAAAATTTACAAAAACAAACAGCGGAAGAAAAAGCGGAATTGATTAAATACGCCAATGGTAATTTGATCACAAGTTTATTGCCGATTTTGGATAATTTCAATGTCGCCTTGACGCAAGCTGAGAAGGATAAAGATAATCCTTGGGTAAAAGGATTTGAATACATAAAAAAACAATTACAAGATTTTTTCACGGATTTGGGAGTAAAGGAAATTAATCCGCACGGAGAAATGTTTAATCCGGAATTTCATGAAGCCGTGGAAAGTGCCAGCTTGTCCGATAAAAAAGATGGGGAAATAATAGAATGCAAACGCTCCGGTTATTTACTTGGAGATAAAGTTTTGCAAGCGGCCAAAGTTGTTGTAAACAACTTGGAAAATAAAGCATAAAACATAAGATAAGATATTGCTTTGATTTATTTCGCGTTCAGTGTTATGTGATAAATAACTTGGGTTGCGACCGCGGTTGACAAGGCGATGCTTGTCTCGTCAATCGGCTCGGCCGTTAAACTCACAAAAATATGCTTATACCTTGGAAACCTTTTATGGAATCATTTGATGATTTTGACAAATTTTTTGAGAATTCCGGCGTAAAAGCTCCGGTCGGTTTTGCTCCGGCGGTGGACATCTATGAAAAAGGAAGAGATTTGATCGTGGAAATTCCTTTGGCCGGAATTGATCCTGAAAAAGTGGATATCAGTATTGAAGACGATGTGCTCACTTTGCAAGGAAAAATGCAAAAAAAATCAGAAGTGGAAGACAAGAATTATTATCGCCGTGAAATTCGTTCCGGCAGTTTTTTTCGTCAAGTGGCGCTTCCCAAACATGTTTTGGGAGATAAAGCGTCCGCCGCTTATCAAGACGGTGTTTTAAAAGTTTCAGTGCCAAAAGCGCCGGAAAAGAAGAGTAAAAAAATTGCCGTCAAAGTCAACAATAAGAAAAAATAATATTTGTTTTATGAGGTGGAGATCTGTCTCCGCCTTGATAAAGTAAATATTTAAATCCGGATTGCCGACAGCGGTTCTTACGAATTCTCGTTCAGCCGTTGATCATCGGTCAATCCGCAAATATAGTATGTCAAAAATTCTTGGAATTGATTTGGGAACCACCAATAGTTGTATGGCCGTGGTGGAGGGAGGACAGCCAAAGGTTTTGGAAAATAAAGAAGGCAATCGTACCACGCCTTCCATTGTGGCGATGTCAAAAACAGGAGAAAGATTGGTCGGGTTATCCGCTAAAAGACAAGCGGTAACCAATCCCAAAGATACGATTTTTTCCGTAAAAAGATTGATCGGTCATAAATTTACCGACGAGGAAGTGGCCAAAGATAAAGAGACTTTACCTTATGAAATAGTCCAAGCGGGTGAAGGTGTTAAAATTAGAATGGGTGATAAAGAATATACTCCTCAAGAAATCTCCGCCATGATTTTACAAAAGATGAAAGCCGACGCGGAAGAAAAACTGGGAGAAAAAATTGAAGAAGCGGTAATAACCGTTCCGGCTTATTTTGATGACGCGCAGAGACAAGCCACCAAGGATGCCGGAGAAATCGCCGGTTTAAAAGTGAAAAGAATCATCAATGAGCCCACGGCTGCGGCTTTGGCTTATGGTTTTGATAAGAAAAAAGGACAACAAGCCGTTGTTTACGATTTGGGTGGTGGTACTTTTGATGTTTCGGTTTTGGATATTTCCGATGATACGGTGGAAGTGAAAGCAACCAATGGCGACACTCATTTGGGCGGAGATGATTTTGACAAAGCCATCATTGATTGGTTGATCAGTGAATTTAAATCGGAAACCGGCCTTGATTTAACCAAAGATCAGATGGCCTTGCAAAGGGTTAAAGAATCAGCGGAAAAAGCGAAAATTGAATTATCCACTTCGCAAGAAACCGAAATAAATCAACCGTTTATCGCTCAAGACGGAGAAGGTAATCCTGTTCATTTGGTGAAGAAAATTACCAGAGCGAAATTGGAAGAGTTGGTAACTCCTTTGGTGGAAAAAACTTTGGAGCCATGCAAACAAGCTTTGTCTGATGCAGGTTTGAAAGTGGAAGAAATTGAAGAAGTTATCATGGTCGGAGGAATGACCAGAATGCCTTTGGTACAAAAAAAAGTGGAAGAATTCTTCGGTAAAAAACCTAATGTGGGAGTTAATCCCGACGAAGTGGTGGCAATCGGTGCCGCTGTTCAAGCGGGAGTTTTGCAAGGTGATGTAAAAGATGTTTTGCTTTTGGATGTAACACCTTTGTCATTGGGATTGGAAACTTTGGGTGGAGTAATGACCAAATTGATTGAAAAAAATACCACTATTCCAACTTCCAAAACTCAGATTTTTTCCACGGCGGCGGATAACCAAAGCACGGTGGAGATACATGTTTTACAAGGTGAAAGAGAAATGGCACAAGATAATAAAACTTTGGGTCGCTTTATTCTTGACGGAATCCCGCCGGCTCCGCGCGGAGTGCCACAAGTGGAAGTTAGTTTTGATATTGACGCCAATGGAATTTTAAATGTAAAAGCCACGGACAAAGCCACCGGCAAAGAACAGAAAATTACCATCACGGCTTCAAGCGGTTTGTCAAAAGAAGAAATCGCAAAAATGAAAACCGAAGCTGAAGCACATGCTTCTGAAGATAAAAAGAAAAGAGAAGCGGTTGATATAAAGAATCAAGCTGAATCGGTTATTTACACCAACGAAAAAATGATGAAAGAATCGGGAGATAAAGTTCCCGAAGATGTAAAAAAAGATTTGAATGAAAAAATTGAAGAATTGAAAAAAATCAAAGACGGAGATGATATTGAAGCGATCAAAAAGAAATTGGAAGAAATCAATGAAATCGCCATGAAAGCCGGACAAGCCATGTATCAAAAAGATGGTGCTCAAGGAGCCACGGGAGCGGGTGAACAAAAAACCGAGCAAAATAATAAACCAGAAAGTAAAGACAAAAAAGAAGGTGATGATGTGCAGGACGCTGATTTCGAAGAAAAAAAATAGAAAGATAAAAGCAATCGGAAACCGGAAATTGTTTAAAATATTTCGCTAAGTAAGTGTTCTTGTTTTGCCAAAGGTTTGAGATAAAAGCGGTTTCTCGGTATTATATGATTAATGTTTTATGCTTTTGATAGACGGTTACAATCTATTGTATCAGACCGATTTTGAAACCAATCAAGAATTGATAGCGGCTTTGGCAAAGTATTGCCAAGCTTATAACAAAAAAGCGGTAATATTTTTTGATGGATATTCAAATAATGATCTTTCCGTGAGTCGCGTGGAAGTGAATTTTACCGGCGACGCGGATAAGGGATTGATTGATTTTATTATGGAAAATAATCGTCCCGGTGATATTTTAATTTCATCAGATAGAGAAATTCGTCGCAAAGCAAGAGAGAAAAATTTGCGAATGATTAAATCCGAAGATTTCAATTTCACCGTACCGAAAGAAGAAGAAGCGGGGCCGGAAGAAGATCCGAATCTTGAATTATCTGATCAAGAAATGGCCGAGCAAATGAAAGAGTTTGGCTGGCGTGATAAATAATAAAATTAAACAAATATTTTATGGAGCAATCAAACAAAAAAACAGAGATTAAAATAGCCGATAAAGTGCCTGGAGCAGATTATGCCAATATGTTGCAAGTTAATCATAATCAAGAAGAATTTCATTTGATTTTCGCCAATATATTACCGCCGACCGGAAAAACGGTATCCAAATTGGTGGCTACGCCAAAACATTTTAAAAGCATGATCAAGGCGTTAAACGAAAATTTGGAAAAATATGAAAAAAAATTCGGAGAAATACCGATGCCTGAAAAGAATGATTATCAAACAAAGTCACCGCGTAAAATCGGGGACAAGCCGGATATTGATAATTGGGAAGTGGCTTAGATTAAACATAATACTTCAATTAACACATGGGAAAAGATTATTATAAAATATTGGAAGTTGATAAAAATGCCGGACAAGACGAGATAAAAAAAGCTTTTCGTAAATTGGCGCATAAATATCATCCCGATAAAAAAGATGGTGATGAAGCCAAGTTTAAAGAAGTGAACGAAGCTTATCAAGTTCTTGGTAATGAACAAAAACGTAAACAATATGATCAATTCGGTTCCACTTTTGACCAACAAGGAGGATTTGGCGGAGGAATGAATTGGGATGATTTCATGCGTTACGCCAAGCAAGGTGGCGGAGGCGGTTTTCAAGGCATGAATTTTGACATGGGAGATTTGGGCGATATTTTCGGCGATATCTTCGGTTTTGGCGGTGGAGGTAGAAGATCGGCCGGTGTTCCGCGTGGTGATGATATTGAAGTTGATTTGGCTTTGGATTTCAAAGAAGCGGTTTTTGGTGTGAAGAAAACCATTGAATTATACAAAACCGTTAAATGTCCGAATTGTCATGGTAATAAAGCCGAACCGGGAAGTGGATTCAAAACTTGCGAAGTTTGCGAAGGGAAAGGGCGCGTGCAAGAAATCAGACGAACTTTTCTGGGTGCTATGCGTACGGAAAGAGTATGTCAGCAATGTCAAGGTGATGGGAAAATACCGGAAAAACTTTGTTCCAAGTGTAGTGGGCAAGGCGTAGTTAAAAATAAAGAAAGAATTGAAATAACTATTCCGGCGGGGATTGCCGACGGTTCAACTTTGCGTGTTCCCGGCGGAGGGGAAGCGGCGGCCGGCGGACAGAACGGTGATTTGTATGTTCGCTTGAGAGTTAAATCCGATCCTGATTTTGAAAGACATGGTAATGATATTTATACCGAACATAAAATCAGTTTTAAGCAAGCCGCTTTAGGTGATAAAATTGAAATTACCACTTTGGATGGCACGGTGGATTTGAAAATACCGGCGGGAACGCAATCCAGTACAAGGTTTCGTTTAAGAGGCAAAGGTGTTCCTCGGTTAAATGCCGGCGGAGCCGGAGATTTTTATGTCATAATCAAAGTTGAAGTTCCAAAAAAATTAACCAGACACCAAAAGAAAATATTGGAACAATGGGATGAATAAAAACGCTCCGCCTTCGGCGGAGCGTTCGTTTATTGAATTTTTACCGGAAATTCGCTAAAATATGAACAGATAATATTTATCATAAAATACAATATGCTTAAATTTTACAATACCTTATCTCGCCAAGTGGAAGAATTCAAACCTTTGCATGATAATTTGGTGACCATGTATACTTGCGGACCAACGGTTTATCATTACGCGCATATCGGTAATTTGCGCTCTTATTTGTTTTCTGATTTATTGAAACGAACACTTTTATATTTTAATTACGAAGTTAAGCAAGTGATAAACATTACCGATGTGGGACATTTAACCGATGATGGTGACGGAGGTGAAGATAAGATTGAAAAAAGCGCCAGATTGGAGTCCAAAAGCGCTGAGGAAATCGCTGATTTTTATACCAATGCTTTTAAAAACGATATCGCCAAGCTCAATATTATTGAACCGGAAATTTGGGCCAAAGCTTCGGATCATATTAAAGAGCAGATTGATTTGGCGAAAAAACTTGATGAAAAAGGATATCTCTATCGCACTTCGGATGGCATGTATTTTGATACCGCTAAATTTTCGGATTATGGCAGGATGGCCAAATTGAATTTGTCCGGGCAAGAAGAAGGAGCCAGAGTACATATTAATCAAGAAAAAAGAAATCCAACGGATTTCGCGGTTTGGAAGTTTTCTTCTGAAAAAGTTCAAAGGCAACAAGAATGGGAATCGCCTTGGGGTAAAGGTTTTCCCGGTTGGCATTTGGAATGTTCGGCCATGAGCATGAAATACTTGGGAGAAACGCTGGATATTCATACGGGAGGAATTGATCACATCCCTGTGCATCACACCAATGAAATAGCGCAAAGCGAAGCGGTTACTGGAAAAAAATTTGTGAATTTCTGGATGCACAGCGAATTTTTACTTTTGAACGATGGCAAAATGTCCAAATCAAAAGGGAATATAATCACTTTGACGGATTTGCAAAAAAGACATTCTGAACCGATAATTTTCCGTTATTATTGTTTGATGGCGCACTATCGCAGTAAACTAAATTTCAGTTGGGAAGCCTATGACAATATTATCAATGTTTGCGAAAAATTCATTGCCAAGTTTTATAATTTAGGTAAGCAAACGGGAAAAGTTAATCAAGAATTTCTTGATAAATATTTGGGATTTGTAAAAGATGATTTAAATATGCCTAGAGCCATGTCTGTGGGATATGATGTTTTGAAATCCGATTTAACTGATGCCGACAAACGAGCCACATTGCTGGAAATGGATAAAATCGCTGGTATGGGATTGGCGGAAATGACTTTTGACGGAAATGAAAAAAACAGTATTCCGGAAGAAGTGAAAAAACTGGTTCAAGAAAGGGAGGAATTGCGAGCCAAAGGAAAATATGATCGCGCTGATAAAATTAGAAAATTGGTTCAAGAAATGGGTTATGAAATTTTAGACGCTGTCGGCGGAACTGAAATTAAAAAAATCAATTAATAACTTCAAACTTTTGAAGCAAGAATAAAGCCCTCCGCAGGAGAGCCTTTATTTTATGAAAAATTTTTGGCAGGAATTGCAAAAAAAATCAAAACCAATATTGGCTTTGGCGCCGATGGCGGGGGTAACTGATTCGGCTTTTCGGCAATTATGTCGTGAAAACGGAGCGGATGTTGTTTACACTGAGATGACTTCCATAGACGCTTTGGCTTATGGATCAAAGAAAACCATGGAAATGTTGAAATTCTCAGCCAAAGAAAAGCCCGTGGTTATACAGCTTTTCGGCAAAAGGCCGGAGCACGCGACCAAAGCGGTTCAAATGGTTCAGGAAGCGGGATTTTCTGGTGTGGATTTAAATTTCGGTTGTCCGGCTAAGAAAGTGATCGCTCACGGTGGGGGAGTATCTTTATTAAAAGATTTAAATCTTTGTCACGAATTAGTCCATGCGGTATGTGAAGCATCAAGGATTCCGGTTTCAGTGAAAACTCGGATTTCAATAAATAAAGGTCGAACCAAGGTTACGGTTTTTGAATTTATTGATAAAATTAAGGATTTGCCGGTCAGCGCGTTAATGCTTCATGGTAGAAGTTATGAGCAAGGCTTCAGCGGAGAGGTTGATTATGAGGTAATTAAACAAGTTAAAAAACGATTTAAGGGTATTGTTTTGGGCAACGGTGGTTTAAATACTCCGGAAGATGTTGAAATTATGATGAACAAAACAGGTGTTCAAGGGGCAGGGATTGCTCGCGGAGTGTATGGTAAACCTTGGATTTTTAACCAAATTAAGCAATATTTGTTTGAATCAAAATATGAACAAGCGGATTTTGAACTAATTAAAAAAATCGCTTTGCGTCATGCTAAACTAAATTTTAAAGCCAAAAATAAACATGGCATAGTGGAATTACGCAAGCATTTATGTTGGTATTTTCGTGGTTTCCCCAAGGCGGCTGAAATACGTAAACATTTGGTCAGAGTGGAAACTTTAGATGATGTTAAAGCAGTATTAAGTAATAATAAGTGGCAAATTTAAATAAAAAATCCGCTTTTTAGCGGATTATTTGGAAGATAGGTAAAGAACAATAGTGATAATTAAAGTCGCCAGTAGGGCTAATTGAACAGAAAATGGCAAAAAGCACAACAACTGATCAAATAAAGTGTTCAGTCGGCAGAGAAAAGCACTTAGAGTCTTTCTTAGCCACTTGGTTATTGCTTTGACCATTTTTCTAGTAATAGTAATAATGAAGCCTTTTTTCAGTCCCATAATACGCAATGGCACTTCTATACAAAGCGCCAGCATAAACAAAGAAATTAAGCATTTTGTCAAGGATTCCATGTTTCCTCCGTTTGGAAAAGTTGAGTATAATATTATATAATACTATCAACCTTTTGTCAATATCAGGATATTTTATGCTTTAACATAGTAATTAAATAAGGTATAATTTACTTACATTCAATCAATAATAAAATATATGGATGAAAACAAAAACATTGAGCAACCTTTAAATCCTGAAATGCCGGAACAAGAAGTGGAAAAACCAATAGAACCGGAAACAAGAGAAAAAGGATCCCAAGTGGAAGCACCGGCGCAGTCTGAACAAAAAATTAAAAAACAACTGCAAAGAAGTCCGGACAAGGCGGGGGAAAAGAAGCAAGTCATGAAAAAAGAAAAAGTGCCTGAAAGTAAAAGTGATGACTTGATCAGAATAGAGGAAATATTGTCGGACGGATTGGCGGATTTATTCAGTCAATTGCCGGAACATCGTCAAGCGGAATTTAAGAAAAAAGGAGAAGAAACTGCTAGAGAAATTGAAAAATTGTTACAAGCCAAGAAGCCCAAAGAAAGTAAAATTGTAAAATTGATAAAAAAATGGCTATCTATGATTCCGGGAGTGAACAAGTTTTTTTTGGAGCAGGATTCCAAGATTAAAGCCGATGAATTGCTCAAGTCAAAAAAAGAGCAAGTGTAATTAATGAAAAATCCTAAAACCCGGAACAGGAGGGAATTGGGATTTTATTTTTAAATAAATTATGTTTTTACGCAAAGTTGGAATTGATTTGGGGACGACTTATACTTTGGTTCATTTGCCGAAGAAAGGTATTGTAATTAACGAGCCGTCAGTGGTGGCCATTTCCATGACCGATAAAAATATTTTGGCGGTGGGAGATGAAGCCAAGCAGATGTTGGGACGCACGCCTGATTCCATTATTGCCAGTCGTCCCTTGAAAGACGGCGTGATAGCGGATTATAAAACTACGGAAGCCATGCTTAGATATTTCATCAATAAAGCCTTGGGTGGCGTGAAATTGTTTCGTCCGGAAGTCATGGTAGCCGTGCCCGCTGGGATTACTTCCACGGAAAGGCGAGCGGTGATTGATGCGACCATTGCCGCGGGAGCCAAGGCTGCTTACATTATTAAAGAACCGATTGCCGCGGCTATCGGCGCCAATATCCCGATTGGTAGCGCTTCAGGTCATATGATTATAGATATTGGTGGGGGAACTTCGGAAATCGCGGTGATTTCTTTGGGTGGAATTGTGGCGGCTTCTTCCGTGCGTATCGGCGGAAACCGTTTTGACGCTTCCATAGCCGAATATATTCGGCGTAAATATAATTTGGCCATCGGTGATCGCACGGCTGAAGAAATAAAAATTGAAATTGGTTCCGCCTTGTATTCGGAAAAACCTTCACAAATGGAAATTCGCGGTCGTGACATGGTAAGTGGTATGCCGAAAACCGTGATCATTAATTCCAATGATATAACTGAAGCTTTGCAACAAGATTTACAAGGGATCATAGACGCTACTCGTGAAGTCTTACAGAAGACTCCGCCAGAACTATCCGCCGATGTGATTGACAAAGGCATTATTATGAGCGGAGGGAGCAGTTTGCTGGGCAATATTGATCAGCTTATTTCCAGAGCAATCGGAGTGCCGGTTTTCGTGGCTTCCGACGCTTTGCTTTGCGTGGCCAAAGGCACGGGAATCGCTTTGGATAATTTGGAATTGTACAAACGATCAATTTTGGCGACAAAGTAGAGAGAAGGATGGAAAAAATTCATGAGTCACGAAACGCGTAATATTGAGATGAATTATGATACGCGATTTGTGTTTCGCGATCCGCGTCAATTAAAAAAAATATGAAAATAGGTATAGACGCTTCACGCGCCAACAAAAAACATAAAACCGGAGTGGAGTGGTATTCGTATCACTTGATTGAACAATTTAAAAAGATTGATCATCAAAATCAGTATTTTTTATATGCTAATGAACCGCTACGCGGGGCTTTGGCTGAGATGCCGGATAATTTCCAAGAAGCTGTTTTGAAATGGCCGATTCCGCGGACTTGGACGGTATTGCGTTTGAGTTGGGAAATGCTGGTCGGTCGGAAAAAATGCGATACACTGTTCGTGCCGGCGCATACCATTCCATTATTCAATCCCGAGCGTTCCGTGGTAACCGTCCACGATATCGGCTTTGAACATTTCCCGGAATGTTATCAAACGGCTGATAAATTTTATCATAAACTCATTATCCATTTTATTAAAAAGTCAGCCGATCAAATTATCACGGTTTCCGAATATTCCAAACGAGATTTGATAGAAACCTACAAAATTGATCCAGCTAAAATTAAAGTTGTTTACAATGGATATGATCAGGAGCGTTATCGGGAAATGCCGGACGCCAAGACTTACATTAGAAATAAATTTGAAATTAATGCTCCGTATATCTTGTTTGTCGGCCGTTTGGAAGAAAAGAAAAATATTTCTCGCTTGATAGACGCTTTCAATTTGTTTAAAAAACAAAATCCGCAAGATGATCATAAGTTGGTTTTAGTTGGTTCGTGCGGATTCGGTTTTGAACAAGCTCAGAAAAAAATAGGGGAATATGGTTTACAAAAAGAAATAATTTTTCCCGGTTGGCTGGATGATCATGATTTACCTTATCTACATAGTGCTTCTGATCTATTTGTTTTTCCTTCGCTTTTTGAAGGTTTTGGTATTCCCATATTGGAAGCCATGGCCTGCGGTGAGCCGGTGGTTTGCTCCAATACTACAAGTTTGCCCGAAGTGGCCGGCGATGCCACGATCATGTTTGATCCGACGGATATTGAACAGATGTCCGCGGTCATGGCGCGAGTATTATTAAATCCGCGGACAGCAAGCGATCTCAGAGAAAAAGGTTTGGCCAGAACAAAATTGTTTTCCTGGGAAAAATGCGCGATACAAACACACAAAATTTTGCTTGAAAATAAAAAAGACGGAGCTCAATGAGATTGAGCTCCGATATATTTTTTCGCTTGAGTAATCAAGCGTTGTTTTTGATGGCAATCCGAGGATTTGAACCTCTACGGACAACACCTTTTTCAGGCGGAGCTACCATGCTCCCTTTTTGTGTCCGATTGCCGTATTTATTAATGTATTATCATTATAGCATATACTTACAATATTGTCAATAGTAAATTTTGTTATAGTATTTAGTTTGTCTTATTTTAGCGAAAATAAGATAATTTTGTGTTTAGTGAATAAAATAATTGTTCAGCGTGAGAGTTGCATAAATATAATTATTGAATAATGCATGTTAATTATTTAATTGTCTTATAGAGCTAATTTTGCTAAAATTAATTCATGAATAAGCAATACAATTGGCCGATTTTAGGTCATTCCAAGTTAAAAAATTTTTTCCAGACAAGCATTGAGAATCAATCTTTATCTCATGCTTATTTATTTTACGGAGCAAAAGGCGTGGGCAAGTTGGCTTTGGCCAAAATATTCGCGCAAACCATATTGTGTCAAAGCGAAAATCTTTCCAAGCCTTGCGGTGAGTGTCAAAATTGTAAACAATTTGTTGCGGGAGTTTACGCGGATCTACATTACTTGAATCGCGAAATCAATGAAAAAAGCGGTTTGCGAAAAGCCAATATTCAAGTGGCGCAAGTCAGAAATTTGCAAGAGAAAATTTCTACCAGAGCATTTTTAAATTCATATAAAATCGTAATAATTCCGGAAGCGGAAACCCTCAGTCAAGGCGCGGGAAATTCTTTGCTTAAAACTTTGGAAGAACCGACGGCTCGCACCATTATTATTATGTTGTCGGATAACTTGGAAACGATTTTGCCGACTATTTTATCGCGTGTGCAAAAATTTAAATTTTTACCGGTAACTAAAGCAAGAATTTATGATTTACTGGTAAAAAAAGGAGCGGATCGTGATATGGCTCGTGAAATAGCTGAATTATCAGAAGGCAAGCCGGAACAAGCTTTGACTTTGTGGGAGAATCAAGAACAAGTGGGTGAATATAAGGAAAAAGTTCATGAAATGTTAAGAGTTTTTTCCGGAAATATGAATGATAAATTCAGTTTGGCGCAAAAATTAACCGACAAAAAAAGTAATGATCAAATTTTGGAATCATTACGGATATTCATGAAGTTGCTTCGCGATATTTTATTGATTAAATCAAACGCTTTGGAATTAACGGTGAATGGATATTTAAAAAATGATTTGCGAAGCGTGGCTTCCAATTTAACTTTGGCGAGGTTGGTTTCTGCCTTGCGTGCGGCCGAAATAACCAAAAATTATGTTATTCGCAATGTGAATCCCAGATTGGCTTTGGAAAATTTATTTATTTTCATATAAAATATAAAAAGAAAACAAAAATAAAATTTTGCAAATAAATATAGCTTTATGATTAAAAAATTTTTATTAAGCGTTCTGATCGCGGTGATGGCGATTTCTCTGTCTGGTTGTATCAAGTTCGGTAGTAAAACAACCAAGACCAGTGAATTGGGTGGAGTGTTCTTAACTACCGATAAAATGGAATCATGGCAATCAATTTCCAAATTGATGACACCTGGAGCGCAAGATGGAACCATTGCCGATACGGATATTTATTTTCTCCGCATGGATCCCACGGATACCAAAACGATTTGGGCGGGAACCAGATATTCAGGTTTATTTTACACCAATAATGCCGGAGCGGGATGGAACAAGACCGAAGGTTTGCCACAAGGATATGTGCGTGACGCGGTGATAGATAAGAATTATCCTTGTACCGTTTATGTGGCTTTGGAAAGCAAAATTTACAAATCCGTAACTTGCGGTCGGGAGTGGAAAGAAGTTTGGTTCGCCGATAATGTGGAGAAAAAGGTTACGGCCTTGGCTATTGATCCACGTGATCCGCGCATTATTTACGCCGGAGTTTCCGAAGGCACGGTTTTGCGTAGCGATGATTTCGGTGGCAGTTGGAAAGTAATAAACAATTTTAAAAAGAGAATTTATAAAATCATTGTTGATCCCAATGATCCACAAATCGTTTATGTCGGTGTGAGTGGCAGAGGTTTGTTCAAAACCGTCAACCGTGGCGGTGATTGGCAGGATCTGAATCCGCAAATGAAAGGATTTAAAAAAGCTTATATCTATCACGCTTTTGATGTTTCAGCCAGCACAAAGAATTTGATTGTTTACGCTAGTCAATTCGGAATATTGCGCAGTCTGGACGGAGGAACCACTTGGAGTGAAGTGCCGATTTTGACCAGAGAAGGAGATGAACGAATTTACGATTTGGCCATTGATCCGCAGAATGCCAGCAATATATTCTATTCCACCGACCGAGCATTATATAAAACATCTGATGCCGGTGAAAATTGGACGGTTAAAACCATGCCCACCACGCGTTTCGCTTCCAGTTTATTGGTTCACCCGAAAGACGCGAATGTTATTTACATGGGCGTGAAAAAATTACTTGATTAATAATAAACATATAAAAAATATGCCAAATCAATTTATTGAAAAACACGAGGAGGATTTCCAAAAATCCAAAGAACATTTTCTTAAAGAATTGAATTCCATGCGAGTGGGGAGGGCCACGCCTTCCATGTTGGAAAATGTGTTGGTGGACGCTTACGGCGTAAAAACTCCGATCAATCAAGTCGGAAGCATCAGTGTCCCCGAACCGAAAGTTATGACCGTGGAGCCGTGGGATAAAAATTTGCTCAAAGAAGTGGAAAAGGCGATTGTTCAAGCGGATCTGGGTTTGGGAGTGACAGCGGAAAGCACTTTGGTGAGAATTACCGTGCCTCAATTGACGGAGGAAAGTCGTATGAAATCGGTTAAGCAATTGAATGAAAAATTAGAAGCAGGCAAGGTGTCTTTGAAAGGCGTCCGAGAAAAAATCAAAGAAGAAATCGTGGAAGCCGAAAAAAACAAGGAGATAACCGAAGATGATAAATACGCTTTCATTGAAGAGTTGGATAAGAAAAATTCCGAAATGACGAAAGAAATGCAAGAAATGGCCGTTAAAAAAGAGGAGGAACTCATGAAAGTTTAAACCATAAAAAAAGATTTAATTATGCCAGAAGAAAACCTGATGGAAAAAATTGTTTCTTTAACCAAAAGAAGAGGTTTTATTTTTCCGGCTTGTGAAATTTATGGCGGTTTTGCCAATTCATACAGTTACGGACCTTATGGAGTGGAATTGAAAAATAATATAAAAAGTTTGTGGTGGCGCAAATTCGTGCATGCTCGTGAAGATATGCATGGTTTGGACGGACCGATTTTATTGCATCCCAAGTTGTGGGAAGCTTCGGGGCACACGACTAATTTTGATGATGCCATGGTTGATTGCAAGAATTGCAAAAAAAGATTTCGAGCTGATCATTTGGTGGAAGAAGTGACTGGTAAAGATTTGGAAGGCGATTTGGTAGGCATGACCGAAGCTTTGCAAAAGGAAAAAATAAAATGTCCGAATTGCGGAGAGCAAGATTGGACGGAAGTGCGTCGTTTTAACATGATGTTTAAAACGGAAATGAACAATGTCAGTGATGAAGATGAAAATATCGTGTATTTGAGACCGGAAACCGCGGGAGCGATTTTCGTGGATTACAAAGCGGTTTTGGATTCCTTACATCCGAAATTGCCTTTCGGTATCGCTCAGATCGGTAAAGCGTTTCGTAATGAAATCGTGGCCGGAAATTTCATTTTTCGTTTGCGGGAATTTGAACAAATGGAGATTGAATATTTTATTGATCCGGACGCTGATTGGCAACCCATGTTTGAAAATTGGTTAAATCTGCAAGAAGAATTCGCCATGGAGCTGGGGATGAAAAAAGAAAAGATCCGCCGTTATGAACATCCCAAAGAAAAGTTATCTCATTATTCTCAAAAAACCGTGGATATTGAGTATGATTTTCCTTTTGGCGGATTTAAAGAATTGTTCGGTTTGGCGCATCGCGGAGATTTTGATCTGTCCAATCAGGCCGAAGCCAGTGGAGAAAAATTGGAATATTACGATCAAGCCAAAAATAAAAAATTTATCCCGCATGTTTTGGAGCCGACTTTCGGTTTGGATCGTTGCGTTTTAACCGCGCTATTGGCCAATTATAATGAAGAAGAAGTAAACGGAGAAAAACGCGTGGTTATGAAATTTCCTTACGATTTGGCGCCGGTAAAAGTGGCTGTTTTACCTTTGTCAAAAAAGAAAGAACTGTCTGGACCGGCCAAAGAATTGTTCAACCGATTAAAAGATGAATTCGTTTGCGAATATGATGAAACTCAAAGCATTGGAAAAAGGTATCGCAGACAAGATGAAATCGGAACGCCGTTTTGCGTGACTTTTGATTTTGATTCGCTTGAAGATGAATCGGTAACTGTTCGTGATCGTGATACCATGGAACAAGATCGGGTTAATCTTGATAAATTGGAAGAATATTTGAAAAAGAAAATAAAGTAAAATCCGGATGGTATTTTGAGTCATCGGAAATTTTTGAAGGAATTTTAATTATATAATTACAATACTTAAAAAAACTTAATTAAAAAATTATGAGCAATGCTTTAAAGTATTTGGTCCCCATCGGGCTGGTCATCTTTTTGCTAGCTTTATGGGTGGTCGGATTTTACAATTCGGTTATCGGTTTAAATGAAGGAGTTGATAACGCTTGGGCGCAAGTGGAAAACCAATTTCAACGCCGTTTTGATTTGATCCCGAATTTGGTAAATTCGGTTAAAGGTGCCATGGAACAAGAACAAGAAGTTTTCGGTAATATCGCCGAAGCCCGAACTCGTTACGCGGGCGCTTCCACGGTAAATGAAAAAGCGGCGGCCGCCACGGAAGTGGAATCAGCTTTGGCCAGACTTCTCGTGATAATGGAGAATTATCCGCAATTGCGTTCCACGGAAACCGTGCAAAATTTAATGAATGAATTGGCGGGCACGGAAAATCGTATCTCAGTGGAAAGAAAACGCTATAATGAAATCGTCAAAGACTACAATGTGAAAATCAAAACTTTGCCGAACAATGTTTTGGCGGGAATTTTCGGATTTGAAGCAAAAGAATTTTTTGAAGCGGCCGAAGGTGCGGAAGTCGCTCCCACGGTTGATTTGACCACTTCCGAAGAATAATTTTTTTCTAAATGAAAAAAATATTAAGTACAATTTTTATTTTCGTTCTGTTTTCGGTTTCTTTGTTAAGCTCGGCGCAGGCGTATTACAATCCGGGCGAACCGAGTGGGTTTGTCAATGATTACGCGAATATGATGAGCGATAACGCGCGCCAGACTTTGGAGCGGGAGTTGATAGTTTTTGAACGCGAAACCGGACATGAAATTTCAGTGGTAACGGTTCCGAATTTGGGTGAGGATTATATTGAAAATTTCGCGGTGGAGTTATTTGCTGATTGGGGAATTGGAAAACAAGGAGCGGATAACGGTATCCTTTTATTGGTGGCGGAGGAGGAACGCGAATTGCGTATTGAAGTCGGTTACGGTTTGGAAGGCGCTCTGACGGATTCGGAAGCCGGCGCTATTATCAGAACCATCGCTGTGCCTAATTTTAAGGCGGGTGATTATGATACCGGTATTATTGAGAGTGCGAGAGCCTTGCAGGCGGCTGCCAGAGGAGAAGTCTTGGATTTGCCTGAAGAAAAAGAAAAGGGTTCTTTAAGCGGTAATTTTATATTTTATTTGGTGGTTTTCTCCATGATTATGATGGGTGGATTTTTTGAATTTTTGGGTAAATCAAAAAGATATTGGCCCGGTGGTTTGTGGGGGCTCGGTTTGGGCGCTTTGGCGGGAGCTTTGATCGCCGGAACTCTCTGGGCGATAATCCTCGGCGGATTGTTTAGCGGTTTGGGCTTATTGTTTGATTGGGGAGCTTCGCGTCGCAATTGGTTTAAAGGTTGGAGTAAAGGTAAAGGCGGACGCGGTGGCGGAATATTTTTCGGTGGAGGTGGAAGATCCGGTGGTTCGGGAGGTTTCGGCGGGTTTGGTGGAGGAATGTCCGGAGGCGGAGGAAGCAGTGGAAGCTGGTAAATCAAATATTGATACAATAAAAAATCCTCCGTGGTTCGCGGAGGATTTTGATTTACGAATCTAAATGACGGAAAAGAACAGCTTGCCTTGATCACGCGGAGTATTCGTTTCCCAATGATACACAAGGTATTGAGGGACAGGCAGACCTTGTCGCAACATGTTTCGTTCAACCAAGTCGGGAGGGCGATGAATATTTTTGCTTGGTGATTGAGTCACAAAAGAACGAGCGCATCCATCGGGGAACATAACCGTTACGACAGCGGACAGAGAATTAATTTTTTCACAGTTCAGAACCATCAATTCTTTCGTCTCTTGGGGAAAAGGTTTCAGTAAACGAGCTCCTTGCCAAGGACTGTACTGAAAAGTCGTCGCGCCCACTTCGTCCGAAAAAACCACCGGTACTTCGGAACGAATGAAAACCTGCCCCGGTTTAGGCATGCGCTCTTTTCTGTTTGGTGAAGTAATATATTCGGCTTCCACGATAATGTAGTTTTCGGTTTGCGTGTTCAGAACCACTGAATATTTATACATGTCATGATAGAACGCATTACCTATCATTGCCATCAGGAAGATCAGCCAATAGCTGGAAAAAAGGAAAATTTCAAGTCTGGTCATAATAATCTCCTTATAAAGTGCTGATGATGATTTCACCTTGATTAGGTGGAGTTCCCGGTTGCCAGCGATACAAGGTGTATTCGGGAATCGGGAGCCCTTGTTTTTTCATGTCTCTTTCAATCATGTCCGGCCAGCGACGCTCGTTTTTCGGTGGAGAGTTAATGATGAAACTTTTAGTTTCCATGTTTGGAAACATGACCGAGATAATGTTTGAATCCGCGTTGATTTTTTCCAGTTCCAAGATCACCAAATCCAGTTTCGGATAAGGAATCAAATAACGCGGACCTTCATACGATTTATACTGAAAAATCGGCTTAACAATGTTTTCCGAATAGAAGATTGGCACTTTGGAACGAATGAAAACTTGACCATTTTTCAGTCCGAAGGTGTTTTCTCGGACAACGAAAAACTTTGCGGTTTCATCCACCGGGATGTTTTCATATCTTCTGGTTAAATCCATCCACAGGGAAATGGCGATCCCTGTTAAGATTAAAATTATGAAGCAAGGAAGAATAACCATGTTTTCAATGAATTCCATCCATTTTTCCAAGTTTTTAAGATTCATGATGTGCTCTTTCTCAAGTGATTGTCAAAGTTCTGTCAATATAATAATTTAGCAAAATTATCAGTCTATGTCAATTTGAAATATTGTTTAAATTTAGACAAAAATAACCATATTTACTTGACCGGATAATATTAATGTGTTAAATTTTCAAATAATTTGTCTCCGTAAATCTTAGGATTTCCTTAAGTGGGAGATTGATTTTTCGGCTTTGCCGAAGGAGGAAAATATGATGTCCGTTCACAATAATGATCAAGTAACTGACAAGGATCTCAAAGAAGTCATGATGTCGGAAGCCACTAAATTGGCGGAAAAATTAGGACAACCGGATCAAGCAGATCTGCTGTGGCAAGATGAGGAGATTCGTCGGTTGCTTAGAGAAAAGGCTTTAAAAACACAAGCGGAGAATCTTTTTCTTAAGTCGGCCAAATTGAAACTTCTGGAAGAACTGGGTGTTGCCGAAAGCGAAAATTCCGGCGAGGCCGAACCAGAAGTCTTTCTCAAAGAAAAGGAGAAAGAACCCGAAGTTCAAAAGAGAAAAGACTTGACTCCGGAAAAGCCGGAGGTGATGATTGTCAGAAATCCCGAACTGCGATTTGAGCAACCTGATTTTCCCACGGAAGAATCAGATGAAGATAGAGTCAAATTCAAGTTGCGGGAAATCAGAGCGGAATATCCGAACAACAGCTTGCCGGAAGCGTATTGGAAATCGGCGGATAGGTATGTTTGGATGGCTTTGCGCGGTACGATGATCGGCGTGAAGAAAAGGGTAGAAGAAGAAGAATACAGGTTTTTCGGTTATGATGATTATGGCAGTTTTATTGATAAAGCTTCCAATGAAGGTTGGAATGTCAGAATCAGCGATTTGCTGACCATTATCAACACGGTACTGTATCGAGCTTTCGGGTTTGTCAAAGCAGATTTTCCCAATCCCGATAATCATGCTTCTCCGGCACATTTTGAACTCGTTCACAAAATAAACGAGTCCTCCGGTTGGCCATGGCTACCAAGGAATACCGATTCGAAAATCGGTAACGAAAAGAGGAAAATAGAACCCGCTTTGTCAAAGGTTGATCTGGAAAAGCGTCAACAGGAAAAGGCAAAGCAGGAAGAGTGGAAAGCCGAAGCCGATCTTTTGCTGAAAAAAGTTTTTGGTGATGAGGTGAGTAGGCAGAAAATTACCAAAAAGCTTTTTGAAAAAGGTTACCAAAAAAGTTGTCCGGAGAAAACTCCGAAGCAAGCTTTGACGGATAAAGCCATCAATCGGCAAATCTTCGTCATGAAAGAAAACAAAGTTGGCGAATTGCAGTCCGAGGAAGATCTGGATCCTCAAGCCAAAGATTATGCCAAGTGCGTGGATATGTCGCCGGAAGATCTTTTGCAAGCTGTCAACGAACAGTTGACGATTGAAGAAGAACATCGCAAACGCGAACAAATCAAGCGTAGCAAAGCCAATTTCGGCGTGATGATCCAATCCGGTAAGAAATGATCTTTATCACAATTACGCGGGACAGTGAGCTGTCCCGCTTTTTTAATTGAAAAATTGGGGCATGAAGAAAAATATGCTAAAATATCCATAATATGATCGGTGTATTTGATTCAGGATTGGGCGGGTTAACCGTCTTGAAACAAATTAAAAAAAAGTTACCGCAATATGATTATTTGTATTTCGGCGATACTTTGCATGTGCCTTATGGCAATCGTTCCGAAGAGGCGGTTTTTGAATTGACGCGCCAAGCTTGCGATTATTTATTTAAACAAGGTTGCAAACTTATCATTATCGCTTGTAATACCGCCTCGGCTAAAGCTTTGCGCAGAATACAACAAGAATATTTACCCGCTTTGCGCGATGATAATTTGCGAGTTCTCGGGGTGATCAGACCGATCGTGGAATTCATGGCGCAAAATGCCAAGCAAAAAGTGGGGATTATCGGCACGCGCGGGACTGTTCAGTCGGGCGCGTATATGGTAGAATTAAAGAAGTTACAGCCGAAATTGCGAGTAGAACAAGTGGCCGCGCCACTTTTGGTACCGTTAATTGAAGAGAATTGGTTGAAGCGTCTGGAAACGGTAAGTATATTGGAATATTATTTAAAGCCTTTGAAGCGAGAAAAAGTTGACAGTCTGATTTTGGGATGTACGCATTATCCGTTGCTTTTAAAGCAAGTTCGCGACATTATGGGGGGAGAATGTGAAGTACCTGATCCCGGTGAAATTGTGGCTGGTTCTTTGGTTGAATATTTGAATCGGCATCCCGAGATGGCCGAGCGAATAAGCCCGCGCGGCGAGCGCATTTATCAAGTCAGTGATTTAAATGAGAATTTCGCGAAAATAGCGGAAAAATTTCTCGGAGAAAAAATAACCGTAAAAAAAATAATTAAATATTCGTAAAATATGGCATTTACCATAATCGTATTTGTTTTGGTGTTGTCGGTGTTGGTGTTCGTGCATGAGCTGGGACATTACGCCACCGCCAGAATGTTCGGCGTAAAAGCCGAAGAATTCGGGTTTGGGTTCCCGCCTCGCGTTTTCGGCTGGAAAAAAGTTAACGGTAAAAGAAAATTTTTTTGGGGAAGCGGAGAACATGAATCGGAAGATACCATCTGGTCGCTCAATTGGATTCCGCTCGGAGGTTTCGTTAAAATTAAAGGTGAAGATGGTGAAAGTAAAGATCCGGACAGTTTTGCCGCCAAAAAACCTTGGAAGCGAAGCATTATTTTATCCGCGGGCGTAACTATGAATATAATTTTGGCGGCGATTTGTCTCATGTTGGTTTTTACATTGGGCAGTCCGCAAGTTTTAAGCAATGTTGAAGAAGGTGCCAAAGTTTCAGACGAGAAAATGCAAGTCATGTCCTTGGTGGCAAACTCTCCGGCTACGGAAGCGGGGATTGAACTTGGTGACGCCATTGTCGCTTTGGACGGTTTTTCATTCAGCGAAATTACCGAAGTGCAAGATTATGTTGCTTCAAAAAACGGTCAAAGCATGGAAATTGAAATTTCCAGATACGGTGAGCCGGTTCTTTTATCAGCCACGCCACAGGTTTTGCCGGAAAATGAAACAGGTGAGCGGGCGGTGCTTGGAGTGGGAATTGAAAAAACCGGAATCGTGTCTTATCCATGGTATAAATCAATTTGGTTGGGATTGAAAGCCACTTATAATTTATTCATTCAAATAATAGTTGCTTTCGTCACGATAATTAAAAATGCGATTGTCGGACAACCCGTTGGTGTGGAAGTGGCCGGACCGGTAGGAATCGCCGTTATGACCGGCAAAGTGGCGCGCATGGGCATAAATTACGCTTTGCAATTCACGGCGCTATTGTCAATAAATTTGGCGATTATTAATTTTTTACCTTTACCGGCTTTGGATGGCGGACGTGTTTTGTTTATCTTGATTGAAAAAATCCGTCGCAAACCCGTTAGTCAAAAAGTTGAACAAGTGGTGCATACGATCGGTTTTGCTTTGCTAATGCTTTTGGTTTTGATCGTCACGGGGAAAGATATTATTAACCTGTTCAAGTGATTTTAACGAGAAAAATGGGTGAAAAACTTAAACTTTAAACATATTTCACGGAACAAGGAAATTATTCATGATTTGCACTCTCTGTAGCTTTATTACTTTTTATAAAATAAAATCTATGCCAACAAAAAACAAAAAATCAAAATCCAAAGAAAAGATCAAGTTGGATATCAATTCCACCAAGGAGAGAATTCGCTTGATCAAACAAGAATTGCATTATTTTAAAGGTTTATCGGTAGTTTTGACAGTTATGATAGTTTGCGTGTTTTTAGCTTTCGCCGCTTTGTTCAGTGCCATGTATGTGGAAACCAAAATGACGCGACTTTATTACGGAGAAATTTACAAAGAGATTTTGGCGCAAAACGGGTTGGAAGTACCGGTTGATGTTTCGGGAGAACCTGAATATGAAAAGAATCAAAACGATCGCGTGGAAAGTAAGGCCATTGAAAATTTATCTGAAATTATCAAGGAAAATCAATGGTTAAGTTTTTCCAAATACGGTTTAACGGTTTATTTTCCTCCCAAATGGGCTTACGTGGATAATCCTTATCGTGAAGAAGGGGAGGTGATAAATTTTTATTCGGGCGGAGAAGTCCCGGAACAAAATGAGTTCTCGGCGGATATGGAGGTTTATGTTAACGAAACGGTGGATAGATACGCGGATGAACAAGAAAGTCAAGAAATGAAAGTGGCGGGTTTGGACGCTGATTGGTATGTCATGGACAATGGCACGGCGGCTATGGTGATTGAAAAAACCGAAGGCGGTTATGTGGAATTATTTTTCCGCTATCAAGACACTGAAGGCGAACAAATGATTGACGAACAAACGGTTTTCAATATTTTGGATAAATTGAAAATTGAGAAATAATATTTTTAATTATGAAAAAAATCGCCATCAACGGCTTCGGTCGTATCGGACGCGCGGCTCTGAAAATAGCTTTGAGTAAAAAAAATATTCAAGTCGTGGCCATCAATGATTTGGCGGATCCGGAAAATTTGGTTTATTTATTGAAACATGATTCCGTTTATCAAAATTCAAGTATTAAAACCGCGAAAGCGGGTAAAGATTATTTAATGATAAATGGGAAGAAAATCGCGTTTTCACGGATTGCCGAACCGCGGAAATTGCCATGGAAAAAAATGAAGATTGATACGGTTTTGGAATGTACCGGCGTGTTCACGCGTCAGAATGACTCTCGTAAACATTTGCACGCGGGCGCTAAACGGGTGTTCATTTCCGCGCCAAGCAAAGACGGTAAAGTCGCCACCGTGGTTAAAGGCGTTAATAACAAAAGCGTTGAACCTTCCGAGATAATGGCCAATGCTTCCTGTACCACCAATTGCGTGGCGCCGGTTATGGCCGTTTTGCAAGGAAATTTCGGCGTGGAAAAAGCTTTGCTTAACACTATTCACGCGGTTACCGCTTCGCAAAGAACGGTTGATTTGCCATACGCCAAAGATTATCGTCGCGGTCGTTCCGCTCTGAATAACATGATCCCGACTTCCACGGGCGCTGCCAAGGCCACCATTTTGACCATGCCGGAATTGCAAGATAAATTTGACGGTTTGGCGGTGCGAGTTCCTTTGGTTTGCGGTTCTTTGGCCGATCTAACCGTGCTTTTGTCAAAAGATACAACTTCGGAAAAAATCAATCGCGCTTTCACTCAAGCTTCCAAAAGCCCGCTTTACAAAGGCCTGCTGGCAACGACCGATGAACCTTTGGTTTCCAGCGACATTATCGGACGATCGGAATCAGCCATCGTTGATCTTGCCATGACCAGAGTGGTGGGGGGCAATCTAGCCAAAATTATCGCTTGGTATGATAATGAGTGGGGTTACGCCAATCGTTTGGTGGAAATGGTTAACCTTGTGTAAGATGATTTATTTTAAAATAATTTTTTTAATTTGCTTGCTCGGACTGGCGTTTAACGATTATCGGCGAGGCGCGGTTTATCGTGAATTTATTTTGTTATCCGCATTGGTCGCCGTATTTTATAGAATTTGGTTTTTTGGCTTGCAGCCGGCTGAGCTGAGAAATGTTTTATGGGCGGTTCTGTTCGGTAGTGGCTTTTTTTTAATTCAATCTTTATTGTCAAAAGGCAAATGGGTGGGACAAGGTGATATTTATTTCGGGCTTTTTTTGGGTATTTTGTTGGGTTGGCCACAGATCGTTTACGCCATATTTTTGGCATACATTCTGGGCTTTATTTGGAGTATCGGTTTGATCTTGTTCCGCGGTCGCAAACTGAAATCCAAGATCGCTCTGATTCCTTTTCTATCAGTCGCGGCCATTATCATGATGTTTTGGGGTGAAGAAATTTTAAAGCTATTAAAATAATCCCAAACGCCGATATCCGCTTAAGGATCATTGAATTTTATTCTTTGATTAGTCTTGATTAATATATATTTTTGAATCAGAATTATTCTTATGAATTGGATAATCTTAACAGCTGGTGCCGTGGTATTATGGGGGCTTGTTAATATTATGGACAAGCACATAATTTCCGATGAGCTGAAAGATCCTAAAATCGTTACCGTGGTTTATTGCTTCACGGTTTATTTGGTTTTTATCGCGTTTGCTTTGGTTCGCGGAAAAATCATGGTGGACGCGTCAATAATATTATGGGCGATGCTGGCCGGGATTTTATATTCGCTCGCGCAATATTGTTATTATTATGTAATGAAAAAAGAGGAAGTTTCGCGCTTCGTGCCGGTATTGGCCAGTGAACCGATGTTCGTGGCTTTGGGTAGTTTCTTGATTTTCGCCGAAAGACTGCATTGGTTGGATTATGTGGGGATGCTTTTGATTTTCGGTGGAGCGGTTTTAATTTCTCATGAAAAGAAGATCAGAAAAGTCAAATACAAGCATTTGTTTATTTATACATTCCTAGTTTTATTTTTCTGGGCGGGTCGTAATTTGATTTTTTCTCACACCACCAATCAAGTTGATGTTGGCCCGATATATTTCTGGTTCGGTATCGGCGGAATTTTGGTGCCACTGATTATTGTTTTATTACATCATCCGCATTTAAAGAAAAAAGCGCAGGACGGAGTCAAGCATTTTGTTTTTAACGCTTTGATCAGCGGAGTGGCTTTGCTTTTGTATATCAAAGCGATTTCCGTGGGCTCGGTTTCTCTGGTAACCGCGCTATTGGCCACCAAACCGCTTTTGGTTTTTTTGGCGGCGATTTTCTTAAGTTATTACAGTCCGAAATTTCTTCGTGAAAAATATTCCGCCAAAGTGGTTTTGAAGCGTTCAATCGCCATTATTTTAATCATGATTGGAGGCATAATTATTGTTACTTGATATGGACAAAAAACAAGCGGAAACCAGATTGAATAAATTAAAAAAACAATTGCGTGAAATTGATTACGCGTATTATGTTTTGGACAAGCCTTTTGTCAGTGACGCTGCGCGAGATAGTTTAAAAGATGAGGTTGAAGAAATTGAAAAGCGATTTCCGGAATTGATTACGCCCGACTCTCCGACGCAGAGAATCGGCGGAAAAGCTTTGGGCAAATTTAAGAAAATCAAACATGAGATAAAAAAATATTCTTTGGATGATGTTTTTGATTATGAAGAAGTCAGGGAGTTTGATCGGCGCGTGAAAAGATATTTGAATGTGCCGGAAAATCAAACGATTGAATACACTTGCGAATTGAAAATTGACGGTTTGAATATGAGTTTTCATTATGAAAAAGGTGAATTTAAAAAAGCGGTTACGCGCGGTGATGGAGTTTACGGGGAAGATGTGTCGCACACCGTAAAAACCATTAAAAGTTTGCCTTTAAAACTTCGTGAACCCGTGGATATTGAAGTCGGCGGGGAAGTCTATATGCCGATCAAAAGTTTTCAAAAGTTAAATAAACAAACCGATAATAAATTTGCCAATCCGCGCAACGCGGCCGCCGGCACGGTGCGTCAATTGGATCCTCGGGTGGCGGCCGAAAGGGATTTGGATATTTTTAATTGGGCGATTTATAGCAAAGTCTTGCGCAGCAGTCTTAAAACTCAAGAGCAAGTTTTAAAGAAAATGCGAGAACTCGGTTTAAAAGTCAATCCCGAGTTCGCCAAGGTGAAAGGAATCAGGGAAGCGATCGCGTTTTGCGAGAAGTGGAGAGATAAGCGGAGCAAATTGCCGTATGAAATAGATGGCGTGGCCATCAAGGTCAATCGTTTGGATTGGCAAGAAAGGCTTGGACGCGCGTCAAAATATGTGCGTTGGGCTTGCGCTTACAAATTTCCGGCGGAACAAGCGGTGTCCGTGGTGGAGGATGTGCAATGGCAAGTCGGTAGGACGGGAGCTTTAACGCCGGTGGCGCATTTGCGTCCGGTGAAAGTGGCCGGTTCAACGGTCAGTCGCGCTACGCTACATAATTACGATGAAATCAAACGCAAAGATATTCGCGTGGGTGACACGGTGATTTTACAAAAAGCCGGTGATATAATTCCTGAAATCATTGAGCCTTTGAAAAAAATGCGTTCGGGTAGAGAGAAAGTTATTCGCGAACCGCGCGAGTGCCCGATTTGTGGCGGTCCGGTGGAGCGCAAAGGTGATAATGTGGCTTTGTATTGTGCCGCGGAAAAATGTTATGCCATGGAAAAAGAAAAATTGGCGCATTTTGTTTCAAAAAAAGGTTTTAATATTGACGGCTTTGGCGAGAAAATCGTGGAACAATTGATGCAAAATGGTTTGATCGCCGAGTTCGCTGATATTTTCAAATTGAAAGTCGGCGACTTGACCGTGTTGGAAAGGTTCGGAGAAAAGTCAGCCACCAATTTGCTTCAAGCGATTGAATCCGCCAAAAAGGTGCCACAAACAAAGTTTATTTTCGCGCTCGGTATTCGTTATGTGGGAGAAGAAACCGCGGAAATTTTGGCGCGCAATTATCCGTTCGCGGACGCGCGAAAGTTCATTCGTCTTATGGCGGATTTGCAATTATTCGATTTAACGGCCATTGAAGGAGTGGGGGAAAAATCCGCGCAAAGTATTCACGAGTATTTTAATGACAAAAAAAAATTGGCTCAATTGAATGAATTGGCGGAAGTCGGCGTTAAATTGATAAAACCTGTCGCGACCGCGGAAAATGAAAAAGTGGTGGGCAAAACTTTTGTTTTGACCGGCACTTTGGACAAATTCAGTCGTGAAGAAGCCAAAGACTTGATAAAAAACAATGGTGGAAAAGTTTCCGGCACGATCAGTGGCAAAACCGACTATTTAATCGCCGGTGAAAGTCCCGGTTCCAAGCATGACAAAGCTCGCGAATTGAAAATAAAAATTTTGGATCAGGACGATTTTTTAAAATTATTTAATTGAATTAAATTGTAAATTTAGGCAATTGATGATAAACTTTAATTGTAAATAATTATTTCAAAAATATGAAGATTTCCGAACAACACATTGAACATTTGGTCAAATTGGCGCGTCTTGATATTTCAAGTGAAGAAAAAAGTAAATTCAGCGAACAATTGGCTTCCGTGGTGGAGTATTTTGAAAAATTGAAAGAATTGGATTTACAAAGCGTGGAACCGCTGGATCATGTAACCGACTTGACCAATGTAATGCGAGAAGACAAGCCGAAACAAATTTGGGAAGAGGGCAAGGTTTTGGCCGAAGCGCCGGAAATTGAGCGCAAAATGTTTAAAGTTCATAAAACATTGTAATTATGGAATTGAATAAATTAACAATTGAAGAAGCGCATCGCGGACTTTTGAAAAAAGATTTTTCCTCTTTGGAATTGACCAAAAGTTGTTTTGACGCCATCCGAGCGAAAGATGAAGAGCTGAATTGTTTCATTACCTTGACGGAAGATGACGCGTATTGGCGTGCCGAGCAGATTGATAAAAAAATCAAAGATGGCCGAGAAATCGGAGTTTTGGAAGGTATTCCGGTCGGCATTAAAGATAATATTTTAATTGAAGGAATGAAAGCCACCGCCGGTTCCAAAATGCTCTCGCATTATGTCGCGCCATATAATGCTGGAGTGATTAATAAATTGGAAAAAGCGGGCGCGATTTTCGTAGGCAAAACGAATATGGACGAATTCGCCATGGGATCTTCGGGAGAAACATCGTATTTCGGTCCGACTAAGAATCCGTGCAATTTGAAAAAAGTGCCGGGCGGATCTTCCAGCGGTTCGGCCTCGGCCGTGGCATCTCATGAAGTTTTTTACGCTTTGGGTTCGGACACGGGAGGTTCGGTTCGTTTGCCGGCTTCGTTTACCGGCACGGTTGGTCTGAAACCCACTTACGGTCGAGTTTCGCGTCATGGTCTTATGTCCATGGCTTCAAGCTTTGATCAGATCGGGATTTTGGCCAAAACCGTGCGTGACGCCGCTTATGTTTTTGAACATATCGCCGGCAGAGATGAATTTGATGCAACTTCGGTTGATAAAAATTCGGTCGTGGTTGATAAACTCGGCAAAGGTTTGAATGGATTGAAAATCGGTATTCCGCAAGAATACTTCGTTAAAGGCATGGATGTGGATGTGGAAAAAACCGTAAAAAAAGCCATCAGCAAACTTACCGATTTGGGAGCGGAAGTTAAACCCGTGAATTTGCCTTTAACCGAGTACGCTTTATCCGTTTACTATATTTTGCAAACCGCGGAAGTATCTTCCAATTTGGCTCGTTATGACGGTGTGCGTTACGGATTCCGAGCAGAGGCGGGGAATTTGGCCGAGATGTATTTAAAAACCAGAAAGCAAGGTTTTGCCGAAGAGGTGAAGAGAAGAATTTTTCTGGGCACTTATGTTCTATCTTCCGGTTATCAAGATGAATATTACAAGCAAGCGCAAAAAGCGCGTCGTCTGATTAAGCAAGATTTTGAAACTGTGTTTAAAGATGTTGATTGTTTGGTTACGCCCACGGCGCCGAGTACGGCTTTTGATTTGGGCGAGAAATTTGATGATCCTTTGACCATGTATTTGGCGGATATTTTTACGGTTTCCGCGAATGTAGCCGGTCTGCCGGCGATTTCCATTCCTTGCGGGTTGGTGGATGACCTGCCGGTCGGGCTTCAGCTGATGGGCAGTTATTACGACGAAGCCACCATGTTGGATGTGGCCGCCAATTTGGAACAAGAAATAAATTTTTAGATATGGATTTTTATTGGGAATTCACACAAGGAGATTTTATTCTGATTTTGGTCGCGGTGGTGGCGGTGGTTTTATTCATATTGTTTAAAAAATTGTTGGCGAAATTTTCCGCGGTGGAAGGAATTGATAAACAATTTTACAAAGAGGAATGGAATAAAATTGAGGAATTGGCGAGCTATGGCAAAGAAATGAATCTGAAATTGGCGATTATTGAAGCGGATAAATTATTGGACAGTGTTTTGAAAAAAATGTATTTTCCCGGCAAAACCATGGCTGAAAGATTGAAAAGCGCTTCTTTTAAATATTCTGGCGTGAGAAGGGTTTTCTGGGCGCATAAAGTTCGCAATCATATTGTTCATGATGTCCATTATGTAATAAAACATGGTGAAGCTCGCAAAGTGCTTGGTTTGTTCAGAAAGGCTTTTAAAGAATTAAAAGTCTTTTAAGCTAATAAAGCATTTTTATGAAAAAGTTAATTATCATTTTATTTTGCGGACTTTTAAGTCTGTCCGCGCCTGTTTCCGCTACTCAATATGAAGTTGATTTGGGGATTACGCCCGGAGCCATTTCTTTGTCAAAAGACAAAAATAATTTGCTCAAAGGCGAAGAGGTTAAAATTTACGCGGCTGTGAGAAATTACGGTGAGCAGGACGCTTACGCTGATGTGGGATTTTTTATGGGAGCGACTTTGTTGGGAGAAGACGGAGCTTCGGTTAAGGCCGGTGGAGTGGCTGATGACAGTTTTATTAAGTTTACAGTGCCGGAAAGTGATTTTAATGTTTTCATAAAAGTACTTAATGTTGATCCGGAAGACCAGAATCTTGCCAATAATGAAGCGCTTAGCTTTTTGTTCCATCCGCAAGATGATACGGACGGTGACGGTATCGGGGATGATAATGATACTGACGATGATAATGACGGATTGACGGATGATGAAGAAGATGATATCGGCACCGATCCTTTGGATCCGGACACGGATGATGACGGAGTGGGAGATAAAGAAGATTATTGTCCTTTGGATCCGAGTTGCCAAGAAGAACCTACTCCGGAACCGCCGGCTGATGACTCGGCTGACAGCGGTTCGGATGATGAAGGGGATTGGCCACCGGCGGGTCAAGGTCAAGATGAAGAAGATGATGATTCGGGCGAACAGTCGGCCGATGATGATCAGTCGCCAAATGAAGATAATGATTATATTTCCGATTCACGAGAAAGCGATGAATTTGAACTCGGAAATGATGAGGAAGGTGTTGGTGGAGAATTAAATGAAAATGAAGAATTGGGAGATTATTATAAATCACCGGAAGTGGAACAATTGAAACAAGTCATAATTGAAGTCAAGCCACTCAATTGGAATACCTATGATTTTACTTTTCGCACCAATGTGCAAGAAATACAAGCGGATAAACTTAATTTTGAATGGGATTTCGGCGATGGCAATAAAAGTGAGATAAACGGACCGCACAAATTCAGTGGCACCGGTGATCATTATGTTAAATTGAAAGTCAGCGGACCTTGGGGCAATTATTTGCTGGATAGTGAAACCGTAACCGTTGAATTTTGGTCGGTTTACAATTATTGGATTTGGTTGTTTATATTGGCTCTGATTTTGTTGCTGGCCGCGATTTTTGTTCCATCCGGGAGAAAAGGCTCCGCGCCCAGCGGTTCAATTGAAAGAGAATTCCCGGCGGAAAAAAATGAAGAACCCGCCAAAAGAAAATTGCGTAAAATGAAAAAAAGAGATGAATAAAGCCATCAAAATAATATTGCTTTGCTTGCTTGTCGCGAGTGGCTGTCAATCGCGAGCCGAAGAAAGAGAATTCGCCACGCCTCTGACCGAGGCGCATATCCGATTTGAAAAAATCGGTTGGCAGTCTTATGAATTTCGGGTGGTCCATAATTTGCGGGATCATCAGGAATTGGAATATGAATGGACGATTGATGGACGGGAAAAATATCAAGAACCCGAGTTGGAGTATTATTTTGACAAAGGCGAGCATGTCGTTGAAGTGCGGGTGCGTGATGAATTCGGTAATGTGGAAAAGGATCGCGTGGTTATGAAAATTTCCTTTTGGTCTTTGAGTAATAATTGGTTTTTATGGTTGGTTTACGGCTTGGTGATTTTATTGATAATTTATTATTGGCTCGGCCGGGAGTTGATTGAAAAGTTGAAGCGTAGAAAGTAGAAGAGCGGATTAAATGTTTTATTTTTGAGTTTTAAAAAATATTATATCAGTAAATATTTAATTACGATTTCAAAAGCACCAATTTTTCATAATAATAATCAGATATGAAAATATTGCTTCATGATTGTTGCGCGCCATGTGGCGCTTATGTTTTAGAAAAATTATTGGAGGACGGTCATGATGTGGCGGTTTATTTTTTTAATCCTAATATTTATCCGCGGAAAGAACATGATTGGCGCAAAGATGAAATGAAGCAATTCTGCGAAGCTAGGGGAGTGAAGTTTTTTCAAGAAAATTATGATCGGCAAGAGTGGCTGAGTGAGATTAAGGGGTTGGAACAAGTGCCGGAGCGTGGTGATCGTTGCGCGATTTGTTTTTCCCACAGACTAAATAAAACCGCTTTAAAAGCCGAGGAGTTGAAAGTTGAGGCTTTGGCCACCACTCTGACTATCAGTCCACTGAAAAACGCTGAACAAATAAATGAAATCGGTCACCAAATCGCGACTAAATATAACTTGCGATTCATTGATATGATCTGGCGAAAAAATGATGGTTATAAGAAAGCTTGTGAATTGAGCGCTGAACAAGGCTTTCATAGACAGAATTATTGCGGATGTGAGTTTAGTATGCCGAAGGAATAATATATTTAAATCAAATAGAAAACCGCCAATCCTGTGGGATTGGCGGTTATGTTTTTATTGAATGGTCGTTTGTTCGGCGCGCCTTTCTTTCCGTTCGGCGCGCAATCTTTGAACTTCCTGTTCGTTGAACTCCGTGAAAACGCCTCTACGCAATCCGCGTTCGGCGGCGATCAGACCGAGGATGGTTTCCATCCTCTCGCAGTACTGTTTTTCCTTTTCCTTATTATTCATCTTTTTGCTCCTTTGCAAAAGGTTGAGTGGCGCCGAAGAATTCGGCGCCACGGGTGGTTAGTCGGTGAGGCCCCATCTTGTTTGTGCTTCTTCGAGGGTGATGGTTTCCATCTCCCCTCGCTCAATAGCCTCCATGGCTCGTTTGGCTTCGAGCATCTGCCAGATCACCACGGCATCCTCCAAATTGGGGGATGCAAATTCTAGCTCCTCCGCCCATCCTTTTTGGAGGGAGATAGCAATTAAAAATAGGTGCGCGCAGAATACTACCTGCAAATCATCGTCGGAAAGCTCCTCATCGGAGTTTTTGCCGGCGATGACTTGGAGGAGCTTTTGCTCAAAGCATTTACTACGCTTTTGCCACTCCTCTCGCGCTTCTTTCACCATGAACGAGAGTTCATGGTGCTTGTTTTCGCGGATCTCCCGTAGGGTTTCCGCGATGGTCTTGGCGCTGGAAATCATATTCATCTTTTTGCTCCTTTGCAAAAGGTTGAGTGGCGCCGAAGAATTCGGCGTCACGGAAGGTTAGACTGTCAAACAACAATATGTAAGTGTATCATATTTTTTAAAAAAAGTCAAGGCTGGACATGTTTTGTTAATCATGTATTTATGCTAAAATAAAGGAAATTTATGCTGATTGATTATAAAAAACATCTAAATTTAGAGCAATATAAAGTCGTTACTCAAGGTGATGGTCCGGCCTTGGTTTTAGCCGGAGCGGGAAGTGGGAAGACTAGAACCTTGGTTTTTCGTGTAGCTTATTTGATTGAACAAGGAATTGAGCCACAAAACATTATTTTGGTTACTTTTACCAATAAAGCGGCTAAGGAAATGCTGGATCGCGTGGAATCTTTATTGGGAGAAAAACCACGAGGGATGCATGGTGGAACTTTTCATCATATTGCCAATTTGATTTTGCGCCAACACGCGCCAAAACTCGGTTATAAAAATAATTTCACTATCATGGATCAAGAAGATAGTGTTTCCATGATTAAAAACATAATGTCCGAGCTGAGTCTGGATACCAAAGGGAAAAATTTCCCCAAGCCGAGTGTTGTGCTGAGTTTGCTTAGCTACGCGCGTAATACCAATGCGGGAATTCAAGAAACCGCTACCGAACATTACGGTTATCCCATGCCCGTGGCCAATCAAGCCGAACAAATCGCTTCGCGATATGAAATCAAGAAAAAGGAAGTGAATGGTATGGATTTTGATGATTTGCTGACCAATTGGTTGAAACTGTTGCAAGATTTTCCGGAAGTGAAAAATTATTACGCGAAAAAATTTCAATATGTTTTGGTGGACGAATATCAAGACACCAATTATATTCAGGCGGAAATTATCAAGCTTTTGGCCGATCATCATAAAAATGTTTTGGTGGTGGGGGATGATTCGCAAAGTATTTATTCTTTTCGCGCTGCTGATGTAAGAAATATTTTAAACTTCCCAAATCTTTTTCCTCAAGCCAAAATTTTCAAAATAGAAAAAAATTATCGCAGCACGCCTCAGATTCTGGATTTGGCCAATGAAATAATTAAAAAAAATCTTAATCAATATCAAAAAGATTTATCAGCGGAAAGGCCGAGTAGTCTTTTGCCCGGTTTAATCCCGGCCAGAGATGAAAACGGACAAACCGTAAAAGTTTTAAAACGCGTCATGGAATTATATCGTTCAGGCGCGAATTATGGAGACATGGCGGTTCTGTATCGCGCCAATTTCCAATCAGCTTCATTGCAATTGGAGCTTAGTAAAAATAATATTCCTTATATAATCCGCGGTGGCATGAGATATTTTGAACAAGCGCATATCAAAGATTTGACCGCGTATTTGAAAATCATGGCCAATTTGCGAGATGAATTGGCTTGGCAAAGAGTTTTATTAAAGCAAGAGGGGATCGGTTTGAAAGGTGCCATGAAGATTTGGAAAATGATTGCCGAGTTGAAAGATTTGCACGAAGCGGCCAAGTTTGATTACGGCTTATCAGGCAAAGCCGGGCTGTCCATGGATAAATTGAAATTCGTTTTGAAAAATTTAGCGTCAATGAAAACGGGTAATTTGGCGGAAGCCGTGGATTTGATTATTGAAGCGGGATATAGTGAATATTTGAGAAATTCGTATGAAAATTACAAAGATCGTTTAGATGATCTGCGACAGTTCGCTGATTTCGCGTCCAAATATCAAAGCTTGGATGAGCTTTTGGCGGATGTGGCGCTGAGTGAAAATTTTGATCGCGCGGAAAGTGGTAGTCAAAATGCCGTGGTTTTGTCCACCATCCATCAAGCCAAAGGATTGGAATGGCCGTATGTTTTTATCATCGGTTTGCGCGATGGGCATTTCCCGCATCAACGCTGTATGGAAAATACCAAAGACTTGGAAGAGGAAAGGCGTTTGTTTTATGTGGCGGTTACGCGAGCCAAAGACGAATTGAATATGTATTATCCGGTAAAAAGTTTCAGTTATAAATACGGAGAAATGCGTTCCGAGCCGTCCATGTTTTTGCGGGAAATTGATCAAAGTAAATTTACCGTGGAACGCAGTAATTCATATTTTGATAATGATCAACAAGATTTTTACGATGATGAAGAAAAAGTTATTTACTATGATTAGCTTGCAAAAAATTTTTAATTCAGTATAATGCCAAGGCAGCTGTCCTACCGGAAAGAAAAGCGATGAGCAAAAACGAGCAAGATTCCTATCATCCCCACCTTAACAAATTTCCCGCCTGTTGAAAGAGCTAATACTTGTCATCTGGAAAAACACGGAATTCATTTCCCCTTTGAATTCCAAAAGTGCAGCTGCCCACGTTTTCAGCCGGGACACATCATGTGTCCCGGTGTTTTATTTTTTTTTAAATGTGGATTTGTTGATTAAATTCTTTTTTATATGTGTAAAAAATGGTATAATTGAAAAAACCAAACAGCATATTTAAGAAAAAAATTTATGGTTAATGATAATCTGGCTTTGAGGTCAATAAAATTCATTTTAGATGAAGTGATTTTTGATTTGCTACGCTGGCCGATTTGGTGGTATACGGGCGGAGTGAAAAAAGCCTTTGCCAATATGATTAACACTATCCGCACGGGAAACCGAGAGATCGGTTTATCGGTTTGGGTAAAAAATTTGTTTAAACCCATGTTTGGTCAACATGATTGGCAGGGGAGATTGATCAGTTTTTTCATTAGATTGGCGCAAATTTTTTTCCGCTTTTTTATTTTTTTGTTTTGGGTAATATTCGCGATAGTGGCTTTTTTGTTTTGGATGGCTTTGCCAGTTTTTTTGATTTTTCAAATAATCATCAACGCGGGATTTTTACAAACTATTTATGGATAAAAAAAATTTAAATTTTATAACTTGCTCACATTGTGATGGCGCGGGCGCGAGTGGCGGGGAAGTGTGTGATAATTGTCGTGGCGCGGGAGTTGGCTTGATATTGCGCGATAGGATTTTGTATTGGGGCAAACAATATGATGAAGCCAATTTGGGATTTGCGAAAATCAGCCGTCGTTTTAAAATGGTCTACAATATGCTCTTGGCGATTTTCGCGGTTTCAGGGATTGCTTGGTTAGCATATTTCGGTTATGATCGCGGTTTTGAAACATTTTTTTCTTTGCAATATTGGTTTACGCCGAGCGTGGAAAAATTATATTTTTGGATAACCTTATTAATCGCTTTGTATTTGTATTATCGTTTGGAAAAAGAAATTTCCATGGGTAATTTCGTGATGAAGCGGAAATACGATGATACGGATGTTTGGCATGAACAATTGACTTTTAACGAGGTTTGGCAAGATTATGCGAATAAAACCGTGGATATTTCGGATTCTTTTACTGAAGACGCACTTCGTTCGGTTGAAACCGGATGGCGTTTAGCCAAACATTTCGGACATCATGAAATGAAGCGCGCGCATTTTTTCGGCGTGTTGCCGGAGTTTGATAAGTCGGCGATTATTTTGGGTCGGCTTGGTATTGATTTTAGTGCATTTAAAACCAAGGTCAGCAATTATCTCATGAAAAATATTTTAAGTCGTTCCGGTAAGCCGGTTCTTTCCGCCAATATGCGTAAACTTTTGCTTCTGGCGTATTATAATGCTTATGAAGATAGTTTGACTAAAGTGAGCGTGGTGGAAGCGGTTCAGGCTTTGGCTTCACCGCAAGACATTGATTTGCAAGTTGAAACGGATGATGTGGAAGAGCTTTTGATTGAAATGGGTTTTGATTATCAAAAGCTTATAAATGTGGTGGCATGGATCAGGATACAAGAACAATTGCGTCGTAATTTACAACATTTTCGCGGTAGAGCTCGCTATAAGCCGAAAAGCGGTTTGGATAGAGCCATGACAGCGCAAGCCACGCCTTTACTTAATAAAATCAGTGAAGATTTAACTTTGAAAGCCAAATACGGAAGTTTGTTTCCTTGTATCGGACGCGACGCGGAAATGGAAAGAATCTTTCAAATCATGGAAGGTTCGCGAGAAGGAGTTTTGCTGAACGGATCTTTGGGCGTGGGTAAGACAGCTATCATTCACGGTTTGGCGCAACGCATGGCCATAGAAGATGTACCGGAAATTTTACAAGATAAAAGATTGGTTAGTTTGAGCGTATCTCGTTTGCTGGCGGGCGCAGACGCGGCTACGGCCGAACAAAGGATTTTACAGGTTACGGATGAAATAATTCGTTCGGGTAACATTGTTTTGGCGGTGGAAGATTTGCATAATTTGACCGGCATCACCGCGGGCGGTGATAGTAGTTTGGATTTGGCGGAAGTGTTCGCCGATATCGCGCGTAAAGGATTATTCCACATTATCGCCACCACCAATCCGACTGATTACGGCAAAGCGATTGAAAATACCAATTTGGATTCGGCTTTTCAATTGATTCAAATCAAAGAAATGGAAATTAATGACGCGATTTGGGTTTTGGAAGCGAAAAGCGGGGTTATTGAATATCAGAATAAAGTTTATTTTTCTTATGGGGCGATTGAGAAAGCGGCGCGACTCAGTGATCGCTATATTCATGATCGCCGTTTGCCTGACAAGGCCATTGAAATCTTGGAAGCGACGGCCATCAAGGTTCGCAAAGAAAAAGGTGAGAATAAAGTTGTTCGCGCCGATGATGTGGCACAAGTGGTTTCCAATATGACCAATATACCTTTGACCGAAGTATCTGAAAGTGAAACGGAAAAACTTTTGCATTTGGAACAAAAAATTCATGAAAGAATGATCGGTCAAGATCCGGCCGTGGACATGGTGGCTAAATCCATCAGGCGCGCACGTGCTGAATTGCGAGAAGGGAAAAGACCGATCGCCAGCATGCTCTTTCTCGGTCCGACCGGAGTGGGTAAGACTGAATTGGCGAAAACCGTGGCGGAAGTTTATTACGGTCGCGAAGACGCCATGATCAGAATTGACATGAGTGAATATCAAGAAAAATCATCTCTGGATCGTATGCTCGGTAGAGGTGATAATCCCGGTATTTTAACCGAACAAGTGCGCAAAAATCCTTTTTCTTTACTTTTATTTGATGAAGTGGAAAAAGCGCATCCTGATATATTGAATGTTTTTTTGCAATTGATGGATGATGGTCGTCTGACGGACGCGCAAGGTCGCACGGTTGATTTTACCAATACCATCGTTATCATGACATCCAATGCCGGCGCGCATTATATCCAAGATCAGATAAAGGCCGGAGTGGACATTGAAAGCGTGAAAACGCATCTTCTGGAAAATGAATTAAGAGAAAGTTATCGGCCGGAATTTTTGAATCGTTTTGACGGCGTGATCGTGTTTAAACCTTTGTCATTAACGGATGTGATAAAAATCGCTCGTCTCATGGTCGGTCGAGTAGTTAAAAGGTTGGACGAAAAAGGGATTGAGTTCGCGGTAACCGACGCGGCTTTGGCCGAGTTGGCGGAAGTCGGATTTGATCCGAAATTCGGAGCCAGACCGCTCAGACGCGTTATCCAAGAAAAAGTGGAGGACGCGTTGGCCAATCGTTTGCTTAAAGGTGATATCAGTCGCCGAGATAAAGTTTTCTATGATGTGGGCGGGGAATTAAGAATTGAAAAAGCGCCGGAAATATAATTTCAGTATTTAAAAACTCCCCGCATGGACAGGGGAGTTTTTGCTAATCGCGAAAAATTGCAGTAAAATATTTTCATATGAATGCCGACATATTTATCATAGCCATGGTGGCGACATTTGTACTCGGTTTGATTTTTACTCCGCCGATTATTCGGCTTGCCAAGAAATGGGAAATTCTGGATATTCCCAAAGGTAAAAGGAAAATTCACAAAAGACCGATTCCGCTTTTGGGCGGGTTGGGTGTTTTTTTGAGTTTTGGCGCGGTTACCGGGTATTACTTGATTTATAGCGATTATTTAACAGGTGGAACTATAATCGCTCGGAACATTATTGGGATTTTAATCGGCGGGTTGTTTCTGGTTATCGGTGGTTTTCTGGATGATAAATATGATTTAAAACCGAGTCGGCAAATTATCTGGCCGATTCTGGCGGTGATCTCTGTAATTGTTTGTGGTGTGGGAATTGATTGGATTACCAATCCGTTCGGTGAAGGGATTTGGTATTTGAACGGTTTTAAAATAACCGCTTTTTGGTATCATGGTTTTCCTTATCAATTGACGCTTTTGGCGGATTTGTTCACCTTCGTGTGGTTGATGGGGATGATGTATACGACTAAACTTTTGGACGGATTGGATGGTTTGGTTTCCGGAGTAACCATTATTGCGTCTTTTTTTATCTTTATCACCGCTTTGAATAAAGCGGACATTATTCAATACGATGTCGCGCTTTTGGCTTTGATTATTGTTGGCGCGTTTATTGCTTTTTTGGTTTTTAATTTCAATCCCGCCAGAATTTTTCTTGGTGAAGGAGGTAGTACTTTGGCCGGCTTTTTGCTTGGCAGTTTATCCATTATCAGCGGTAGCAAAGTCGGCGTTACTTTGATGCTTCTGAGTATTCCGGTTTTGGATTTCATCTGGACGATTATTCGTCGGCTGATGGAAGGTCATTCGCCGTTCAAAAGCGCGGATCGCAAGCATTTGCATCATCGGCTTCTGGATTCCGGCATGAGTGTGAAGCAAGCCGTTCTTTTCCTGTATTCCATCATAATGATTTTCGGTTTGGTCGCTTATTATATTCAGGATTTCGGCATCAGTTTTGTTATCTTGGCCATGGTGGCAGGATTGATTTTCATGTTACTTTTGGCGTATATATATAAGAGAGTCAAAGAGAAGGAAACGGCTTGACAGATCTCGCGCAATGCTTTATTATATTGACATTACAAATAACTCATGACGCGGATTTTGGCGTTAAAAAGACATATGAAATTAGCTGTAATCAAAACCGGTGGAAAACAATATAAAGTTAAAGAAGGCGAAATATTAAAGATTGAAAAAATTTCCGGAGAACCCGGCGAAAAATTCGCTTTTGACAAAGTTCTGCTTATCAGTGATGAAAAAGGTGATAATCTGGAATTGGGACAACCCTATCTGGCTGACAAAAAAGTGGAAGCCGAAATAATGGAACAAGGCAGAAGTCGCAAGATGCAAGTTATCAAGTTTAAATCCAAGACCAGATATCGCAGAAATTTGGGACACAGACAACATTATACCAAAGTTAAAATCAACAAAATCTAAAATAAAAAAATGACCCGTAGCGATGAAGCGGGTCATTTTTTTATTATTACAAATCCTAAGCACCGGCCGCGCGTAGCGGAACTCAATCTCAATAAAATACCGCCCCTTGAGAGAGGCGGATTGAGTGAAAAATCAGTAAGTGTGCGTGGTGTTGCGTATGAAGTCAAAGACTTCTTTTTTTTGGTTTTCCAGATAGAATGGCATCAACACTTCGCTGATGAAGCGATTGCGCTTCACGGTGTCTGTCAGAAATTCTTCGTCCAGCAAAAGCACGATGATCAAGGAGCGAAGATTGGCGTCTCCCGTTAGCGAGTGAAAACAATTGCGGTATAAAACTGCGGGTTTGTTTTTGAACGGTTGAGCCAAGAGCTTGAATTTGTTCTGTTCGTCAGTGCTGGCTTTCTGATGATCTTGTTCAAAAGAGATGGTTTTTACCAACTCCATTTGTGGATAAAGTTGTTGAATGCACATGAACAGCAAGTCGCGTCGGAAATTTTTCAAACTGAGCACGGCCTTGCTTATGTGAAGTGGTAGTGTGCCTGAAAATTTCGGACCGCGATCCAGGTTCAAAGTGAAAAAATCATAGGTTTCCAATTCCGTAATGCGCAATTCATGATGAATGTCGGAAAAGAAAAACCATTGATTTTTCTGAATACGGCGCATGAGTTGCGTTACGGTGGGGTCTTCTTTGATTTCTACGGAAGTCGCGCCTTTGCGCATGAAGCGAGCGGTGAAAAGGTGTTCAATTCGCCATGGATCGGAATCAGGCAAAGGCGGACGCAGAATACTGTGATATTTGAACGGAGCGCGCATCAGCGCTTCAGGATCAAGGCGAACCAGCATCATCAGCCCGTCATCGCGGTATTTTTTCTCAGTAACGTTCATGAGTTTCTCCTGATTATTGTGAAATGAACAATTTATCGTATAACATTTTTGCGGATTTGTCAATTTGGTAAATTTTTAGCGCTATTTTTCTTTAATTTTAGTGGATAAACATTGGGTTGAAAGGCGGTTTTGTGATATAATTAAGATAGAAAACCAAAATAAATAAAAATCAAAAATATGTTGCATTTTGATGTTGTTACTATTGGGTCCGCGGTAAAAGATATTATGTTTTACCATGATGAAGTTTTTGTCATAAAAAATAAAAAGGATTTAAAACGGCAAAAACTGTTGGCCGTGGAATACGGCGCCAAAATTCCGATTGATGAAGTTCATGTGAATTATGGTGGTGGAGCCATGAATGTGGCGGTGGGATTGAAAAATTTCGGATTTACGGTCGCGCCTATGATCAATGTGGGGCAGGATATGGTTGGTCGGGAAATTTATTCTTATTTAAAAAACAAACGGATCAATACTTCGCTTATGACCGTTTCGCGAAAATATCGTACCGGATTTTCCATGATTATGACCGCGCAAAAAGATAAAGAACACACGATTTTTACTTTTAAAGGCGCTAGCAATTATTTAAATCCGAGGTTTTCGCGTGATTCTAAAATGCGATGGCTTTATGTTTCATCCCTGACCAATCAGAACTGGGAAAAACAAATGGAAAAAATCACGCGTCAAGTCAATCGCGCGGTAAAGATCGCTTGGAATCCCGGAGTTATGCAATTGAAAGATTACGCCAAAAGCAAAAAGTTTTTAAGAGATATTGAAATTTTGTTTTTAAACAGAGATGAAGCCACGGAATTTGTCATGAATTGCAAGAAAAAAATTACCAAAAAGAAATTGCAAAACATTAAATTTTTATTAACCGAATTAAGATTGCTGGGCGCGAATAATGTGGTGATTACTGATGGGGAGAAAGGTGCTCACGCCATGGATAAAGACGGTGAGTATTTTCAAGGCAAAAGTGTTGTTGCGAAAAAACAAATTGTGGATACGGTGGGAGCCGGTGATGCTTTCGCTTCGGGGTTTATGGCGGGATTCATGAGATGGAAGAAAGTTGATTCCGCTTTGGATATGGGGATGAGGAACAGCCGCGGTGTTCTAACTCAGATCGGCGCGCAAAACGGTTTGCTTAAATTAAACATGAAAGAAAAATAATAGTATAAATATGAAAATTAAAGTTGAAGTTTCGGCTAGACATATGCATATCACGCGGGCAGACTTGGAAACCTTATTCGGCGAGGGTTATGAATTGGAAAATATCAAAGATTTGTCACAACCCGGCCAATTCGCCAGTTCGGCGGAAGTGATACTTGAAGGTCCGAAGGGGCGTTTGGAGGGAGTGAGAATTCTGGGACCATGTCGACCGATCACGCAAATTGAATTGGCGAAAACCGATTGTATTGAGATCGGAGTTAAGGCGCCTTTACGTTTGTCGGGGAAGATTATCGGTTCGGGCGCGGTAAAAGTTATCGGTCCGAATGGTGAAATTGATTTAAGCGAAGGAGTGATTGTCGCTAAGCGACATATCCACGCCAATCCGGAGCAAGCGCGCAATATGGGTTTGGTTGATGGGAAAAGCGTTAAAGTTCGTATTGACGGACCGCGAGCAACCGTTTTTGAAGAAGTGGAGGTCAGAGTGAATGAGGATTATGAAGCGATTTGTCATTTGGATACGGATGAAGGCAATGCTTCCGGCGTTGATTTTTCCGGAGACGGAGAAATTATTTCATAATAAATAAGGTGATGAAAATACTATGCGGGGGAAAAAATATTATTTGATTATCAATTCCGGTAGCTCTTCACTGAAATTTAAATTATACGATAGCGCAAAAGAACAGGTGGCCGCGGGGATGGCTGAAAAGATCGGTTTGGCCGGTTCTTTTTTTATTTATAAATTCGGTTCGCGCAAGAAAAGCGTTAAAAAAACATTGAAAACTCATGGACAAGTCTTAGAGCTTCTTTTACGAACACTTGAAAAACATGGCATTGAAGCCGATCAAATTGGTAAAATAGGACATCGCGTGGTGCATGGCGGAGAGAAATTCACCAAACCGTTAAAGCTTGGCGTGGCGCAAATAAAAGAATTGAAAAGATATAATAAGTTGGCGCCACTTCACAATCCCAATAATTTGGCCGGCATTGAAGCTTGCCGAGAAGCTTTTTCCACCGCGGACAATTACGCTGTTTTTGACACGGCCTTTCATTGCGATATTCCGTCGAGAGCGCATTTATATCCTTTGCCCATGGGGATTTATAAAAAATATCATGTTCGTAAATATGGATTTCACGGTATTTCTTGCGAGTATTCTTTATCCGTGGCAATTGAGAAATTGAAAAATAAAAAACCTAATTTGATTGTCTGCCATTTGGGTGGCGGATGTTCGGTTACGGCGATCAAAGCCGGAAAATCATTTGATACTTCCATGGGTTTTTCACCGCTTGAAGGAGTGATGATGACGAGTCGTAGCGGAGATATTGATCCAGCTATCACATTTCATTTATTGCATGAGGGTATGAGCGTTGATGAGATTGAAGAGTTGTATAATTATCGTTCCGGGTTAAAAGGCGTATCGGGCATGAAGGATATGCGTGATATTATGCTTGCTAACGGATATAAAATTCCGGGTTACAAAAGTCCGATTAAATTTAATAAAAAGAAAAAAGAGTTGGCGGAATTGGCTTTGGATATGTTTGTTTATCGCGTGCGAAAATATATCGGCGCGTATGTTTCCGTTTTGGGCAAGGTTGACGCCATTGTTTTTACCGCGGGGATTGGTGAACGCAATAAGGATGTGAGAAATTTAATTATGAAAAATTATAAAAACAAGCCACGAGTTTTGGTGGTGCAGGCGGACGAAGAAAGGATGATCTTGAATAAGCTGTAGCGCTTGTCGTGAAGATGAAAGCCGTAAGAAAATGTAAAGTATTTTGGTAGGCAAAAGTTTTAAAGATAATTATTTAAAAAAGAATCAAACAATATGGAAAAATTCAAATTACAAGCAGGAAAACAAGAATATCCAAA
>CAZAKN010000001.1:0-153701 GCA_964486065.1 uncultured Gammaproteobacteria bacterium | reverse complement strand
ACTGAATTTAAATGAATATACGGAGGTTGAACTGCCTCCGGGGTTGACATATGTTGAAGAACTTGGCTTAAACGGCTTGACGAGTGCGGAGGGCTTGAAATTACCGGAGCAGGTGGAAGCTCTTAGCTTAGACGGATTGACGAGCGCGGAGGGCTTGGACTTGCCAGAGCAGGTGAAAGAACTTGAATTAAACGGCTTGACGAGCGCGGAGGGCTTGGAATTACCGGAGCAAATGGAAGTTCTTTGGTTAAAAGGCTTGACGAGCGCGGAGGGCTTGGAATTACCAAAGCAGGTGGAAACTCTTGGTTTAGACGGCTTGACGAGTGCGGAGGGCTTGGAATTACCAGAGGAAGTAGGTTTGCTTGGCTTAAACGGCTTGACGAGTGCGGATGGATTGGACTTGCCGAAGTCGGTGGAAATTCTTGATTTAAACGGCTTGACGAGTGCGGAGGGCTTGAATTTGGATAATGTGCGAATTGGGGATTATATATTTCTAAATAAATTATCGCGCAAAGAAAAAGACAAACTGGAAAAAAGGTATCCGCATATTCAGGGTAAGATAAAATAAAGATAATTGTGGAGCTTAAACTTTAATCAAACAATATGGAAAAATTCAAATTACAAGCAGGAAAACAAGAATATCCAAACAAAGAAATAAAGTTAATGGCTAAATTTTTGGATATTAAAGAGAAGTTATGTAGTTGATTATTATTTTCACTTATCATTTAAATTATAAATTGAAATGCTAAACAGATTATTTTCTTCAAAATTCACTTCTGTTTCTTCCGCCGCGATTTTAATCGGGGCGGCGGGGTTGATTAGTCGTTTTTTGGGTGTGTTCAGGGATCGGGTTTTGGCTAGTAATTTTGGTGCGGATTTGGAGTTGGATGTTTATTACGCGGCATTTCGCGTGCCGGATTTGGTTTATAACTTAATTGTTTTGGGCGCTTTATCAGCGGGATTTATTCCGGTATTCGTCAGCTTGATAGGGAAAGAAGACGGCACTCGGTACGTGGATAATTCGGAAGCATGGAATTTGGTCAATAATATTTTTAATGTGGTTTTTCTTTTATTGGTCGCGGTGGGCGTGATTTTGTCAATCTTCGCGCCTTGGATTATGCCACTTATTACACCGGGATTTAATCCGGAACAAACGCAAACCGTGGTGAATATGACCAGAATTTTATTTTTGTCGCCATTGTTACTCGGTTTGTCCGGAGTTTTGGGCGGAGTTTTACAATCATTCAGGCGCTTTGTCAGTTTTTCATTAGCGCCGATCATGTACAATTTGGGAATTATTTTTGGCGCGTGGTTTCTGGCCGATGATTGGGGAGTTTATGGTTTGGCCGCGGGCGTGGTGTTGGGTTGTCTCGGGCATTTATTGATTCAATTGCCCGCGGTGATAAATCAAGGTTTCGCTTGGCGACCGATTCTGGATTTGAAAAATTCCGAATTTATAAAAATCGTAAAACTGATGGGACCGAGAGTTTTGGGTTTGGCGGGGCAACAATTGAATTTGATTGTTATTACCGCTTTGGCGTCAGTTTTGGCGGCGGGCAGTTTGGCGATTTTCAACTTGGCCAATAATTTGCAAAGTTTTCCGATCGGAATTTTCGGGATTTCTTACGCTATCGCGGTATTTCCCTTGTTGTCAAAGTTTTATGCTAAAAATAATGATAAGGAATTTTTGCGAAATCTGTTTCACGCGCTGAAACAAATTTTGTTTTTTATTATTCCGGTTTCCGCTTTGTTTATTATTTTACGCGTGCAGATTGTCAGAATTATTTTGGGCAGTGGAAAATTTGATTGGACGGATACTGTTTTAACCGCGGACTCATTGGGAATTTTTTGTTTCAGTTTATTCGCGCAAGCTTTGATTCCGCTTCTGGCCAGAGCCTTTTACGCCAGACAAAAAGTCATGGCTCCTTTCATCGCGGGCTTGGTTTCAGTGATTTTGAATATTTTTCTCTCATGGCAATTGATCCGTTATTACGGAGTTTTGGGGCTGGCTATGGGCTTTTCCATCAGTTCCATCGTGAATTTTGCTTTGCTTTTTGTCCTGTTGAAAGCCACTATTAGAGAGAAATCTCGCGACGGATTTTTCCCCTCTACGGGTGGAATTTTAAAATCATTATTTCAAATTACTTTCGCGACTTTGGTGATGGGAGTTTTGACACAATATGTGAAGAATTTTATCGGTGGCATGGTGGACATGACTTCTTTCGCGGGGATTTTCACGCAAGGCGCGTTATCGGCGATTTTCGCGGTTATTGTTTACGCCGGTATTTTGATAATGTTTCATTCCGAGGAAATGAGTGATTTTTCCTCAGGCTTGAAACGAAAGCTGTTGCGCAGGACCAAACTGGAGAGTGAAGGTATCCGTGAAAGCGGAGCGGACAACACTTAAGGCAAAAGAGTTTTAGTACAAAAAATCTGAACTTGAAATGTAAGAATAAAAACGCTAAATTCCCAAATCTAAATAGGTTAAAAGTTTTATAGTTTAATATCATGAATTGCCAATTCTTAATATCATAAATTGGATTTGCGATTTGGCGCCGAGTTTCACGCAGATGAAAAAAAACAATAATAGTAGTCGCCCGGTTTGGCGGTTTTTTGATTTCAATCGGTCTAACTCATGGAGTTCGCGCTATTAAAGCGAGGTTTGCTTTATTAGCTGATTTTGCTATAATTCCGGTAATTTGGTGAAAACATATGTCAGACAATATTCGTAATTTTTGCATTATCGCTCATATTGATCACGGTAAATCAACTTTGGCCGATCGTTTTTTGGAATTGACGGGAACGGTAGAAAAGCGAAAAATGAAAGAACAACTTTTGGATACCATGGAATTGGAGCAAGAGCGGGGGATTACCATCAAACTGCAACCCGCACAAATGATTTATAAAGATCATGTTTTAAATTTGATTGACACGCCGGGGCATGTTGATTTCAGTTATGAAGTATCACGGTCATTGGCCGCCGTGGAAGGAGCTATTTTATTGGTTGACGCGGCTCAAGGCGTGCAAGCTCAGACTTTAGCAAATTTGTATTTGGCTATTGAACAAGGTTTGGAAATAATTCCGGTTTTAAACAAAATTGATTTGCCGGCGGCTGATCCGGAAAGAGTGGAAAAAGAATTAATTCATATTATTGGTTGCAAAAAGGAAGATATTTTGCGTTGTTCGGCAAAAACCGGTGAAGGAATTGAAGATGTTTTGAACGCCTTGATTGGCAAAGTCCCGCCACCGAAAATCAATGATGACAAAAACCCTAAAGCTTTGATTTTTGATTCTTTTTTTGATGAATATCGTGGCGTGGTGGCTTATGTTCGCTTGGTGGACGGAGAAATAAAAAAAGGTGATCGCATTTACATGAAAGGCACGCAAACCAAAGCTGAAGTTTTGGATTTGGGCGTGATGAAACCGCAATTATTTTCCAAGGATAAATTGCAAACCGGAGAAATCGGTTTCGTGGTTACGGGATTAAAGGAAATTGAAAATTGTCGAGTCGGTGATACCATTACATTGCAAGCCGTGGCGGAACAAGTTAAACCTCTTCCAGGGTACAAGGAAGCCAAGCCCATGGTTTACGCGGGAATTTTTTGCAAAGAGGGAAATGAATACAATGATTTGCGTGACGCCATCGGTAAATTGAAATTGAATGACGCGGCCTTGATTTACGAACCGGAAAGTTCGCCCGTTTTGGGGTTGGGTTTCAGATGCGGTTTTCTAGGCATGTTGCATTTGGAAATATTCCAAGAAAGATTGCGACGCGAATTTGATCTTGATCTGGTGGTAACCGTGCCCAGCGTAGCTTACAAAGTGCAATTAAAAAGTGGCGCGAAAATGCCGAGTAGTATTAAAAAGGAACAAATTCTTACCGAAGATTCATATATCATCAAAAATCCCAATGAATTTCCCGATCCGACTTTTATTGACCATATGCAAGAACCGATCATGAATGTTGATATTGTTACACCGCAAGATTATATGGGAAACATTATGAGTTTGGTGCAAGATAGTCGCGGGGAATATTTGAATACCGAATACTTGGATGATGTGCGCGTGGTTTTGCATTATCGTATTCCGCTGGCCATGGTGATCGTGGATTTTTACGATAAATTAAAAACCGTGAGTTCGGGGTATGCTTCCATGAATTATGAATTTTACGAGTATCGTCGCGCTGATTTACAGAAAATGGATATTCTTGTAGCCGAGGAGCCGGTGGAAGCATTTGCCACGATAGTTTATAAAGATTCAGCGTTCAGCGCGGGCAAAAAAATTGTTCAGAATTTGAAAGAAACCATTCCGCGTCAACAATTCGTTATTAAATTGCAAGCCGCCATTGGCGGGAAAATAATCGCCGCGGAGCGCATCTCCGCATTGCGGAAAGATGTAACCGCCAAACTTTACGGTGGGGATTGGACGCGTCGCCAAAAGCTTTTGGAAAAACAAAAGAAAGGCAAGAAAAAAATGATGTCCATGGGTAAAGGAAAGGTGAATATTCCGCCGGAAGCTTTTCTCAGCGTGATGAAGCGCTAATTGCATGAAATTTAAAAAATTAAGCACAATCCAATATCTTTTTTTAGCGGTCGCGCCGGCTTTATTGTTTCAATTTTTGGGCAGTATTTTGTATTTTGAAATTTTTTCCGAAGCTTCTGTCGCCAAGGTTATATATTTATTATTGAAAGTTTTAATGGTGGTTTGGCCACTTTTCTGGTTGCGAGCATACTTAAGTCGTCGCAGTAATGAAAAAAACGAGTTGTTGCCGACCGTTAAATTGAGCGCGTTTGTTACTTTGATAATTTTGATCGCTATCGTGGTCGGATTTGTTCTCTTGCAAAAGCAATTGATGAAGGCGTCAGAACCGATCCTCGCCGAGTTTGTCCGATTCGGTTTGTTGGATTCGTTTTGGCTGTTCGCGCTGTTTATCAGTTTGACGCACTCTTTGCTGGAAGAATATTATTGGCGTTGGTTTGTCTTCGGCTCATTGCGCTTGAAGTTAAGTTTTATTTCCGCAGGCTTTATTTCCGCTTTGGCTTTTGCAGGGCATCATTATATTTTATTACATCAATTTTTTGATTGGCCCATAACTTTTATGTTCGGTACTTTGGTGGGAGCGGGCGGATTTATTTGGGCTTGGCTATATGAGCGCACCGGCCGTTTAACCGCAGTTTGGTTGAGTCACGCGGTGGTTGACGCTTTGATTTTAATTTTGATTCATAATTTTGTATTTTAAATGTCAAAAGCAGTAAAAGTTATTTGGATAATTTTATCCGTGATAATAATCATTTCCATGATTTTATTCAGCATGGGAGCGATATTCTTATTTTAATATGGCAAAAAAACATTGGCGGGTAGCGTCGGAAATCCCGCTGAATGAATTGGATAAATATGAAGCTCTGCCGAAAATTTTGGCGCAGCTACTTTATAATAGGGGGTTGAAAGAGCGCGAGGAAGTGGATTTGTTTTTAAATCCCGATTTTGATTCCGCGCATGATCCGTATTTATTCAAGGACATGAAAAAAGCCGTGGATCGTCTTTGGACCGCCTTGCGAAATCAAGAAAAAATAATTATCCACGGTGACTATGACGCGGACGGAGTAACCGGTTCCGCGGTTTTATTTTCCTCTTTGCGTATTTTGGGAGCGGACGCCGAGGTTTTTATCCCGCATCGTGAGAATGACGGTTATGGTATCAATATGCGAAATGTGCGAATCTTCAAAGATAAGGGCGCGAGACTTCTATTGACCACGGATTGCGGGACCAGTAATTTGCTTGAAATTGAAGCGTTGAAAAATGAAAATATTGATGTGATTGTTACCGATCACCATGAAGTGCCGGAAGTTCTACCACCGGCTGACGCCATTTTGAATCCCAAAGTTCCGGAGGCGGGCTATCCGTTTGCGGGGTTGACCGGAGCGGGAGTGGCTTACAAATTAATGCAAGCTTTATTCTCTCATGAAGAATTTGAAGACCGCTTCGCGGAGAAATTGCAAGATTGGGGCGGACCGAAGGGCTATTTAAAATGGATTTTGGATATCGTGGCTATCGGCACGGTGGCCGATATCGGGCCTTTGAAAAATGAAAATCGCATTTTGGTGAAATGGGGTTTATTGGTTCTCGGGAAGACGCGTAATTACGGTTTGAAAAGTTTGCTCCGGCTTTTGAATAATAAAGAATTGAACGCTTCCACTATCGGTTTCCAAATCGCACCGCGCTTGAACGCTGCCGGACGATTGGATCACGCCGAAGTGGCGTTTAATTTGTTGGTCGCTACGGATATGGAAGAAGCGGATGTTTACGCCGATAAACTGCATCGTTTAAATCAAGATCGGCAACGCGTTACCGAACAAGTGATGACAGAAGCCTTGAATCAGGTGGAAGGAAAGGCCGGGAAAGTTTTGTTCGCATATTTACCCGATTGGGAACCGGGGGTAGTCGGTTTGGTAGCGGGAAAATTAGCTGATAAATTTTATCGGCCGGTTTTGGTCATGACCAAAACCGGTGGCAAAGTAGTCGGTTCGGGGCGTAGCGTGGAAGGTTTTAATATTACCAAGGCTTTGAAATTCGCGGACGATTGTCTGGAAAAATACGGAGGACATGAACAAGCTTGCGGTTTTACTTTGCGAGATGAAAATGCGCTGGAAGAATTCCGAAGCCAAATCACCGCGTACGCGGAACGGGAGTTACAAGATATTGTCTTGGCGCCGATAGTGGATGTGGACGCGAAAATTAATTTGGCGGATTTGGATATTATGTTGGCTGATCGTTTGAAAAATCTGGAACCCTTCGGTGAAGGCAATCTCGTGCCGAAATTTTGGGCGGCGGATTTGACGGTTACGGCTTTTGATTTGCTGGGCAATGATCGCAATCATTTGCGCATGATGGTGAAACAGGGCGAGCATCCTAAGGTTTACAAATTTATGTGGTTTTTCGCTCCGACTCATGTAACTTCGGGTTTAAAAATCGGTGATAAGATTGAAGCGGTGGTGGAAATGAATGTTAATGAATGGAATGGTCGGCGTGAAGTTGAGTTCCGAGTGGAAGATTTTAAATATGCCGGCGATTAAGACGCGTCGCCTGTGTATATCAATCTTGAAAAAAGCTGGTTTTTAGGATAGTATGGAGAAGTATTTTATGTTTTTAATTCATTAATTAAATATGAAAACAATTTTTAAAAGTATGTTAAAACTGCGGAATCTGGTAATGATTCTTTTTGTCGCGGTGGCGCTTTTGGCGGGGCCGAATTTGTTTGCCGCTCCGGAACATGGGATTGACCATGGAACTGAAACTTATGATTCACATGGCGTGGAAATCGCTGGACATGAAATAGACGACCCCGCCTTGTCCGCGCATGAAACTTCAAACGGAGAAGCGCATCATGAAGAAGAGGGCGGACACGGACATGGAGCTTACGCTCAAACATTTTTATTTATCGCCGTGATTTTAATCTTCGCCAAATTATCAAGTTTGGTGGAAAAATTGGGACAACCTTCGGTTTTGGGAGAATTGGTGATCGGTGTGATTTTGGGGAATTTATCTTTGCTGGGATTGTATCTTTTTGAACCCATGAAATCCAATGATATTTTATTATTTTTATCCGAACTCGGTGTGGTGATTTTACTTTTCCAGATCGGTTTGGAATCAAATATTGCTGAAATGAAAAAAGTCGGCATGAAGGCTTTCATGGTCGCCATCGTGGGTGTGGTGGTGCCGTTTATTTTGGGAACATATTTAATCGGGCCCATGTTGATGCCGGGGTTGAGTAATAACGCTTACTTGTTTTTGGGCGCGGCTTTGACCGCCACTTCCGTGGGGATTACAGCACGCGTGTTCAAGGATCTCGGTAAATTACAATTGAAGGAAGCGCAGATTATTTTGGGCGCCGCGGTGATTGATGATGTTATGGGACTTATTATTTTGGCTGTGATTACCGCGATTGTTACTACCGGCGCGGTCGGTTTGGGAGTAATCAGCTGGATTGTGGCCAAAGCGGTTTTGTTCTTGGTTGGCGCCGTGGTTTTGGGACAATTACTCGCACCTCAGTTGGGCAAAGCGTTTTCAAAAATTCATACCGGCGTGGCCATGAAATTCACTTTGGCGGTATGTTTTTGTTTAATTTTCGCTTATTTGGCGCAATTCATCGGTTTGGCTCCGATCGTGGGAGCTTTTGCTGCGGGGTTGATTTTGGATCCGGTTCATTTCCGTTATTTCAAAGATAATAAAGTGGTTAGAGATGTGAAAGCGGAATTGAAAGACGCTCCAAAAGGATTGAAGGAAAGAATCAATAAAGCGATTGAGCATCATTCTCATCGTCATTTGGAAGATTTAATAGAGCCTTTGGCGCATTTCTTGGTGCCAATATTTTTCGTAATGACAGGTATGGGAGTGAATTTGACCACTTTCGGCAATCCGAAAGTTTTGTTGGTGGCTTTGATTGTTACGGTAGTGGCTTTTGTCGGTAAATGGGTTGCAGGTTTGGGCGCTGGCAAAGGAGTCAATAAAAATTTGATAGGTTTCGGTATGGTGCCACGCGGTGAAGTCGGTTTGATTTTCGCGTCAATCGGTAAAGGGCTCGGCGTGGTTTCAGATGAAGTGTTTTCCGTGATTGTTATTATGGTGATTTTCACCACTTTGTTGACACCGCCGATTTTGTCCATGTTATTAAAAAGAACCAAATAAATCATGAAATTTATTACTTATACGGATGGAGGGGCCAGAGGAAATCCCGGACCAGCGGGAATCGGTATTGTGATCCAAGATGAAAAAGGTGATGTTGTTTACGAAAAGGGAAAGTATATCGGTGAAGCCACCAATAATGTTGCCGAATACACCGCATTGTATGAAGCAATAAAAAAAGCCGTGGCTTTGGGCGCGATAGAATTGGTTTGTCATTTGGATAGCGAGTTGGCGGTTAAACAATTGAAAGGGGAGTATAAAGTAAAAAATGAAGAATTGGCCAAACTGTATATTAAAATATTCAATCTAACTCGTGATTTGCGAAAAGTTGAGTATAAGCATGTTTATAGAGAGAAAAACAAACAAGCGGACTCCTTGGTTAATCAGGCCTTGGATAAGCAAAATCAATAAAAAACATAAAAAAACCCCTTTCTTTTTCTGCTGAAAGGGGTTTTTTTATTTAAAATTAGTTAAATGTTGCTGTTTGTCTTACCTTGCAATATTGACAAAAATACAAAAACATGATATACTTAAAAACATTAATATTGTATATTTTTACCCCAAAGCGGTGACTCACCGCAAGGAGGAAGAAATGAAGAAAATGGCTGTTTTGTTTTTTGTGTTGTTTTTTTGCTCCAGTTGTCACTTGCCGGATAAAGTTTGGTTGGAAGGTGATGAGGACCTGCCGGAAGATCAGGAATGCGAGGAAGCTTCCGACTGTGGCGTGCCTCGCGAGACCGGCAAGGTTTTTGCCTGCGAAGAAGGCTATTGTATAATCAAGGAGGTGAAGTGATGATGGAAGAAGCGTTCATTAGGGAGTTGGATCCTGCGGAGCAGGAGATGCTGAGGCGGAACTTTAAGTCGGAAACGGCTTACAATGTCGCCTTGATTCTTTTCTTCAACATGAAGAAATTCCTGCTTGTTCAAGGCGTGGAGATCATCAGCATCAGCCACGATCCCGTGGGCGATGAGGCATGTCCCACGGCGGTGCATTTGTTGATTGACAACAAATGGATCCCCCAAATGCGTTTGAACGCGTTGGTGGGAGATTATTTGGTGGGGCTTTGGCGCCAATCTTTCTGTTATTACCGAGAGGTTGACGATTATGAGTTCCAAGTAATTTTGGAGCATGTCCACTGATTGTTAAATGAAGCGTTTCGTTACTATAACGAAACGCTTTTTTATTTAGTGGATAAATACTTCGTTTTTGGCGGAAAAAATGCTATAATTTATAAAAATATGGCTAAGTGAGTCTGAATAAAAGGCGGATAGTCATAATTTTTTGAGTAAAATATAATTTTGTAAAATATATGGGAATTTTTTCTTCAAAAGGAAGCAATGACGCCAATTTTTTGGGTGTGGATATTGGTGGAAGCAGTATCAAAATGGTTGAATTGACCAATAATAACGGGCGAGCGCAATTGGTTACTTACGGATATTTGGAAAGGTCCTTGGCGGGAGGCAAAAGCAAATTGATTGATGAACCGGAAAAAACCGCTGAAAGAATAAAAAAAGTGGTTAAACAATCCAAAATAATCACCAAAAGAGCGGTTACGGCTTTGCCGGCGCAAGCCGTGTTCAGTTCAATTTTGGCTTTGCCGAAATTGGAGAAAAAGGATCTATCCTCCGCCAAGCGGGTTACGGAAGAAGTGGAAAAAGCGGCCGTTAAAATTCTGCCGATGCCGTTGGAAGAAATGATTTTGGATTGGAAAATGTTGGAAAGGGATGAAGAAGACAGCAAAGTGTCGCAAGTTTTATTAACCGCCGCGGCTAAAGATGTGGTTAAAAAGTATATTGATATTTTCAAAAAAGCCGATTTGAATCTGCTTAGTTTGGAAACCGAATCTTTCGCTTTGTCCAGAGCCATGGTTGGCAAAGATCGTTCGGTCGTGGTTTTGGTGGATATCGGCGCAAAAGGAACGGACATCGCGGTGATTGAAAACGGTATTCCTCTGGTCAGTCGTACGGTGGCAGTCGGTGGTTTACAGATCAGCCAAGCCATAGCTGATACTTTACAAGTTGATGTGAAACAAGCTGAACAATTTAAACGCGATTTGGAAAGCAATGAAGAGATGTTCGCCGGTGAAGATGAAATGCCACGCATTATCAAGCGGACTATTGACGCGATACTTCAAGAAGTTGAATACATTATTAATTTTCATTTGGAACAACCAGGCAACAAACATAAAAAAATCAGTCGGATTGTTTTATCGGGTGGCACGGCGAATCTGTTCAATTTATCTGAATATTTTACTTCTCGCTTGAGCATCAGAACATTTATCGGCAATCCTTGGGCAAGAGTTATTTATCCGCAAGATTTGCAACCGGTATTGACCGCTTTGGGACCGAGGTTGGCCACGGCCGTGGGATTGGCCATGCGGGATATTGAATAATAATCATTAGCGCCATGGGGCACATAGGAGCCAATTTATTACCGGAAGAATACAAAAGAAAAGAAGAGGAAGAAAAGAAAAAAGCGACACAAAACAAACGGCCGCCTTCTTTTGAAATGCATATTCCACAAGACCAAAAATTGGGAAAAAAACAAGATGATGAAATTAAAAAAAATGGAGAAGCTTGGCTTAAAGTTGAAGCTCTGGATGTGGTCTCTAATGTTCCGAAAGGTGACTTTATTATTCGTAAGCGTAGCAACATTGCGGTCAATGATAAGCCAATTAAAAGTGAAAGCCAAGAAGTAAAAACCTTGGTTGAAGATGATATTGCCGAACGGTTTTGGGAATTAAAAAAAGAATTAGCTTTAGCTTTATTTGTGGCGATTTCCGTTTTTAATATCGGTTATTTCGGTGTTGCTTATTGGCGCGGACATTTACATGAAGAATTGCGTGATCGTTTAAATCTTGTTGCCGGTCTTCACCATGAAGTTTTGGCTTATGGAGAGAGAGAGCAAATATTCACATCGTTAAAAGAATCTAATGGTAAATTGTGGAGTTTGGGTGAAGAATCAAAAATTAATGATTTTTACAGTGAATTGCACGGGCGTTTAAATGAAAATTCAGAATTCATAAGTCTTAAACGCGTGGAAGACATGAAAGTGGAGTTGGTTATGCGTGTCGCGGAAGAAAATATACAAAGTGAAAAAGAGGCCATTGAAGCAATGTCCACCGTGAAATCTCTGGAAGAGCCGGAAGAACCTGCCGGCGATGGATGGAGGCTAATCGTAACTTTGAATAATTAATATGTTTGATAAAATAAAAAAAAGTAATAAAAAAACGCAAACAAAAAAGAAATTGTCTTGGCTAATTAAGGCAATGGGAAAAGTAGCGGATAATCATGGTAAAATTTTGTCTATTATGACGATAATTATGATTTTAGCTATCGCCGTGGCATGGTATAAACCTTTGTCGGCCGTGTATCATGATTATCAAACTTTAAAAGATCAAGAGCATAAAATAATCGCTTTTCGGGGGGAGCTTCAAGAAAATGTTCAAATGAGTTCGGAAAACTACTATTTGTTCGGAGCGGGTGAAGCTTATCGTGAAGCTTTGCCACGAGGTTTGGATTCCCGTGATTTGTTTTTGGATTTAAAACAAATCGCCGGAGCTTACGGTTTCCATGTTTATAAATTTAATGTTGAATTACCGGAAGAAGAGATAGCCGGTGAGAAAAAGCATTATTTCGCGTTTTTCAATTTACAAACGGAAGAAGAAAACGATTTAATCGGTTTTATTCGAGAGCTGGAAGATTATGAAAGATTCATGGAAATCATGGCTTTGAATAATTTGTCGGAGATTGGGGAATATTCTTTCCAAATAAAAGTATATTATAAAGATTGATATGAAAAATAAAGTTTTAAAAAATGTAATTTGGCTTATGATTTGGCTACTTTTGTCAGCCTCCGTGGCAGCGGGAACATATTTTATTCATCAAAAAGTTTATTTACCTTTGGAAGAACAAGAAATTGAAATCAATAATATGATACTTAAATAAAAATTTATGAAAAGTTATAAAGGTTTTACTTTAATTGAAATGTTGGTGGTGATGGGGATTATCGCCATTTTGCTATTTGTGGCGGTGATTTCGCTCAGCAATATTCGCGAGAAAGGACGGGACGCTAAAAGAATCAGCGACATGGAAAGTTTGGGGACGGCTATGCTTAAATACGCGGGAGATAAAGGGCTTGATTTTACCGGCGCAGGGTGTGAAGAAGGCGCTTTGGTCAATGCTTGCGAGGCGGATGGTGAATTGGCGGAAATATTTCCGGTATTACGAAATTTCCATGATCCTCTCGGACAAATTTCATGCGCGGAAAATTGTCAAAAACCTTGTGATTACGCTTTCGGAGAATTGGCAACGACTGGCTTTCAGGTTTTGTTTTATCTGGAATCGGGGATTGAAAATCGTGACATGAAAATCCCAGAGTCGGGCTGTTACGAATTGACTAGAGACGGAATCGCCAAGCTTGATGAACAAAATGAAGAAAAATAAAAACAAATATCTATGTTGAAAAAAGTAAAAGGTTTTACTTTGATTGAAATATTGATCGTATTGGCGGTGGTCGGTTTGATTTTGACCATTGTTTCAATTTCACTTAGCGCGAAAAGAGCTGAGATCCGTGATTTGGAGCGGATCAGTTCCATGAACGCTTTGCGTGACGCCATGATGGTGGTAAAAAACCAAACCGGCAGTTATGAAAACTCATATTGTTCGCCAACTTATGTAAGTTTATGTGCCGGCCAAGCAAATTCCGAATTATTGCAAATTTTACCGAATTTGGCTAAGATGAACGATCCGGAAGAAACCAGAGTTTCTTGCGCCACCAGCCGAGAGGTTTGTGAAAATCAAGCGTGCAATTATACATTTTTAAATATTAATGAAGATGATTTTGAAGTTTTGTTTCACTTGGAGCATGGAGCGGACGGTTATACCGAACCGGGCTGTTATAAAGTAACTCCTTTCGGAATTCAGAAAAAATAAGTTAAAAAAATGGATATTAAGAATTGGATAATTTTATTATCAATCATCGTATTTTTGTTCGGTATTTTTCAAGCTTCGGATGCCGCCGAACCGATGGTTGATATTACTTTGGATAAGGTTACCTTGGATCGTGGTTATACCGTGGGGTTACGAGATGATTTTTTTATTCCGGTCATGCCACGACACTTCAACGGTTATTTGAATATTCGGATAAATAAAACCGATTATCAAGGTTCTTTGCCGGAAGGTAAAGTTTTAACTTCCGATTTTTACACTTATCAGGTTGACAATGGCCGGCCGGGATTTTTCCCCATGCCGGTTTTATTATCCGTTAAACACAATGATAACGCGACATATTTTAAAAAGAATATTTATTTTTTTGATAATTATCAGAAAGAGTGGCGACCTCTTCCCACGGAAGAATCGGGGGAGTACGCGCGTGCCAAAACCATTTTTCCCTATGCTTTGGTGGCGGTGTTCGGAGATGAAGAAGCTTCTTTTACTGCGGCTTCCGCTATTTTGGCCAGACCGGAAACCGGAGAAATTTTATTTGAAAAAAATATTGATGAAGTTCGTTCTTTGGCCAGCTTGACCAAATTGATGACTGCTTTGGTTTTTCTGGAACATAATCCCGGCTGGGACAAAAAAGTTGTCATGCAAAACAGTGATTTTGTGGGGGGAGCTTCCATGCCTTGTGAACCGGGAGATATTTTTACGGTGCGTGATTTGTTTTATACCACTATTATCGCTTCAAAAAACAATGCCACGGAAGCCTTGGTTCGTTCCACCGGTTTAACGGATAAAGAGTTCGTGGAACTTATGAACCGCAAAGCTTATGAGCTGGGGTTGCTTCAAACTCATTTTATTGATCCGACTGGTCTTGGTAAAGATAATACGGGAATTGCTCGCGAGATAATTAAATTGGCACAAACCGCTTTTGATGAATTACCGATCCGCGACGCGTCGGCCAGAAGTGATTACAAAGTTACAAATTTGCGAACCGGAAATTATTTTAAATTATACAGCACCAGTCAAAGATTATTCGCGAAAAATTTGCCAATTGTGGGGACTAAAACAGGCTACACCGATGAAGCCGGCTATAATTTGGTAACCCGAATAAATGATTCAAAGGATTCTATTGCGCTGGTCATGGGAGCGGCCAAAGGAATGAATTATGAAGAAGTGGCCAGATTGCTTGCCTCTGAATAAATATTGATAATCACGAAATTTAATTTGCGGGCGGAAGCCCATTTTTTTATACACATTGAGCGTGTTCCGGCAATTTGCTATAATTGGCAAGTCAATCATAAATTAATTATTATGTCTCAAAGCAAAATTCAAGAAATGTATAATGAACTTAAGCAAGCGGAAAAAAAGAAAAAAGAATTAAACCAAGTGATAAAGGAAGCTTATGAAAATTATAAAGAATTGGAAAAAATCAAAGATGAAATGAATAAACTAAAAGCTCAAAAAAAACAAATTGAAGAAGGAGTCAGAGCGGAATATTCTTCGGAATTCAATGATTTGGATGATGTAAAAACGGATATTAAAGATATGAAGATGGTTTTATCCGATTTAATGTGGAATGAAATTATGAAAAACAATTCCGTGGAAATTACCGACGAACATGATAATGTTTATGTGCCACAAGTTATGGTTAGCTTACAGAAAAAATAGTAAATTTGTTTAAAATAAGCAAAAATTCCGAATAAGCTTCGGAATTTTTGCTTTATAAGACTTGACAAAATCATATTTTTTGGGTAAGTTGGCGTAATCATCTTTTGATGATTTTTTTTATAAAAGTTCAGTTCCTTCAACTCATTTCAAGGAGGTGCTACATGCACAAGGTTTTTTCCCCGCTGTTACTTGTTTTTTCCGTTTTGGTCGCCGGCTGCAAAACCGACGCCAAGGGAGCCTTGGTGGAAGCCAAGGCCGCCTTCGCCAAAGAAGGCATGGTGCTCAAGTTGGAGCATGACGGCGACAACTTGACCTGTCGCGTGGAAAACCCGCGCACCGGCGAGCAGTTGAATGTCTTTTTCAACTGCCCCTGTTGTCTCAAGGAGCAGGTGAAATCCAAATTCACCGCCTTGGGGTACAGCGCCGAAGAAATGAGGAACGGGCTTTTCGGTCCGATCCCCACGGTTTGCGTGGATCTACCGAAGATGCAGAGAACCGACTGCATCGCGGTGGAACGCTCATACGCCGATGGCAAGTATGAGTGCATGGTGAAGCGCGAAAAGGCTTTTAATCAAAGCGTAGCCTTTTCCGCGCCATACTGATCGCCCACATCGCCAAGCCTCGTCACTTCATTGTGACGGGGTTTTTTTATTTGTTTGGCTAAGCTATAATTGTCTATATGATTAAATCTGCAAAAATAAAAAAAATCGCTGTTGGTATGAGTGGTGGCGTTGATTCTTCCATGACCGCGCATTTATTGAACAAGCAAGGACATGAAGTCGTGGGGATTTTTTTGGATTTACATGAGAATTCCGATCCGACCGACGCGATGGAAGTTTGTCGTAAACTGGGAATTGAATTTAAAATTATCCGCGCTCGTCAAGAGTTTAAAAAGCGAATCATAAATTATTTTATTGATAGTTATGAACGCGGATTAACACCGAATCCTTGCGTGGTTTGTAATAAAAAAATTAAGTTTGATTTGCTTTGGGAAAAAATTAAACCGTTAAAAGTTGATTTTCTGGCTACGGGACACTACGCGCGAATCAAGCAAAGTGGACGAGGAATTTATTCTCTTCACAAAGCTCAAGATAAACTCAAAGATCAAACATATTTTTTACACGCGTTATCACAAAGACAATTGGCTCGCGTGAAATTCCCTTTGGGTAATCTCACTAAAACAGAGGTTAGAAAATCAGCTAAACGAGCGGGGTTGACCGTGCATGATAAAAAAGAATCGCAGGAAATATGTTTTGTTCCGAATGATGATACCTCCGTTTTTATTAAAAAAAATATTAAATTGAAAAAAGGCGACATAATTGATTTGAATACTGAAAAAATCTTGGGCGAACATCAGGGGTTGCCTCTTTACACTATTGGTCAACGCAAGGGGATGGGGTTGCCGGGTGGACCTTGGTATGTGGCGGGTTTTAATTATAAAAAAAATATTTTATTGGCGACCAATCGTCCTGATGATTTATTGACAAAAGAGATTCAGATTAAAAATGTTAATTGGATTGAAGGCGTAGAACCTGATTTGCGAGGATGGCTTGATTGCAAAATCAGATATTGTTCCCCCGCGGAGCGGACCAAACTTGAAAAATGTTCAGGAGGTTATGTGTTGAAATTCAAGAAATCCGTAAGAGCAGCCACGCCGGGACAGTTCGCCGTTTTTTGGCGAGGAAGCAAATGTTTCGGTGGAGGAGAAATCCGCTAAAAAGCGTTACATTGTAAAATGGGGCGTTTTTTTATTATTGAAAAATGTTTTGATTTCAGGTAAAATCCGAGTGCCTTTATATTGTTCATTAAACAAACACAAGGAGAAGGCTATGGATAAGCGCTATTCCCATCAGGAAATGAATAAACTTTGGACTCCCGAAACCAAGTTTCGGATTTGGGTGCAAGTTGAGAAAGCGGTTTTGCTGGCCAAGATCCGAAAGGGGTATATTGATGGCATTGGCGAAGATGAAGTGGACGAGGCTTGCGGGCAAATCGTGATTGACACTGAAGAGATCAATCAGATTGAGCGCGAAAAAACCAAGCATGATGTCAAAGCTTTTCTGGAACATACTTCACCGCAATTGCCGGAAAAAATGCGACCGCATTGGCATGGTGGGATGACTTCCTACGATGCTCAGGATACGGCGTTTCATTATTTGCTGAGAGAAAGTTGTTTGTTTATCGCCAAAGAATTGGGCAAATTTTTGCTGAACTTGAAAGATAAGGCCGAGGAGTACAAATATACTCCGCAAATCGGACGCACTCACGGTGTTCATGCCGAACCAATAACTTTCGGAGTTAAGTTGATTAAATGGTATGCCGACGGCATGAGACATTACAAGCGAATAACGCGAATGAGTGAAGAAGTCGCCGTGGGGAAAATCAGTGGTGCAGTCGGCATGTATACTTTGCCACCGGAGATTGAAACGGAAGCGCTACGATTGCTCGCTTTGCGACCGGTTGTTTCCACGCAGATTATTTCGCGAGATATTTTGGCGGAATATATTTTCGTGTTGGAGTCGCTCCAATCGTATATCGCCAACCTTGCTTTGAATATCAGACTGCTGGCGCAGACCGAAATCAGAGAGGTGCAAGAGTATTTCAGTAAGGATCAAACCGGTTCATCGGCCATGCCTCACAAGCGTAATCCGATTAGTTCGGAAAACTTGGGAGGACAAGATCGCAGTTTGTCGTTTACCGGAGTAGCTATTTCCAATCAACAGACATGGCATGAAAGAAGTTTAGACAATTCCTCTTTTGAAAGGAACACCGTTCCCATGGTTTCCAATCTTTGTGCGTATTCCGTAGCGCGGATGAATAGAATCATGAAGAAGCTGTTGGTTTATCCGGAGCGAATGAAGAAAAATCTCGCTTTAACCAATGGTCTTATTCATTCGCAAACAGTCCAGAAACTGGTGGCGGAAAAAAGCGGATTACCGCGAGAGGAAGCCCACGAGCTGGTGAGACGAGTGGCGCAGGAATGTCAGGATCAAGACGCGGATTTCTTGGGTATGCTTCTGAATTGCACGGAAATCGCTTCACGAGTCAGTCGTGAGGATTTGGAAACTTGCTTTGATTTGCAAGCCAAGCTGAAGTTTGTGGACTATATCTTTGAACAATGTTTGGAAGAATAAAGGCAAGCCACTCACTCACAGTGAGTGGCTTTTTAATTGCAAAAAGCTTCATTTTTTAGTAAAGTATTAACATAATTTATAATATTATAATTAATAACTGAAACATATATGACAGGTAACCGATTGCGTCAAAAATATCTTGAATTTTTTAAAAACAAAGATCACGTGATTATTGCTTCAGCTTCTTTAATTCCGGAAAATGACCCCAGTGTTTTGTTCACTACTGCTGGCATGCAACCTTTAGTACCATATTTGCTAGGAGAAAAACATCCTCAAGGAACGAGGTTGGTAAGTGCGCAAAAATGTATTAGAACCGGTGATATTGAAGAGGTCGGAGATGCCACTCATCATACATTTTTTGAAATGTTGGGCAATTGGTCATTGGGTGATTATTTCAAAAAGGAATCAATTGATATGTCTTATGAGTTATTAACTCAAACATTGGGAATTCCGTCTGACAGATTGGCGTTTACTGTATTTGGCGGTGATGCTGATGCTCCACGTGATGATGAAGCTTTGAAATATTGGTTGGCAAAAGGTGTTTCGGAAAAACGAATCGCTTTTTTGGGAAAGAAAGATAATTGGTGGCCGGCCGGTGGCAAGAATCCCGGACCGCAAGGTCCTGATACTGAAGTTTTTTATTGGATTAAGGACAATGAAGAAGTGCCGGAAAAATTTGATCCGGAAAATGGTAATTGGGTAGAAATTTGGAATAATGTTTTCATGCAATTTAATAAAACGGAAAATGGTGAGTATGTTCCCTTGGAGCGTAAAAATGTGGACACCGGCATGGGACTTGAAAGAACCACCGCTGTTTTAAACGGATTGAAAGATAATTATCTTACGGATTTATTTTGGCCGATTATTGAAAAATTGCAGGATATTTCCGGTAAAAAATACGAGGGTTACAAAAAATCGTTTCGGGTTATTGCGGATCATATTAAAGCGGCGATAATGATTATGAGTGATCGTAATGGTGTGGCACCTTCAAACTTGGATCAAGGCTATATTGTTAGAAGATTGATTCGGCGGGCGGTTAGGACAGCCAAAGAAATCGGTCTTGAAGAAAATTTCACCGTGCAATTGATGGATCCGGTTTATGATATTTATCAAGAAATTTATCCCGAGATGAAAAGGAAACGGACATTTGCGCGTGATGAATTACAAAAAGAAGAAGAAAAATTCAGATCAACTTTGGAAAAGGGTTTAAAGGAATTTGAAAAAATGTCTTTTAATAAAAAGATTTCTGGACAGGAAGCGTTTATCTTGTTTTCCACTTATGGATTTCCTTTGGAAATGACTGAAGAGTTGGCTAAAGAAAATAATTTGGAAATTGATATAAAGGAATTTGAGAAAGAAATGGTCAAACATCAAGAATTGTCTCGCCAAGGCGCGGAGCAAAAGTTTAAGGGAGGTTTGGCCGATATTTCAGAAGAAACCGCTAAATTGCATACAGCCACGCACTTGTTGCAAGCCGCCTTGCGTCTGGTTTTGGGGGAGCATGTGGAACAAAAAGGCAGTAATATTACAGCGGAAAGATTGCGTTTTGATTTTACGCATGATGAGAAATTATCGGAGGAGCAAAAAAAACAAGTTGAAGATTTGGTGAATAAATGGATTCAAGCGGATTATAAAATTGAGTGTGAAGAAATTCCATTTGATGAAGCCAAACAAAAAGGAGCAATGGGTTTGTTTGAAGATAAATATGGCGATATTGTTAAGGTTTATTCAATCGGTGATGTATCCATGGAATTGTGCGGTGGGCCGCATGTTTCAAGGACGGGAGAGTTGGGACATTTTGTGATCAAAAAAGAAAAAGCCAGTTCCGCGGGGGTTCGTCGGATAAAAGCGATTTTGGAATAAATCTTTCAATATTTAAACAGCCGAGCTTAGCTCGGCTGTTTTTTTTGTGGTATAATATTCACATATTTATATGTATCAAAAGAGTATTTTGGAAAACGAAGCAGAATTAGTTGAACAAGCTAAAACAGATGACCATGCTTTCGGGGTAGTGTATGATTTTTATTTCCCCAAAATTTATGGATATATTTATAAAAGAACAGGAAATAAGGAGGTATGTGAAGATTTGGTTTCAGAAATATTTTTAAAAGTATTCACCAATTTACATAAATATAAATTCAAGGGATACTCGTTTTCAGCTTGGCTTTATCGTATCGCGACCAATCATTTAACGGATTATTACAGAAAAGAATCAAAAGCAAAAAATATCAGCTTGGATAAGGAAGATTCAAAAATCCAGGTAGCTGATCAAAAATATGATATTAAAGAGATAGTGGATAACAATTATAATAAGGAGTTCATAAGTTACTTAATAAGTAAATTGTCCGTTAAATATCAAATAGTAATAAATTTGAGATATTTTGCGCAGAAAGATTACGATGAAATAGCTAAAATTATGAAGATTTCAACAAATAATGCCAGAGTTTTAAGCCTTAGAGCTATAAATAAATTTGCAAAAATTTACGAAAAATACGCAAAATAAGATAATTATTTAAGTGTATGAAAGAAAAAAACAATAAAAAGTGTAACAAATTCAATAAAAAAGCGTTATCAGAAGCAGAAAGAAATATTATGTATGCTAACTACACTAATCAGCCTGCTTCTGATGATTTTCGCCAAGAACTTAAAGCGAAGATATTGGAACAACGGCGCAAAAAAAGTAATATGAAAAAATTAAATTTGGCGAAAATCTTTAATTTTCGTTATTTCGTGCCGGCAGTATCATTGGTATTGATTATTGCCGTTGTTTTTGCTTCAATGCAATTTTTATTCCATGATTCCGAGCCGGTTTCTCCTTTGGGGAAAGTTTCACGATTAATTATAAATTCTGCTTATGCGCATGACAATTTCCAAGTAGAACCGACAGAAAGTGACAGTATGGGGATTTATTCCAAATCTCAATTTGTGGTTAAAAGTCAACAAAAAATTGATTTGGAAACTTTGAGAAAAAGTATCACTTTATCTCCGGCAATTGATTTTCAAATTGAAAAAATCAACGATCATGAGTTTAAAGTAGTTCCAAAAGAAGAATTGAATGAAAACAAAGTTTATAACTTACAAATTGCAGCTTCATATATCGCTCAAAATGGGAAAGAGGTTGCCAGTGATTATTCTTGGGCTTTTCAAGTAAGAAACGAGTTTAAGATTTTGAGTTCATTACCTCGCGATAAAAGTAATCAAGTTCCCGTAAATACAGGTATTGAAATTAAATTTAGTCATTTGGGATTTGAAAATCATGTCAATGCCTTCTCAATTGATCCCAAGATTGAAGGAAGTTTTGAAGTTCATAAAAATGATTTGGTTTTTGTCCCTAAAAAGGATTTAGATTACGGTACGATTTATACAGTAAAGATTGATAAAGATAAATTAGAATTAGAGGGAAGTGAAGAAAAATTAAGAAATAATTTTGAATTCAGTTTTGAAACTCTTCCAAAAGAAGAAGTAATTCAGCGTGATTATCATTCTTTTAATTTTAATGATGATTTTGTTGATTTCTCAACAAGTGTTAATCCATTTTTAGGAGTAAGAGGTGTTGAAAAGAATGCTACTATTTCACTTGAATTAAGAGCTTTTAACTCTCCGGATGATTTTATTTCCGCTGTAAATCAAAAACTAAAGTATCCCTATTGGTCATATAAAAGACAATTGGATTTGGATCTAAGTAATTATAATTTGTCTGAAGTTGGAAAGTATGATTTACCGGTAGTGAAAAATGATGATTGGTATTATAGTTATCTAGTTGTTTTACCGGAAGAGTTACCAAAAGGTTATTATTTAGCAAAAGCTTCTTCAGGAAAAGAAGATAATGATCAAATTTTGATTCAAATTACCGATTATGCGGTTTTCGCGCAAGTCATGAAGGACGAAACATTATTTTGGGTTAATGATATTGATTCAGATCAACCTGTTGCTGATGCTTCAATAGAAGTGATTGGTAATGGAATGAAAGAAAAAACGAATCAGGATGGAGTTGCATTATTTAATACAAGGGAAATGATTGACCCTGAACTTGGTGATTATTATTTCAAGGTTACAAAAGGTGAAAATATCAGTATTCTTAATTTTACTGAAAGATTTCGTGATTCAGCGGAAAAAGAAGGAAATTATTATTCAGGATTTAATTTAAATCCTGTTGCTGATATTGGTAGTAAATATTGGAAATATATTGCCAGTGATAGACAAATATATAAAACAACGGATGAAATTAATGTTTGGGGAACTATTTTACCGAGAAGTGATGAAATGGAAAAGATGGATACAATGCAAATAAAATTATGTAAATCAGGTAATTATTACGATATATATAATAATGAAATTTGTGCAGCGGTGGAGGAAGTGAATGTAAGAGAAGATGGTGTTTTTGAAGGAAAATTAAGCTTTGAGGGGATTTTGCCCGGTCATTATGCTTTGCAATTGATTAAGGATGATGTTTATTATGCGGGAAAGTATATAACAGTTGAAGATTATGTTAAGCCAGCCTATACATTTGAATCCAGTCCGCAAGCAGATTATGTTTATGCTGGAGATCCGATAAAAGTTGATATTAAAGCTTCATTTTTTGAGGGAACCCCATTGGCTAATTTGGATTTGGAAGTTGAAGGTGAGATTGTTAAAACAGATTCTCAAGGACAAGTGACTTATATTAAAAATACTACATTCAAAGATTGTGATATTTCTTCAAGTAATTGTCATTATCCAAGATATGATGGTATATATATTGATCCGGCACAGCAAGAATTTTCAGATATTAATGATTATGTATCCGTTAGAGTTTTGGGTGCTAAGCTGACTTCAAGGGTTTTCTTTGATCGAGAAAAAGAAAATCCCAATAAGGCTAAGATAAAAGTTTTGGCGGCTGATTTGGATATTGATAAGTTGAATAGTGGTGAAGAAAAATTCCCATATCTTTATTCTGATTCTGAAAATAGAAATTATGATCCTGCGGAAAACAAAAAAGTCAAAGGAAGAATTATCAAAAAAGAATCTCAAAAGATAGTTATCGGACAATATTATGATTATATTAATAAAGTTACTCGGGATAAATACAAGTATGTATATAATGATATAGAAATAGGAACTTTTGAAGGTGTTACCAATAAAAATGGAGAATTTATTTATGATTTGGATGTGGATCCGGAAGGTAGATATGTTGTTAATGTTACGGTTGAAGATGATAATGGAAGACATGACGCTACTAGCGGTTATCTATCATTTAAATCTTTTTCTAGATTCTTTTTGGAAAATAGATATCAAATAAAATTGATGAATGATGATGAATATTTTTCTTTAGGCGAAGAGGTAGTCGCGGAATTTTCTAAAGGAAATGAAAGAACACCGATACATGAAAGAGATGCTTATCTATATATGCGATTGCAAAATGGCTTAATGGGATATGATGTTACTGATAATTCTGAATATAGATTTATTTTTGGAGAAGAACATGTCCCCAATGTTTATTTGGCGGGAGTATATTTTGACGGGGAGACATATCACATGTCAAAATCAAATAATTGGCTTGAGAGGTTAGATGGTACGAATATTCTTTATGATTATGAAGACAAAGAGTTGAGAATTGATATATCAACGGATAAGAATGAATACAAGCCGGGAGAAAAAGCTAAAGTTTTTGTAACCGTAAAAAATAATCAAGGTAAACCGGTAAAAGCCTCTTTGAGTGTTAATTTGGTAGACGAAGCAATTTTTAAGATTAGCCGAGTTGAAAAGGGTATTTTGCAAACCTTGTATGCAAATTTGAGAACGGGTAGTATTTTGAATAAGCATACACATGATTATCCTGATACAGAAGATAATGTTGAAGGTGGTGGTTGCTTTTTACATGGAACAAAGATTTTAATGGCAGATGGGAGTTTGAAGAATATTGAGGATATTGTTGAAGGGGATAAAATTATGACTTTTAAAGATATGCATTCAGGAGAATTGGTTTCAGGTGAAGTATCAAATACTTTCAAACATATTGTATCCGGATATTATATTATTAATGATAAATTAAAAATTACTCCGGAACATATGGTGTATTTGAATGGTAGCTGGGACATGATTGGCAACGCTAAGATTGGAGATTTGCTTCGTGATAAGGATAATAAGTTAGTTGTGATTGAAAAAATTGATAAAGTTGAGGAGATTGTACCGGTTTATAACATTACCGTAGATAAATACCATACTTATATTGCTGATGGAATTTATGTTCACAATGATAAAGGTGGTACTGTTAGATCTGTTTTTAAAGACACTGCTTTTACTTCAAAAAATGTTGCGACCGACGCAAACGGAAAAGCGGAAGTGGAATTGGAATTACCTGACAATTTAACTTCTTGGAGAATTATCGCCAAGGCTTTTACGGAAAATGTTGAAGCGGGAATTAGTTGGCATAATATAGATGTTTCTTTACCTGCTTTTGTAAAGACAGATATTAGTGATGAATATTTGCTTGATGACAAACCCGTACTTAGATTGCGAGCCTATGGTAAGGAATTATCTGCTCAGGATAAAGTTTCTTTTACTGTTGAAACGCCTGATTTTAAACCGGAAAAGATTGTAAAACAAGCAAATGCTTACAAGGATACTTATGCTCAAATTGATAAATTGATATTGGGAGCAAGTGATGTGAAAGTTTCACTTGAATCGTTAAAAGGTAATGATGCTATATTGAAAAAAGTTAATGTCATAGAATCAAGATTAACCAAAGAACAACAAGATTTTTATGAATTGAATGATGATGTAATTATTCAAGGTAGTAGAGATGGGGAAACGAAATTGATTATTACTGATAAGTCCATGGGACAATATTACTATGATTTGCGAAAATTGAGCCGGTATGGTGGTCAAAGAGTTGATCAAAAATTATCCAATGTTTTAGCTTCTGATTTGTTAAGTAGATATTATGAAATTGAAAATAATAGTAATAATCAAATAAGAGCGATTAATTACCAATTGAAAAATGGGGGAATTTCATTATTGCCATATTCGGACAGTGAACTTGAGTTATCAGCCAGAGTTGCAGCGTTGAATACTGATTATTTTGATAAGGTTTTTTTGAAGAAATATTTTTATGAATTTCTGCAGAATAGCGATTCAAATCAAGATGAAATTGTAATGGCTTTGTATGGTTTAGCTTCCTTGGAGGAGCCTGTGTTGTTGCAGATTCAGTATTTTTCCGAGGTTGAACAATTAACGGTTAAAGATAAATTGTATTTGGGATTAGCCGCTTATGAAATCGGTAGTTATGAATTGGCTAAAGAACTTTATGATTCCGTGGTGAGAGATTATGTTGAAGATTTATCACCATACAAAAGAATTGCTTTTGGTGAAGATGAAGATGATTACATGCAATTAACCGCTTTAGCTGCCTTGTTGGGAGGAGGATTAAATAAACCCGAAGCCCCGGTTTTTTGGGATTATGTGGTAAGGTATCAAACCAAGGATATATTATTAAATTTGGAAAAACTAAATTATTTGCAAAATACTTTACCAAATTTAATTCCTTCGGAAGTATCATTTGATATTACTATAAATGGAGAAACTTATCATAAGGAATTGGCAAAAGGAAAAATGGAAGTATTTAGGTTGAATCCCGAGCAATTGGCTTCTGTGCAGTTTTCTAATATTTCCGGAGAAATAGGTATTGTAAGTCAATATGATAAGAAATTTGATATTGAAACAGTGGATACAAGTGATTATGTCTCAGTACAAAAAAGTTATTATAACTTGCAGGGACAAAAAATTACTGAATTTGATAAAGATGATTTAATTGAAGTTAGATTGAATGTAAATATTAAAAAAAATGCGATTGCCGGAGCATATGAAATTGTTGATTTTTTACCGAGTGGAATGAAATCCATGACAGAGTTATATAAATATAATGATTTATCAAAGTATCGAATTGATTATTCCAAAAGACCGATTGAAATTGATGGGCAAAAAATTAAATTTATCCTTTATCAAGGACAAGATAAGCAAGATTATCCAACATTAAATTATTATGCCAAAGTGTTAAATCCCGGTGAATATGTGTCCGAACCGGCGGTTATTCAATCATTGAGTGCTACTGATATTATGAATTACTCTGATGCCGGAAAAGTTAAAATCAATTACTAATGCGCTTGAGTAAGAAGAAATTATTATTAATCATATCGGTAATCATATTGATTGCCGGTATGATTTTTATTTTATTGCCAATTGATAATAATAATATTTTTGAAATCCAAAACAAAACAATAAATAAACGGATTGTTAGAGACAGTTCTGAATTCATTCATATTGCAATGAATGATGTGTATTTTTATAATGCGGTTAAAGACTATCCATTAATTAAAGATAATTGCAAGGTCTATCCTCAAGGTTTAGTTGTGCCGCATCATAATTTGGCGGGGGATTTGATTGCCGAAGCCATGAGTAAGGTTTCTTGTCGAGATGTAAAAAAAATTTTTTTAATCGGACCAAATCATGAAGATCAAGGGGAGCCGATTATAAGTTATCCGGCCGGTTTTGAGATCAATGCTGAGAAAATTGATATTGATAAACAAACATTATTGAAAATTAGAGAAAATAATTATATTGATTACGATTATAATCAATATTACAGAGAACACTCTCTAAAAGTATTGATTCCATATATTAATTATTATTTTCCGGAAGCTGAAATTGTTCCTATGATATTCACTTCTCGTTTTAATGATTTGGAAACTTTATCACAAAGTATTGCTAAAGAATCCGACGAGAATTCTTTGCTGATTGCTTCCATTGATTTTTCCCATTATTTATCTTTTGATGAAGCTGAAAGTAAAGATGCTGAAACGGAACGAGCAATTAATGATTGGAATTATAAATTTTTTGATGAATTTAATAGTGATTATTTGGATTCGCCAATTTGTTTGAAGATTTTGATGAGAACTATGGAAATCTTGGATAATCGTGAGGTTAATATTATTAATCATTCCAATTCATATATAATATCAGGTAATGATCCTGATTTTACTACCAGCTATTTTACGATTTCATATTCAAAGTAATTATAGTGAAACAGAGTATGAAAATAAGCTGTTTTTTTTACCACAATTTTCCACGATGTCAAAGATTGTTTTTCCGACAGTATTTGATAAGATAATGTAATATGCGTGAACTTACTCCAATGCTAAAACAATATTTTGAAGTAAAAGAACAATATCCCGATGAATTGTTGATGTTCAGATTGGGTGATTTTTACGAATTGTTCGGTGAGGATGCCAGAAAAGCATCAAAAATTTTGGAAATAGTATTAACCGCAAGAAATAAAGGAAAAGAGAATGAAATTCCCATGTGCGGGGTTCCTTATCATGCTTTGGAAAATTATTTGGTTAAACTGATAAACGCTAATCATCGCGTAGCGATTTGCGACCAAGTCGGTGATCCGAGTGGGCCGGGTTTGGTTAAAAGACAAGTTTCAAGACTTGTTACTCCGGGGACGACACTTGAAGATTTGGCCTTGCAAAGCAAGAAAAACAATTACATTGTATCCGTGGTAAACGAAAAAAATGAATGGGGACTTGCGGCCGCGGATTTAACCACCGGTGAATTTAAAATCGCGCAAACTTTTGATTTCAATGTTTTGCGAAATGAAATCTTCAGGTTCGCTCCATCGGAATTAATTCTGGGCAAAGAGTTGTCGAAAAACTCGGAGTGCAAGAGTTTATTTGATAATTTTAGGAATCAACATATTTTTGATTTGAAAGTTTATGAAAATCAAAAGAGTATTTTATTGAATCATTTTCATCAAAAAAATTTACAAAGTTACGGAGTGGATAATTTATCCGTGGGGATATCGGCCGGCGCGAAGTTGCTCGGTTATTTAAAAGAAACGCAAAAAGTCGCCCTGGATCATATTACGAAGATTACGCGACATGATTTTGAAAATTATATGGTTTTGGATGAATCAACGATTCATAATTTGGAATTGTTGAGAACGGCCATGCGTGGAGAATTTGAAGGTAGTCTTCTGTCGGTAATTGATTCCACCTTGACCAATATGGGAGGAAGAATGTTGCGTCGTTGGTTGTTGCAACCGCTTAAAAATAAGAAACAAATAGAAGATCGTCACGCAACAGTGGAATATTTGAAAAATAATCGTGATAAATTATCTAAATTGCAAACAGCCTTGAAGGAAATTCCCGATTTAGAAAGAATTTTGGGAAAGCTCGGTTGTCGTCGTGCCAACGCGCGGGACATTGTTTCATTAAAAAACGGTTTAACCAAAATACCGGAAATAAAAGCGATTTTGCTGAAAAGCCAAATTGAGATAATTGAAAAAATGATGGAAGATTTGGGAGAACATCAAGAAATATGCGATTATATTGAAAAAGTTTTCAAAGCTGAGCCTGCCGTAGGTATCAATGAAGGAGACATGATCGCCGATGGGTTTAATGAACAACTTGATGAGCTTCGTAAAATAGCCAGAGGCGGAAAAGATTGGCTGGCGGAATATCAAGCCAAAGAAGTAACTCGCACGGGAATTAATTCTTTAAAAGTCAAATATAATAAGGTTTTCGGTTATTATATTGAAATCAGTAAAGCGAATTTGGCTCAAGCGCCACAAGAATATATTCGTAAGCAAACATTGGTTAACGCGGAAAGATTTATCACTCCGGAATTGAAGGAATATGAAGATAAGATTTTGGGGGCTGAGGATAAAATTATCAATTTAGAAAGACAAATTTTTATTGAAGCGGTGGAAAAAATCGGCCAATATTTCAAGCAAATACAAATCGCCGCAAATAATTTGGCCACATTGGACGCCTTGGCGGGATTCGCTCAAATAGCTTGGGAAAATGATTATTGCCGACCTCATTTGAATGAAACGGGACAAATTAAAATTAAATCCGGTCGTCATCCGGTAATAGAAAAAATTCAAAAGGAAAAATATGTGCCCAATGATTTGCAATTGAATGAAGAAGAAGAGTTCTTATTGATTACCGGACCCAATATGAGTGGTAAGTCCAGTTATTTGCGTCAAACAGCTTTAATTTGTCTGATGTCTCAAATCGGTTGTTTTGTTCCGGCGGAAGAAGCTGATTTGGCGGTTTTGGATCGCATTTTCACTCGCGTTGGAGCGTCCGATAATTTGGCGGACGGTTCGTCAACTTTTATGGTGGAAATGCAAGAAGCGGCCAATATTTTGAATAACGCAACTTCGCAATCTTTGATTATTCTTGACGAATTGGGCAGAGGCACTTCCACTTATGACGGATTGAGTATTGCTTGGGCGTTGATTGAGCATATTCACGAGAATATTCGCGCTAAAACCATGTTTGCCACGCATTATCATGAATTGACGGAGTTAGTCGAACAATTGCCGCACGCTGTGAATTATTGTGTGGCGGTTAGCGAAAATCAAGGTCAAGTTGTTTTTTTGCATAAAATCGTGAAAGGCGCGACTTCTGAGAGTTATGGAATTGAAGTCGCAAAATTGGCCGGCTTGCCATTAAAGTTGATTAACAGAGCCAATCAAATATTGAAAAATTTGGAAGCTAAAACCGCTTTGCAAAAAAGTGAAAAAAAGATTGAACAAAAAAGCATGTTGTTTAATCCAGCCGATTTGGAAAACAATAAAATTTTGGATAATTTAAAACAATTGGAGATAAATGATTTAACTCCTTTGGAGGCATTGAAAAAATTATCGGAAATTAAAGATCAAATTGAAGATTGACCTCTTGATATTATAATTGTAAAATATAGATAGATGGGTAAAGGATTGGATTTTCGTGTGAGACGGCGATTTTTCACGCCCTGTTCGGTCTGAACCTGCCGGCAAAATCATTCATGGTATTTGCGATTCCAATCTCTCCCCAGATTGGCAAGGTTTTCTCCGCGAGTAATCCTTAAGCCGAAGTTTTCAACGGCTGAACGAAGCCTTTACGCCATCGGGGGCGTTTGGGGACATTTCCCAAACGCCTTTTTGCTTTAAAAAAAACACCATGATAAATTGATTATATATGAACGATATAAAAAAACTTCCCAAAGAATTAATAGATCAAATCGCGGCCGGTGAGGTGGTGGAAAGACCCGCTTCAGTAGTTAAAGAATTGGTGGAAAATTCCGTGGATGCCGGTGCTGATAATATTGAGATAGAAATTATGGGTGGGGGTATTGATTTGATAAAAGTGTCGGATAATGGAGTGGGCATGGATAAACAGAATGCTTTGTTGTCAGTGGAACAGCACGCCACCAGTAAGCTGAATACGCAAGAAGATTTGTTTGCCATAAAGACTATGGGATTTCGTGGCGAAGCTTTGGCCAGTATTTCAGCGGTCAGTGAATTTTCCTTAATCAGTAAAACGGAGAAATCCTTATCGGGTATTGAATTATCTTTGATTGACGGAAAAATTGAGACCAAAGAAATCGGCGTGGCACGAGGAACCACGGTTCGGGTTTCGGATTTATTCGGGAAAATTCCGGTCAGAAAAAAATATTTAAAAACCGCGGTTACCGAATATAATCATATTGTTGATTTGTTTTTGAAATTTGCTCTCGGTTATCCGAAAATAACTTGGAGATTATTGCATAATAATAAGAAAATATATCATTTTCCGGCGGAAGAATCATTGAAAAGAATCAGTGATGTTTTGGGTGAAAATATCGGTCGCGCTCTTTTACCGATAAGTATTTTAAGAGAGGGGATAAGTATAAATGGATTTATCGGAAAACCGGAAATCGCCCGCAATAATCGTAAATTGCAATATTTATTTATTAATGAGCGTCCGGTGAATGAATATGTCATAGCCAAACAGATCAAAGAAGCTTATAACACTTTGATTGCGAATAATTTGTTTCCTGTTTATATCTTGAATATTGCGATTGATAACAAAGCGGTGGATGTAAATGTTCATCCGCGTAAGTTGGAAGTTAGATTTTCCGATCCGCAAGCTGTGTATCGTAATGTTTACAAAGCGGTAACCGCGGTTTTGGATTCTCATGATTTGACCAAAAGTTTTCCCACACAAAAAGAGAATTATCAAGAAACTGATTTTTACGAGGAGAAAAAAGTCGGTTTTTCAATCAAAGGGAAAGCAAATGGTGGAGGATTTTTCGGTTCTTCAATTAAACAAAACGAACAGGCTGTTATTTTTAATAAAGAAATTAGTGAATTGAATAAGCAAATTGATGAAATTTATGAATCCGAGCAAATTACTCCCTCCATGCAAAGCCCGGCGCAGCCGTTTAAAATCGTCGGGCAAGTAAAAAAAGCGTATATAATAGTGGAAACCGAACATGGAATGAAAATTTACGATCAACATGCTTGTTCCGAAAGGATTAGATATGAAAGGTTGAAGGATCAATGGAAAATCGGACGCTTGGCCAGTCAAAAGTTGCTTTTGCCTCAGAATTTGGAATTGTCGCCACAAGAATACAGATTGACGGATGAAAGCGAAGAATTGTTAAACCGGTTGGGATTTGAAGTTGCGTTATTAAGTGGACAGACGGTTAGTGTTTCGGCGGTTCCGCAATTTCTCGTTGATTCTGATATTAAGGAATTGTTGATGGAAATTTTAGGCAATTTATTGGAAATTTCATTGGATATATTGGATGAAGAAAAAATTCAAGCTCCGATTGATAGGATTTTGAAATCCATGGCCTGCAAAGGCGCGATAAAATTCGGTGACGAATTAAGTGAAAGGGGAATGGAGGCTCTGATAAATGATATGGATAAACAAGAAAACCCTTACAGTTGCATTCATGGTCGGCCGGCAGTGGTAGAATTGCGTGAAAATGACTTAAAAAAATTATTTGCAAGATAGTCTAAATTTAGACAACCCGTTTTGTTGATAACTTGACAAAACAGATACTTTTACAATACAATACAATTATAGTTAATTTAGCAAAAAATTATTATTTAAATTAAACAATATGCACTATTAAGCATAATGTATTTGTTATTATTGACATATTTCTATAATCATATATAATTAAGTTACTTTTTTTGAGACATGGCTAAAAAAGATCTAATTGAAATGAGTGGCATGGTTGAAGAACTACTGCCCTCAACAGCGTTTAAAGTCCGGCTGGAAAACGGACATGAGATTACGGCTCATTTGGGCGGAAAAATGAAAATGAATCGTATTAGGATTTTGGTGGGGGATAAAGTTAAAGTGGAAATGACCCCATATGATTTAACCAAAGGCCGAATTGTTTACAGATATTAATTTCAAAGGAATTCTCAAATATGAAGGTAAGAGCTTCAGCTAAAAAAATTTGCAAAGATTGTAAAGTGATTCGCCGAAAAGGGCGAGTTCATGTTATTTGCAAAAATGCTAAACATAAACAAAGACAAGGATAAATTTTATGGCAAGAATAGCAGGTGTGCATTTACCAAATGAAAAAAGAGTGGTCGTGGGGCTGACTTATGTTTATGGTGTCGGCTTGACTACAGCGGAGAAAATTTTAAATGATTTGAAAATTGATGAGAATATCCGCGTAAAGGATTTAAATGATGAGCAAATCAATAAATTAAGAGAAGTTATTGAAAAACAATTGGTTGTGGAAGGTTCATTACGCAGAGATATTGCGGCGAATGTTAAAAGATTGAAAGAAATAAAATCTTACAGAGGTAGTCGTCATGCAAAGAAATTGCCTTGCCATGGCCAAAAAACCAAAACAAATAGTCGTACTACTCGCGGAAATAGAAAAGTTACTTTGGGTAGTGGTAGAAAACCGGGAGCTCAAAAAACTTAAATAGCAGAAAACTTTAGATAAATATTATTATGCCAGAAGAAAAAACCGTTTCAACTGAGAATAAACAAGCCACAGGAGAATCTGGGGCTTCGGTTAAGGCTGAAAAACCGACCAAGGTTAAAGGCAAGAAAGCCATTAAATCAAAGAAAAGAAAAAATTTGAGAAGTGTTTCAATCGGTAATGCGTATATTCAAGCCACTTATAATAACACGATTATCACTTTGACTGATCAAAATGGAAATGTATTGGCGTGGTCAAGTGCTGGAGTCAACGGATTTAAAGGTCCTAAAAAAGCGACTCCTTTCGCGGCCAGTATAATCGTTAAAACAGCGGTGGAAAAAGCCAAAGAATATGGTTTGCGTGATGTTTCGGTTTTCGTAAAAGGCGTAGGAATGGGTAGAGAATCAGCGGTAAGAGCCTTGAACGCTAATGGTTTAAATGTGATTTCAATTAAAGATGTAACTCCGATTCCTCATAATGGATGTAGGAAACGGAAACCAAGAAGAGTATAAATATGGCTAGAAATTTAGAGAATAAATGTAAACAATGTAGAAGAGAAGGCGTTAAGCTGTTTCTTAAGGGTGATCGTTGTAACAGCTCTAAATGCGCCATGGTTAAGCGTAACTATATTCCTGGCGTGCATGGCCCCAAACAAGGTAGCCATCGTCGTTTGACTGGTTACGGAACTCAGCTTAGAGAAAAACAAAAAGCCAAGAAGACTTATCGTTTGCTGGAAAAGCAATTCAGAAATTATTTTGATAAAGCAATTAATCAAGAAGGTGATACCGGTGAGAATTTATACAAATTACTGGAAAGAAGATTGGATAATGTTGTGTACTTATCTGGATTCGCCAAAAGTCGTGATTTGGCCAGACAATTGGTCAGTCATGGACACTTTTTAATAAACGGAAAAAAGTTGGATATTCCTTCATACCAAGTCAGAAAGCAGGATAAAATAACTATTAGTGAAAAGAGTTTGGAAATGCCGGTATTCATTGATTTGAAAGAAAGATTGAAAAATCATGAATTGGCTGAATGGTTGGCTATGGATGTTAAAGATTTATCAGTAACGGTAATCGGTGAACCCGACATTGTTAAACGACCTGCCGGTTATGATTTAAAATTGATAACTGAGTTTTATTCAAGATAAAAAATAAAAATAAAATTATGGAAAAGTTACTTTTGCCATCAAAAATTTCTTACGAAGCTGATAAAAAACAACCCAATAAAGCCACTTTGGTCGTTGAGCCATGTTATTTCGGTTACGGCACGACTATTGGTAACGCTTTGCGAAGAGTACTTTTGTCATCTTTACCCGGCGCGGCGGTTACCGCTGTTAAAATAGATGGAGCGCAACAAGAATTCTCAACCATTGATAATGTTAAAGAAGATGTTTTGGCGATTTGCTTGAATCTGAAAGGATTACGCGTGAAAGTACACAGTTCTGAACCGGTTAAAATATCATTAAACGCTGAAGGGAAAAAACAAGTAACAGCGGCTGACTTTGAAAAAAACAGTGATGTGGAAATTGTTAATCCCGATTTGGTAATAGCCGATTTAACCGACGCTAAAGCCAAACTTTCCATGGAAATTACGGTCCAACAGGGAAGAGGTTATTTGCCGACTGAAGAAAGAAGTAAAGAAGATATTGAAATAGGCACGATTTTGGTGGACGCTTTGTTCTCCCCGGTAAATAATGTGGGTATGAAAGTGGTTCCGACTCGTGTGGGTGATATCACCAATTATGATAAATTGGAAATGGAAATTGAAACAGACGGTACAATTACTCCGGAAGAGGCGGTTCAACAAGCAACAGGTATTTTAATGGACCATTTTAACTTATTGGCCGGAGAGAAAAAAGAATAAATAATTTTAATAAGCGAATATTAATCACCGGATATGAGACATAGAATGAAAACTCCAAAATTGAGTTTAAAAGTTGCTCCGCGAAAAGCTTTATTGCGAGGGTTGGCCACTGATTTTGTTATTCACGGAAAAGTGGAAGCTACGGAAGCCAGAGTAAAAGCATTGCGACCGGTGGTGGAAAAATATATTACTTTAAGCAAACAAGATAACTATTCCAATAAGCAAACTTTGAATAAATATTTTTACGATGAAAAGGCGGTTAAGAAATTATTGAAAGAAATCGGTCCTAAATATCAAGAAAGACCGGGTGGATATACCAGAATCATTAAATTGGGACGCCGTTCAGGAGATAATGCTCCGATGGCTTTACTTGAATTAGTTTAATATGCAAAGACAAACACATAAAATTGATGCTGAAGGAAAAGTCTTGGGAAGACTTTCCACCGAGATTGCCACTTTGCTGAGAGGTAAACATAAAGTTGAATTTCAGCCGAATTTGGATTTGGGTGATGTGGTGGAAGTGGTTAATTACGATAAAGTTAAAGTTACAGGGAAAAAAATGGAACAAAAAAAATACTATCGTCATTCAGGTTATCCCGGCGGATTAAAAGAAACCGTAATGAAGACAAAGTTGCAAGAAAAGCCGGAATTTTTACTTTGGAACGCGGTTTATCATATGTTACCTAAAAACAAATTACGAAATCAAATGATTAAAAGATTAAAATTCGTTGATAATAAATAATTATGGCTGAAGAAAAGACAACAATTGAAACCAAGGAAAAAGCCCCCGCGGTAGCGGAACAACAAGAAAGCAAATCGGAAGAAAAGGATGAAAAAAAGAAAAACGAATATTTATACGCGGTAGGCAAACGCAAAACTTCGGTTGCGCAGGTTAGAGTGTTTAAAAAGGGCAATGGAGACGTGAATGTTAATCAAAAAGATTATAAAAAATATTTTCCCACGCCGGATTTGCAAGATGTTTTGTTGAACGCCGTGCGAATCGTGGGACAAGACGGTAAACTTGATATCAGCGTAAAAGTTATGGGTGGCGGAGTTAACGGACAAGCGGAAGCGGCCAGACACGGCATCGCCAAAGCTTTGATCCAATTGAATCCTAATTTTCGCAAACCTTTGAAAAAAGCCGGATTCTTGACCAGAGATCCTCGCAAAAAAGAAAGAAAGAAACCCGGACTTAAGCGAGCCAGAAAAGCACCGCAATGGAAAAAAAGATAATTTCTTATATACAAAATTCTCCGCCAATAGCGGAGAATTTTTTGTGAATTAAAAAAGCCCCTCGTTATTTACTGGGGGCGTTGTTTTGAAAAGAGTTTAGGGCGGGGTGTTTTCATCTGACGCAAGATTGCCTGAATGGTCGTGTGCATTGAAATGCACGCACCCTCCCATGAAGCCAGTCATGGTAACATCGCAGAGTTTTTTCGCTCGGCGAGTGCAAGGCATGGAGTTGGCCATGGTGGCATGATCCAATGAACATTGGAAAATGCCATCTTTGTTCAGCTCCACCACGCGATCATGCCAGCGGAACTTGTAGCCGACTTTTTCGTTAATCCGAGTTAACCGAAAGTTTTCCTGGATCACTTGTGGCTCATTGCCTTCATAGGCTTTGTCCAGCGGTTCCAAGAAACTAACTTTGCCGTTCTGGATGCAAACTTTCAGATCTAGTGGGCACTTTTCGTGTTTTTTCTCGGAGTAGCTGAAAATGCTCCCCGCGGTTAAAATTATCAAAATAATCATGAACAGCGAGGCGGCAATGCCGTGCACTGTGGAATTATCAAAAAAACCGTTTTTTTGAGCTTCCATTAGAACCTCCATTTTAGGTTAAAATAACAACATCTAACATTACATTAATTAAACATTATTGTCAAGTGTAATATTTTTGTGCCTAATATACACATATTCCATTGCTGAATTTAGCTAAAGTTGGTATAATTTACAAACAATATGACTGAGAAATCCGTAACAAAAAACGCATTTTATCTGACCGCGTCGTATATCGGGCAAAAAATTTTGTCTTTTTTTTATTTTGTGATGGTGGCGCGTTTTTTGGAAGTCGGTGATTTGGGGAAATACACTTATGCTTTGGGATTCACCACAATGTTTTCGGTATTTACGGATTTAGGCTTAACTCAAGCTTTAATCCGAGAGTCCGCTAAATTCAAAGAAAAAGCTGATAAATATTTATCCGGAGTAATTTCCGCGAAAATAGTTTTCAGTTTCGTGGTTTATTTGCTGATTGTTTTAACCATTAATTTGCTCGGATATCCGCAAATTACCAAAAATTTGGTTTATATTTCTGGTTTAATTATGATTTTTGATCAATTGGCGGTTACATTCTGGGGAGCTTTTCGTGGTCGCCGAAATTTAAAATATGAAGCAATCGGTATAGTTATCAATCAGTTGATTATCGTAATATCCGGTTTGATAATCCTTTACTTACAAATGCCATTAATTTATTTAATGTTACCGTTTTTGGCAGCCAGCGCGTTTACGGTTGTGTTCGCTTATGTAGCCGTTAGAAAGGTTTTGGATTTTAAGTTGCGCTTGGCTTGGCGCGGAGATTTGTTAAAGATTTTATTTATCGTGGGGTGGCCATTTGCTTTGATTGCTATTTTTAGTAAAATTTATGGTTATATTGACAGTGTTATTTTATCAAAATTGATGGGAGACACGGCTGTGGCCATTTACAATGTGGCCATGAAAATTCCATTTGCTTTACAATTCGTGCCGGCGGCTTTGGCGGCGGCGATTTTTCCGGCTTTCAGCCATTTGTTTATCAGTGATAAAATTCAACTTAAAAGAACTTTTGATCGTGGTATGATGTTTTTAACAATTATTTCGGTGCCGATAGGCGCCGGTGTAGCGGTCTTGGCTAAGCCGGTATTATTATCATTGTACACTGATAAATATTTGGAATCTGTTTTACCTTTACAAATACTCATGGCGGGAATAATCTTTGTTTTTTTAAATTTTCCTTTAGGCTCATTATTGAACGGTTGCGATAAACAGGTAACAAACGCGAAATTGGTGGGAGGAACCATGATAATCAATATTATCTTAAACGCGTTTTTCATTCCCGCTTGGAGTTATGTTGGAGCGGCTTCAGCTTTTTTGATCAGTCATTTCACTTTATTTATCATGAGTTTATGGGTGGCTAGGAAAATTATTCCTTACAGTAAAAGATATTTATTGAAAATTTTTTTCAAAAGCATATTTTCAGCCGGCTTAATGGTGGTCGTTATTTACGGGTTGCTGATTTGGTATGATTGGAATTTTATGGTTTTGATACTTCTTGGAGCATTGGTTTATGCGTTAAGTTTGTATATAATAAAAGGGTACACCAAAGAAGATTTGCAATATTTTATTACTTTACTCAGGCATAAAGATAAAACTCAAGTATGAAAAGAACCATGTTGGTAACAATTGATTATCCGCCGATGTTTGGAGGAGTGGCGAATTATTGGGCTAATTTGAATAAAAATTTGCCTGGTCAAGATTTAGTGGTTTTGGCGCCTGAGGCTGATGATTCTTTGGATTTTGATCAGCATCAAAATTATATTATTTATCGTAAAAATCTGATGAATAAATGGTGCGCGTTTTGTCCCGAATGGTTGCCGATATTACGGGAGACATACAGATTGATTAAAATGGAAAAAATACAAAAATTGATAGTAACGCATGTTCTGCCGGTGGGAACGGTGGCGTTGATTCTTAAAAAGCTTTTCAATATTCCGTATATTGTTTCATTTCACGGTTTGGACGCGGCTTTGGCCGGGGTTACAAAAAGAAAATTTTGGTTGACAAAAAAAATAATCAAAAACGCGGAATCAATTGTTTCCAACAGTCAAAGCACTTTAAATATTTTAAAAAAAATAGATCCGCAAGTCGCAGAAAAAACTGAAATCATTTATCCTTGCGCCAATATTCAATATGAAAAGGTAACGGAAGGAAGATTGCAAAATTTTCGTAATTTATTTAATCTTCACGGTAAAAGCTTGATTCTGTGTGTTGGTAGATTTATAAAAAGAAAGGGACAGGATAAATTAATTGCCGCCATGGAAAAAGTGGTTGAAAAAGTTCCTAATGCGTATTGTATTCTGGTGGGACAAGGACCGGAACAGGATAGTTTGCAAAGATTGGTCGGTAGTTACGGTCTGGAAGATCATGTCATAATTTTTGATGATATTTTGGATTTTGAATTACCGGTATTGTATGAATCATGTGAAGTTTTCGTGATGCCTTCAAGAATATTGAAAAACGGTGATATTGAAGGTTTCGGCATAGTTTATCTGGAAGCTAATTTGTATGGTAAGCCGGTGGTAGCGGGAAATGAAGGTGGCGCGACCGAGGCTGTGGCTGATAGGAAAAGCGGGATTTTGGTGGATCCTCATAATCCCACGGAAATCGCTGACGCTCTGATTATATTACTGAGCGATAAAGAAAAAGCTGAAGAAATGGGGGAATATGGTAAATCTCGCGCAATGGAAAAATTCACTTGGGAAAAACAAGCCGAAAAGTTGGTTAGATTGATTGACAAGTAAAGCATAGGAAGAGGAAAAATTCACAGATTATGGTTTTTAATCATCTCTCGTTTGCTTCGTTACAGTTTTAGATTCCGTGTTTCGTGAGGGTATTTGACAGTTATTAAAAAAAATATTATACTGTTTTCAACAATATTTACCGTAGACAGTGGGTGCTGAATAGCTTAATTTCCCGCCTAGGCAAAATAATAATTTCTAAATATTTTGATGTCTGCGGAAGCAGATATTTTTTATTTAAATTTAGCAATAAAATAACAAAATATGGCTAAAAGTAAGCAATTTAAAGAGCAAGTCGTAAATGACTTGATTGAAAAATTAAAATCAGCCAAATCCGCAGTGGTGGCCAATTATGACGGTTTAACAGTGGTTGAATCCGAGGATTTGCGTAAACAATTGAGAGAAGAAAACATTGATTTCTTTATTATCAAAAAAACATTATTGGGCTTGGCTTTGAAAAATAATGGTATTGAAGATATTGATATCAAATCATTACAAGGTAGTCTGGGGATAGCAATCAGTCAAGATGATGAAGTTCTGCCCGCTAAGATTATTAAAAAGTTTTCCAAAGAACATGAACAAATAAATTTCCAAACCGGAGTTATGGAAGGGGAGTCGGTGAGTGTTGAACAATTGAAAAAATTGGCGGATTTGCCGGGCAAAGAAGAACTTTTGGCGAAGATGGTCGGATCACTCAAAGCTCCGATTTCCGGGTTTGTCAATGTCATGGGAGGAAATTTGCGTTCATTGGTGCAAGTCTTGAACGCCATTAAAGACACCAAACAATAATAATTGAAAATATTAATAATTAAAAAAATAATATGACTGAAGAAAAAAAGACAGATGCTCCTCAAGCAGAAGCAAAAGAAGAAAAAAAGGAAGTAGCCGTTCCTGAAAAATTCAAATCTCTGGTTGGAGAGATTGAAAAAATGTCTGTAATGGATTTGGCTGAATTGGTGGAAATTTTGGAAGATAAATTCGGCGTAAGCGCCGCTGCTCCGGTAGCAGTAGCCGCAGGACCGGCCGCAGGTGGTGATGTGGAAGCTGTTGAAGAAAAATCCGAATTTGACATTGAATTGTCAGGTGCCGGAGACAATAAGATCGCCGTTATCAAGGTGGTTAAAGAAGTATCCGGTTTGGGATTGAAAGAAGCCAAAGATTTGGTGGAAGCTGCTCCCAAGGTTATTAAAGAAAAAGTTAAAAAGGAAGAAGCGGAAGAAATCAGAAAGAAATTGCAAGAAGCCGGAGCTTCAGTTGATCTTAAATAATTCACTTCTTAATAAAAAATTCCCGTTTAAACGGGAATTTTTTTATTCTAATTGAGTTTGCGGTTTATCTCGCTATTCCAATTTGGCGGAGTAAAGTTTTTCGCCGGAAGTGAAGTAAAAAGTGTTGCCACCAAGTATGCCGTCTTGAATCGGGGTGGTTAATGAATCAAATTGATATTGACCGATGAAACGACCGAATTTATCAAATTCAACCAAGCGTTTGCTTGAACCTTCCAAAACATAAAGATTGTCCTCTTCATTTTGCGTGTAAATTGCGTTAGCGTTTTTAAGTGGTGGTTCTATTTGATTTAAGGCGAATTCTTCTTGTTTACCACTGAAAAACTTATAAGCTTTGCCGTCGGTCGTTAAAACATAAATATTTCCGTCTATAGCTAGATCAACCGTTTGTGATAAATTGGCGGTGCCTTTGTTTTTAAGCCAGAATTGTTGACCGCTCCAGCCTGAGCCGGTGTTGGCGTATTTGAAAATCATTTCTTGCTCACTGTCCAAAGCGTAAAGATTGTCGTTGAAAAGGGCTATATTGGTTATCCCTAAATTTCCCCAATTGATGGATTTTTTATCTAAGGAATTATTGGCTTTATTGTAAAGCAAAGCGTCGCGAGCTGCGGTAATATAAACTGCTGAATCTTCATCGGAAGCCGTATGAACTATTTCTCCATGGTTTCCCGGTAATGGAGCGGACAAGGTTTTCCCTTCAAGATCATAACTGATAACAGCGTCTTCTCCGTAAGACATTAAAATTTCATTTTCCGTTTTACCCACGGAAATCGGAGTTACTTTTTGTTCATTAGCTTTTATTTCCGTGATCAATCGTGGCGTTACCTTCTTTATGCGCAAAAGCTTGTTTTGCAAATTGCCGGCCAATTGGTTTAATCTTTCAAAATTAGCTTGTTGTTCTTCCGTGGCTTGTGGTAAGTATTTGATTTTTTCTTCAGCTTGTTTTAGCAGTTTTAAACTTCCTGGCTCGTCTTTTTGAATCAGTTTGACTTCCGCGTTGCCGATCATTTGATCAATTGAAGTGATTTCATTTTGATAAGCTTCGGCTACCTGTTTTTCTTCATTATGTTTTTGAACCCAGAAGATACCGAGGATAAATAAAACCACAACCACCAAGATTCCGATTAAAATCCCGATATTGACTCTGTGTAATGATTTAACTTTATCGCGAGATTTTTTAATGGCCGTACCGGACGCGCGTAAAGTTTTATTTAAATTTTTTTTATTGACATGACGACCGGCTTGTGAAAAACCGCTTTTCAGCATGGCGGGAGCTTTGGTAACGATTACTTGCACGAAGCGAATAACGCTTTTACCTTGTTTGATCAGAGCATTACCATCATTTGGCGAGGATTTTCGGTTTTTTAAATTAAAGCCGATTTTTCGGGCGGTTTTGTTGAAAAATTCCGTGATTGACTTGGTGTAAGATTTAATATTGAAACTGAAACCGTTTGATAAAAATTTTTCAGTCGCTTGTTTGGTGGTGATTAGTCTGTCTATGGATTCTTTGGAAACCGCTTCCGCGGAAGCAAGTGATTTTTCTTTTAAATTTAAAAATATGGACGCGTGCGTCATGTATGAGTCATGGTCGGTTTTTTTAACCAAATGTTTCAAATGTTCTTGAGCTTCTTGTAAGGTGAAGTTGTTTAAGCTGTCCGCGACTTTGTTGGCAGAAATAAAAGTGTTGAAATTCTCCGTAGCCAAATAGAAAACATCTTTTTTGCCAATGCTACCGGCCAAAGTTGATGAAAAAATCTTAATTTCATCATGTAAATCGCTTTCGGTTTTGACATCTTTTTCAATTATATTGAAAGGTTTGTATTTTCTTTCTTTATTCGGATGAAGTAAGTAAGCGAAAGTGGAGCCGTGTTGAGTTAAATATATGGATGCGGAATCATCATTTTCCTGTTTTGCCACGGCGATAACATAATTAAGATTTTTTAATGTTAAGCTAGCTTGTCCGATTTCCAAAAGTTCGGTGATTGAAGTATTGGTCTTTTGCAAAGCGTGTTCAAAAACGGCTTCCAAATTTAATTTGTTCGGATCGGGCGAAGCATTGATTTGATTGTAGTATTCGTCTTTCAAGGAGTTGATGATGGTGCGAGTGATCAATTCAGCGTGTTTAATCGGAGTGGCACGCAGTTCAATTAAGCCAAAAACAAAACCGCCGTGCTTTTCCTTTCCTTCGGGGTAGATGATAAAGTCTTCGCAAAGGTAGGAATCGTGGCCGTGTTTGCCGTGGCGGTAAATTTCATTCAGAGATAATTCAAATTTGTTTTCCATATAATCTTGACAAAATTATTGTTCTCAAATTGAGTAATTTGACTACATTTTGATTTGCATTTATTATACTATATGTAGAAATTGAAGTAAATAACGCTTCTGAACAACAAAATATATATGTTTGAACAATTATTTGGTTCAAAAACCAGAGTAAAATTAATGCAATTGTTTTTGGAAAATCCGGAAAAAAGATATTATGTGCGTGAATTGACCAGAATTACGGGAGCTTTGATCAATTCGGTGCGCAGGGAATTGAATAATTTGGTGGAATTGCAATTGATTTTGACCGAGGCTGAACAGAAAAAAAACAAGCTTGAAAAAGAGGAAGGAGAATCTGAAAGCGAAAAGCCGGCCGCAGGCCCCAAGAAATCTTTTAATGCGAAAAAGTATTATTATTTAAATCCGAAAAATATTTTTCATCAAGATTTGCTGAATTTATTCGCCAAGGGGAAAGTTCTAGTGGAACGAAAGTATGTGGAAAAAATCAAGCGATACGGTGATGTGAAGTATTTGGCGCTCAGCGGAGTTTTCGTGGAAGACGAAAGAGCCAATACGGATCTTTTGATTATAGGGAAAAAATTGAAAAAAGATAGAATCGGAGAGGTTTTGGCGGAATTGGAACAGGAAAGCAATAAAGCGATTCGTTATACGATTTTGGATAATGTGGAATATCAATTGCGCAAAGATATTGAAGATAGATTTTTAATGGATATTTTGGAAAATGAGAAAAATATAATTGTGGTTGATAAAATGAAGGAATTGCGAGAAGATGAATAGAGCCCCCATCGTCTAGTGGTTAGGACATCAGCTTCTCACGCTGAAAACAGGGGTTCAATTCCCCTTGGGGGTACCATTTCAGGAAACATTATTTATATATTGCTGAACAATAAATGCCTCAAAATATTTGATTATTGATCTGCGTACTATGAATAATGTATGAAAATTATGTATATTCTTGTATCCATCGAACAAAATGATAAATTTTCCTTGGCCTTGGGAGATAAGGAAAGTTTTTGCGTTAAAGAAGTAAATAAGCCGTATTCACAGGCTGAATTGCTTTTAAAAACTATAGATGAAATATTAAATAAGAAAAAAAATAAATTGACCGATTTAAAAGCTGTCTTTGTCGTGTCGGGCCCCGGTCAATTTTCCGCTTTGAGAATAGGCGTGGCTACCGCCAATACTTTGGCATATGCTTTGAAAATAAAAGTGGTGGGTGTTAAATTGCAAAAAAAGTGGTTGGATTTACCGGAAGATGAAAAACTGGCCAAGGTTTGGCAAAAAGCGATTGAACAAATGCCGAAAACCAAAAAGAGTAATATTGTTATTCCCAAATATGGGAGTAAACCCAATATAACATAGGAGATGGAATTGGAGGGAAAAATGAACGAACCTTTAAAAACCACTTTGGAAAAAGCGTAAAAGAAATTGGAGATAAGCTCTTTAATCAGTCTTTTGCTGAGCGGTTTGCTTATGTTGGGAGGTTGTGTGCTATTAATCAAATCGCCCAGTTCATTTGAAACGCCACTCGCTGTTTTCGTGCTGTTGATGATGTTTCATATGCTGGGACAGGTTTACATGCTCCCAAAATCTTTCCAAGTAAATCAAGGTCTTGTTATGAATATTTTCCATATCTTTTTTTGGGAAAAATACTTGCTGGAGGTGAAAAAGAATGGCTGAGCAAAAAAAAGATTATGAGGTTTGAGAATTTGCAGTAGCATTAAGCTTGCTTCTCGGTATAGTGTAGGCTTTGATTGTGGTGTCATTTGTTCTTTCTTATGCTTCATTGCCAATTTGGTTGTTGGTGCTAACGATACTTTTTTCGGCGACACATGTTTTGGGAATTATTCTTTTCAGTATTGATCTTTTCAGCTGGAAAAATAGGTTTTTGAAAAATGTATGGAATATGTTTCTTTGGGAAAAAGCGTTTTTATCGTTAATATGGTGAAGATAGGTTGCAGTTGAATAAATCGGGGAAATTTCTCCGTTTTTTTATTTATCTAAAATTAGATAATATATTTGAAATATTTATAGATTTTAAGATAGAATTGCTTTTTGGGCTAAATTATGATAAAAAATACTATTCTTGTTCCTTTTTATTTGATCTCGGCAAGCAAGGAGGGTGCTCATGTTCGCTCAGTTACTTTTTTATCTTTTGGTGATTGTGATCATCGGTGTGGTTTTTTATAAGTATCTCTATCCCGTGCTCAGAAAGGGGTTTGAAAAGGATTTTGAAGATGAAGAGGAAAATACGGCTGAGTCTTTGGAAAAGCGCTTGAACAACAAAAGACGGATATTGAAAAGGTTACAAGAAGACTCGGAAAATCTGGTGGAAGATAGTACAACCACAAAGGAGATGGTGAAACTGGAAAAAGAAATTGATCGTTTAAAGAAGCGACTTGCTCAGGCGGAAGCTGATAGTATCTTGTCCAGTATTAACAAGAAGGAAAAATGATTATGGATAGCAAACAGAGCTGGAAAAAGAAGTGGCGTTGTTTGAAAAGCAAAAGATAGACGCGTTGGTCAAGATCAATGTACATTACGCCAATGCTTTATCTAACTTAAAAGCGAGGAAATATCCTTGCTTTTTATAATTGGTTTTTGTGGATAAATATTATTGACAATTGGAGATTGGTGGGTTATGATGGAGATGTGGTAAATAGAAGTGGGGAATTGTGGTGAAATAAATGTCTTTACACTTTTGTGGACATTTATTTTTATTTTATAACCCGGCGCATGAAAAAATATGTTTATAGGAGAATACAATCATTCCTTGGACGCGAAAGGAAGACTGGCCGTGCCGGTCAAATTTCGCTTGGCTTTGGCAAGGGGAGCGGTGGTTACGCGCGGTTTGGACAATTCTTTATTTATTTACACGAAAAAGGAATGGGAAAAATTGGCTGAAAAACTTTCTGAACTTCCTTTCAGTCAAGCCAATACCAGAGCTTTTGCCAGATTGATGTTAGCCGGAGCTATGGATGTTCAACTTGATAAACAAGGTAGAATAATGATTCCCGAATATTTACGCAAATTCGCGGAAATAGGAAAAAAAGCGGTTATTGCCGGTTTGTATGATAGATTGGAAATCTGGGATGAAGTAAAATGGGAAAAATACAAGAAAGATACTGAAAAGCAAAGCAATGAAATCGCCGAACATTTGGGAGAACTGGGAATTTAACTTAAATTACAAAATACTTAAATAGCCTCTCTTATGAAAAAACTTGTTCAAATTTTAGAATTAATGTTCATCTGGTAATAATGTGTCAATTCATAAATCGGTAATGACAAGTGAAGTAATCCAATATTTAAATCCCGGCGCCAATCAAAATTATATAGATGGCACGCTGGGTGCGGGCGGTCACGCCAAGGCGATCTTGGAAAAGACCGGTCCGAAGGGCAAATTAATCGGTATTGATTGGGACAAAGAAGCTTTGGGCGAAGCCCGTGAATTCTTAACAAATTATGGAACCAGATTTATTCCGGTTCATGATTCATACACCAATTTAAAACAAATATTAAATAAATATGTTGAAGAAAATTTACAAATTAACGGCATTGTACTTGATTTGGGGCTTTCTTCAGATCAGCTCGCGAGAAGGGGCAGGGGATTTAGTTTTCAGATGGTTGAACCGTTAGACATGAGATTTTCGCCGGATCTGAACGGGCTGACGGCGGAACATATTTTAAATAATTATTCGGAAAAGGATTTAATAAAAATATTGCGAGAATATGGTGAAGAGCCACGAGCGCGAAAAATAGCTCAAGCGATTGTCGGTCGGAGAAAAGAAAAACCTTTCGTTACCACTAAGGATTTAACCGAGTTAATTGAAAGTGTTGTTTTAAAGGGAAAAAGTAAGATTCATCCTGCCACTAAAACATTTCAAGCTTTGAGAATAGAAGTAAATGACGAATTGGCAAATGTGAAAAGCGTTTTACGACAAGCTGAGCAAGTAATAATTCAGGGAGGTAGAATAGCGATTATTTCGTTTCACTCCTTGGAAGATAGGATCGTTAAGCAATATTTCAAACAACAAAGTAAAGATTGTATCTGTCCCAAAGAAATCCCTGAATGTCGCTGTGATCATCGGGCAAGTCTGAAAAGAGTCACTAAAAAAGCGATAACGGCCAGTGAAGAAGAAATTTCCGAAAATCCACGAGCACGGTCGGCCAAACTGCGAGTGGCGGAAATAATTTAGTCAATAATCAATTGAATATCTGTTTACGGCAAGAGTACTTTAAAAAATGTGATTTGCGTTCAGGGCGTGTGAGCGGTACCGGTTTTCTCTCATGTGTTTTTACTTCGTACTAGATTAGCGGTTTTTTACTGCCGATCATGGCAAAGCAAAAGCATAGAAATCGGAGTATATTGTTTATGCGCCTTGGCCAAACATTGAGATTAATCGTAAGGCGGAGAAGCTGTAAGGGAATCATGCTTGTCTCTCTTACAAGTTAATCTCGCTGTGTGTGATTTGCGGTCAGGGTGTGGAGAAAAGGTTTTTTCATTTTATAAGTCTGTTGGATTTTATACTTTATTGACGGCTGAGGCTGTCAATCTTGGTAAATTCAAACAGCACGAAATTACCGCTTATTCTTTACGCCCTGGCAAGGATATTTTTAATATTTAAATGTAAAATGCAGATGATTTGATTTGCGGATGAGAATATTGCAAGTTTCAGTCTTAGACGAAGTAATAAACGCGGAATTGCCGTCTGATTGTTCCCCGACATTCAGCTGACAATTCGCCAAACTCAAAGCAAGACGGTAAGTTTTCAGTATTCTCCTCGGAGTCTGCATTTTATATGTGAATATTAGGTTGTGGTGCACTTAATATTTTTTTATTGCGAAAAAGGGCGCAAAGGTAATATGCTGTCGCCGGCTGAATGTTCCCCGGCACTTAGCCTGTGACTTTAGGGCTTGTTTTCTTCCCTATATTCCTTTGCGCCCAAAGCGCCACATTGTCAAATTAAAAACTACAGATTAAATATTCAAATTAATATTAATCTTATGTCAGCTCAAGAATTAAAACGCCAAAAGTGCGAAATCTATTCTCGCGTGGTGGGATATCTTTCTCCGGTGAACCGTTGGAACAACGGTAAAAAAGCCGAGTATAAAGATAGAGTAGCGTTTAACGCCTCCAAATAAAGCCCCGCCGGTAGGCGAATAATCATTTTCTTATGACTAAATATTGCAACAACACTTGCCGAATTTTTAATAAAGTTAAAAATTTCAGTTTAGCCAATCTGAAAAAGCTCAAAAATCTTTTTTGGGTATTTTTAGGTCTGGTTACTTTGGTATCAATCGGCGTGTATTTGGTGCAGATCAATACTATCGCGGCCAAGGGATTTGAAGTGCGCGATTTGGAAAGACAAATCAATGAATTGCGCGTGGAAAATGAAAAATTGTCAATTAAGGCTGTTGAATTGCGTTCATCCGTGGCGCTGATGGAAAAAATTGAAGAATTGGATATGCATCCGGTGGAAGGTTTATCTTATCTGAATCCGGCTTCGGATGTGGTGGCACAAAAATAATCAATCATAAATTGAATAACCATTTCGCAAAAGGGGGTTCCCATGTCAAGATTAGAGTTGTTATTGCAAATAAGGGAACGCGAAAAAAGCGAACTATCTTCGCGTCCCTCGGAATGTCGTAATTGCAGATTGAAATTCGCTTTTACGGGCGAATTTCCCTGCGCGAACAATCCCGCCGTATCCTGCGAAAAAAAGCAGATATGGCATCAATCCGAAATGGCCATGGCCGTTTAAATCAAAGCCGCTTCTCACAAGAAGCGGCCTTTGCTTTTTGCTTTGATTTAAGCTAAAATTCATTTAACAATATAATGCTTCATTTCCTTATGTATAAACTCTTAAATCGTAAAAATAAGGCTCGTAGAGGCGAATTAAAAACCCGTCGCGGGATTGTTCAAACTCCTACTTTTATGCCCGTAGCCACCAAGGCCAGCTTGAAAACGATTGCCGTGACTGAATTGGAGAAATTGGCGCCCGAAGTTATCCTCGGCAATACTTATCATCTAATGTTGCGTCCCGGCGAAAAGGAAATTAAAAAATTGGGAGGTATGCATGAATTCATGGGTTGGCGAAAACCGATCTTGACCGATAGTGGCGGATTTCAAGTTTTTTCCTTGGCTCGTATCAGGAAAATATCCGCCACGGGCATAGAATTCAATTCGCATATTGACGGACGAAAATTTAATATGACTCCGGCTGATTCCATCCGTATTCAAACGGCGATTGGCTCGGATATTATGATGGTGTTGGATGAATGCGTGGAAATCCCCGCGAAACGGAACTATTTGCGAAAATCAATCGCTTTAACAACGGAATGGGCGGAGCAAAGTAAAAAGGCATGCCAAAAGTATTGTAAAAATGAGAAGAAAAAACCATTGCTTTTCGCCATTGTTCAAGGAGGCTTGGAACAAGATTTGCGGTTGCAAAGCGCTGAACAATTGCAAAAGATTGGATTTGACGGTTACGCTATCGGCGGTTTGTCCGTGGGAGAAAGTGAGCGGGAAATGTATCAAGTTCTGGACTATACGGTACCGGCTTTGCCGGAAAATAAACCGAGATATTTAATGGGAGTGGGGTATCCTCATCAAATCGTGGAAGCGGTAAAGCGAGGCGTGGATATGTTTGATTGCGTGATTCCGGCTCGCGAAGCCAGACATGGAAGATTATATAATTTCAGCAAAATCAAAAACGGAATTTTGGATGCGGGCAAGGGATTTTACCAAACCGCCAACGCCAAGGCGGAAAAATTCAAATTTGACACATCGCCGATAAACGCGGAGAGTGAGTTTTCCGAATTAAGAAATTATTCAAAAGCGTATTTGCGACATTTGTTCGTAACCGAAGACAGTCTGGCTCAGCGTTTGGCCACTTTGAACAACTTGGAATTTTATCTAACCATGATGCGTCGGATTCGTGAAGAATTATCATAAATTATTCATATATTTACAATTAAACAAGCAAATCTATGTATTATTTAGTGGGAATCGTTTTGTTTATTCTTTTGATCAGTTTGCGACAAGTTAATCAATATCAACGAGGCGTGAAGTTTACCATGGGCCGATTTACCGGTATGGTTGATCCCGGTTGGCGTATTATTGTCCCGGTTTTTCAAGGTATGACCAAGGTTGATCTGCGCGTAAAAGCTGTTGATGTTCCGGATCAAAAGGCCATTACCAAAGATAATATTTCCGTGGGAGTAAACGCGGTGATTTATTACAAAGTTTCCGATGCCAGCAAAGCGGTTTTGGAAGTGGAAAATTATTATTATGCCGTATCGCAGTTGGCACAAACCACCATGCGTAATGTTGTGGGGGAAGTGGAATTGGATGAACTTCTGAGTGAAAGAGAAAAACTGTCGGACAGAATCCGTGGCATAGTTGATAAAGCCACTGATCCATGGGGGATAAAAGTTGATAATGTGGAATTGAAAGATGTCTCTTTGCTGGAAGAAATGGAACGCACCATCGCCAAACAAGCTGAAGCGGAAAGAGAAAAGCGCGCCGTGATCATTAAAGCGGAGGGTGAAGTTAAAGCTGCGGAAAATATGAGTAAAGCGGCGGAAATGCTTAGTAAATCGCAAGGTGCTTTGCATCTCAGAACTTTGCAATCAATCAATGATTTAAGTTCAGATCAATCAAATACCGTGGTCTTTGTTTTGCCGATTGAAATTCTGCGCGCGATGGAAAGTATAGGCAATTGGGGGAAGAAAGAAAGCGAGAAATAAGTATTATAGAAAGATAATTGTAAGTAATAGCAAATTTAAAATTGGAAAAAAAGAAATGAAGATTTTGAGAAGTAATGAATTTGATTAAGAAAGAAAAATCAATAAAATAAAAAAACGCCCTCAGTTTGGGGGCGTTTTCGGTTTAGGTTTCCGCGTGGGGAGGAGTTTTCTCTTGAGCGTGTCGGAAAAAGGCTGACCAACCCGGCCAATCTTGATAAAAACTTTCCGGATTGAAAGGAAGTTTTTCGTCTTTATCGCGATTTTTCACATACTCACCGATCTTGGTGATACCCATTTCGCGCGCCACTTCGGAAGCTTCTTGCCAAGTGGTGTAGTAGTTTTTCCGAAGGCGTGGCGCGGTTCCCAGAAATTCATGCCAGCCTTTCCAATCATCTTTGTAAGTGTAATTCGGTGATTTGGGTAAGAGAGGATCTTGGTGACGCTTACGGGAATATTGAGTGGCCGAGCGGATCCCCAGTTTTTGTGTGGCTTTGGAAGCCTGCTCAATGGTTTTGTAATGCTTATGTTCCACGCCGAAAATTTTGTTCCATTTTTTTCTTTCTTTTTTATGCATATCCACGGAAACCTCCTGTGTTGAGAAAAGGTGCGTTTCTTATAATTTAGCATAAAGTATTCAGGATGCAAAAAAGAACGAAAAAATCGCGTGATGTTACATGAATAATGATATTTATGCTATAATAAGAATAATAATGGATTATTCATTATCCGAATTTTGGTTATGTCCATATTTGTTAAAAAAAAGCAAAAAGTAAAATATTACGCTGGGAATTACTCACAAAATCAGGGAGAAAGCATGAAATATCGTTCTTTTTTGCTTTTTTTGTTTTTTGCCATATTCGCGCTTTTTATCACAGCGAGACTGTTTAAACTGCAAATAGTGGATGGTGATTATTATACGGCTTTGGCGGAAGGCCAGCATGAGATTTTTCGCAAACTTTATCCCGTGCGCGGGAATATATATTTAAGTGATAAAGATCAAGATAGATCGCCGGTGGCCATAAACAAAGATATGAATATGCTTTTCGCCGTGCCAGAAGATGTGGAAGAACCGGATAAAGTCATGGACGCTTTGAAACAAGTTTTTAATATGCGCAAATACACGGCTGATGAATTAACCGCGGTGGTGGAGGAAATTGAACGCTTGGAAAAAGATATTAATTATATTGAACAATTTATCGGTATTGATCCGGAAAATGAAGAAAAAAACAAGAAGTTTCTTGATGAAAACATTCCCAAGTTGGAAGCCCTGCGCCAGCAGCACCAAGATATGATAAAAACCAATGATACGCTGGATTTGTGGGACAAAAAGTTGCGCAAAGAAGATGATCCTTATGAGCCTTTGAAGCATCGGGTTACGGATGAAGAGCGGGAACAGATTGAAAATTATGAATTCGCGGGAATCATGTTTACCACGGAAATTACGCGATATTATCCGGAAAAAGACACGGGCAGTCAGGTAATCGGTTTCGTGGGACAAAGTGATGAAAACAGTTTGTTGAAAGGTTATTACGGATTTGAAGGGTGTTACAACAAGGATTTGGCCGGTGAGATGGGGTTTTTGCGTTCGGAAAAGGATACGCGTGGTCGCTGGATAGCGGTGGCGGGCAAGGATTTTCGCGAGGCGGAGAACGGACATGACTTTGAGCTTACCATAGATCGTTCTTTGCAGTTTTTCGCCTGTGGTGAGTTGAAAAAATCTTTGGAAGAATACGGAGCCGAGCGGGGTAGCGTGATTGTCATGGAACCGACTACGGGTAAGATTTTGGCGCTTTGTAACGCGCCTGAATTTGATCCGAATAATTATAGCAAAGTTGAAGATATCAGTGTTTATCGTAATGCCGTGATTATGGATTCATACGAACCCGGTAGTGTGTTCAAACCGTTTACCATCGCGGCGGCCATGGATCAAGGCGCGGTGGATCCGTTCACCGGCTATGAAGACACGGGAGAAGTGAAGATTGATGTTTATACCATTAAAAATTCCGATTTAAAAGCGCATGGCTGGAAAAATATGACCGAAGTTTTGGAAGAATCACTTAATACGGGCACGGTGTTCGCTGCGCGTAAAATAGGCATTGAAGAATTTTTAAATTATGTTTTGGCTTTTGGCTTCGGCAAGCCGACGGGCGTGGATTTGTGTTTGGAAGGCGAGGGCACGGTGGCTTCATTATTCAAAGGTCATGACATCTATTTGGCCACGGCTTCTTTCGGACAAGGGATTATGGTAACGCCTTTACAGCTGGCGGCCGCTTATTCGGCGATTGCCAACCAAGGTATGTTGCCCAATCCTTATATCGTGGAAAAGGTTTTTGACAAGCAAGGTAATTTATTACGAGAAACCAAACCGACCATGGATCGCCAAGTCATCAGTCAAGAAACCGCTCGCCAGCTGAGTGGGATGTTGGTTTCCGTGGTGAAAAACGGACATGCCACCAAAGCGCGAGTTGAAGGATATTTACCGGCGGGGAAGACGGGAACCGCTCAAGTGGCGGATCTGGAAAGTGGCGGTTATAGTGATAAAACGATTCATACTTTTGCCGGATTCGTGCCTTCCGATAAACCGCGTTTCGTTATAATCACCAAGCTGGATCACGTGGAGAATGTACGTTATTCATCCGATTCCGCCGCACCACTTTTTAGTAAAATAGCCAAATTCGCGCTGGACTATTACAATGTTCCGCCGGAAGTGATAGAATAGTTTTATTAAATCAAGTTAATTTGATCAAAATGCAAAAAATAATTCAGAAAATTTTAGCCGGCTACGCCGGAGCCATATTGAAGAAATATCAGCCTAAGATTATTGGTATCACGGGCAGTATCGGTAAAACTTCCACGCGTGAAGCGATTTACGCGGTCATGCAAAGCCGTTTTTCCGTGCGTCGCAGTCAAGGAAATTATAATAATGAATTGGGCGTGCCTCTGACCATTATCGGAGCGGAAAGCGCGGGTCGTTCAGTTTTCGGTTGGCTGAAAGTTTTTCTCAAGGCCGCTTCAATGCTACGCAAAACGGTTGATTATCCTGAAGTTTTGGTGCTTGAAATGGGTGCTGATCATCCCGGTGATATCGCGTACTTGACCGAGTTGGCGCCATGCAATGTGGGGGTGGCCACCAGAGTCGGATCGGCACATTTGGAATATTTCGGTGATTTGAACGGAGTTTTGAAAGAAAAAAGAAAAATCGTGGAACATTTGTCAGCGGACGGTTTCGCGGTTTTGAATTATGATGATGAATTGGTCAGAAGTATGGCGGAAAAAACCAAAGCGCAAATTATTACTTACGGTCTGGGGGATGGCGCAGATGTCAGGGGAGTAGAGATCTCTTATTCGGGCAAAGGTTTGAATCTTGAAGGTGTAAATTTTAAAATAGCTTATCAAGGCAAAAGTGTGCCCATGTTTTTACCGCGGGTTTTCGGTGAACATCAATTATATTCTGCTTTGGCGGCGGCCGCGACGGGCATTGCTTTCGGCATAAATTTGGTGGAAGTCGGCGAAGGCTTGAAAAACTATCAACCGCCGAAAGGGCGCATGAATATTATTCCCGGTATTAAAGATTCGGTTTTGATTGATGATACTTATAATTCATCCCCGCAAGCCGTTCAAGCCGCGACGCGAGCCATCGGTAAACTGGAAACTTCGGTGGTTACGCGTAAAGTGGCGGTTCTAGGTGATATGCTAGAACTCGGTGAAACCGCCGAGCAAGAACATTACGAGCTGGGCAAAGCGGTGGCGGAAGCCGGTTTTCAACTATTGATCGCCGTGGGACAATACCGAGACGAATTGGCGCGCGGAGCGCGTGAAAACGGCTTAAAGGGTTTATTTGTTTACGAAAACAGTAATAAAGCGCTGGAAAATATTGAAGAAATTGTCCGGGAAAATGATTTGATTTTGCTAAAAGGTTCGCAAGGTGCGCGTATTGAAAAAATTACCAAAGCTTTGTTGAAAGATAAAAATAAAGCCAAAGATTTGTTGGTTCGTCAGGATGGAAAATGGGTTTAGGTTGAAAATTGTTTGTTTCGGCGAGGTGGTATCTTTGTGAAATAATGTAGAGATAAACTTTTTTATTTAAAACAAAAATATAGTGACAATATGAAATTCATAGATCTATTTGCCGGTATAGGTGGAATAAAAATTGGTTTTGAAAACGCCGGGTTTCAATGTGTGTTTTCCAATGATTTTGATGAAAATGCAAAAACAACATTTGATTTTAATTTTGTTGAAATATTTGAAACCGAAAAACAAATGGTACTTGGCGATATTCAAAAAATACCGACTTCAAAAATTCCTGATTTTGATGTTTTGTGTGGTGGTTTTCCATGTCAACCTTTTTCTATTGCGGGATATAAACAAGGGTTTAATGATGAGAAAAACAGAGGGAATTTGTTTTTTGATATTGTACGAATTTTAAAAGCTAAAAAGCCAAAGGCTTTTCTTCTTGAAAATGTAAAAAACCTCAAAACACATGACAAAGGAAACACAATGAAAATTATTATTGAAAAATTAGAAAAAGAACTTGGTTTTTTTGTTAAAGTAAAAGTTTTAAATACAATGGAATATGGGAATCTTCCACAAAATAGAGAGAGAATATATATTGTTGGATTTTCAGACAAAAAAGCTCATGACAAATTTTCTTTTCCAGAAAAGATTAAATTAACAAAAACAATTCATGATTGCTTAGAAGAAAATGAAGTTGATGATAAATATTATTACAATGACAAACCGCTTTATCAAGAATTGCAAAAGGAAGTCAAAAAACGAGACACTGTTTATCAATGGCGAAGAAAATATGTTAGAGAGAATAAAAATAAGGTTTGTCCTACTTTAACGGCAAATATGGGAATGGGTGGTCATAATGTTCCTTTGGTTTTAAACGGAAAAGGAATTAGAAAGTTAACGCCAAGAGAATGTGGTAATTTCCAAGGTTTTCCAAAGAATTATAAACTCCCTAACATTGCAGATTCTCATCTGTACAAACAATTTGGTAATTCTGTTTCAATTCCGGTTATTCAAAGAATCGCTGCAAATATGAAAAAAGCTTTAACTAACTAAAAATATGTTTTTCCAAACTCAAAAATCTGATCTTCAAAAAGAATACGAGCATTTTTTGAGAATTGCAGGTTGTCTTTCTAATCTTTTTTCAGAATCAAAAATTCCTTATTTATACTATCGAGTTGCGGAAAAGATTTTTTGTCGTGCTTTTGAAGCGGAAGATTTATCAAGAAGTGATGTATCGGCAGATGCAAAAAAAGATGTTTTGGGAATTGGTCTAAAAACCTTTTTGGCTAACAATAATAGAACTTTTCAGAAAGTTGCTGAATTTAACAATGATAGAAAAATTTATGAAAATCTATCTCCTGAAAAATTGATCATCAAAGTTTCTGAGTTGAGAAACGCTAGGATTGAATTTACGGAAAATGCACACGCTTTGAAAAAATCTATTTACCATTGCGTAATCAGAGAAAAAGGAAAATTTATGATTTTCGAGGAGCCAATGGATAAAGTGGATATAGCCAATATCAAAAACATTAAAGAACGAAAAGGCTCTATTGCTTTTGAGGACTGTAAACATGATTACTCTTTTTTAGTTTCCAAAAGCACACTCACAAAAAGATTTATCACGGAGCCGATTGTTTATGAGTTTAATGTTGATATTTTGGAAGACCCGCTTTTAGAATTAAGAAAATTACTTAAAAAACAGACTTACAATTTGAGAAAGAAGCAAAAATTAAGCAAACAGTTTACCTTCCTCTTTACGGCCGAAATCAAACAGTTTTTGAAAAAAGCGGTTTGAATCAATGGAATGCTGGTGGTAGAGAGCGCCACCCTAATGAGGTATATATTCCAATTCCAGCGGAAATTCACAGAAATTTCCCAAGTTTTTTTCCTGACAGGGAAACGTCATTTGATTTAAAACTTCCAAATGGCAAAAAAATGAAAGCTAAAAGCTGCCAAGATGGAGGGAAAGCACTTATGTCATATTCAAATCAAGAGCTTGGACAATGGATTTTAAGAGATGTTTTGAGGTTAAAAGAGGGAGAGCTTTTGACATACGAAAGATTGCATATTTTGGGGATTGACTCAGTAAGAATTGATAAAATAGATAATGCTAATTTTGAAATAAACTTTGCCGGAATTGGTAGTTATGAGCAGTTTAAAAACATGTCTGAGAAAGAGTAAAGAGTTTTGCGAAATGGAATTTATAGACGAGAATAAGCTGGATAATTATTTACAACATGTTCCATTTTGGAAAATGTTCAAGTAGAAGTTGAAAGATAAAAATAAAGCCAAAGATTTGTTGGTTCGTCAGGATGGAAAATGGGTTTAGGTTGAAAATTGTTTGTTTCGGTATTCCAAAATTTGGTTTGCTTGGAGATTAGAGTCTAGCGTTTAGATCTATCAATTTTATAATTTGTGTTGTATATTCTGAGTTCAGCGAACAATTAATCGCTGTAATAAAAAAGGAGCCGTTAGGCTCCTGGGTAAATTTTGAATTCACCCGTGCGTGTGTTTCTGTTCCAAGTGTTGAGAATGTGGTTGATCCTTTCTTTCCCGATTACGGATTCCGTGCTGGTCAGTAGGGTTGGCAAGTTGTTTGAATCTCCTTTGTCGGTGATCCTGACGCTTGCCGCAAGAAGTCCTTTTTCTTTAAACATTTCTTCGTAAAAAGCCTTTTGCTCCTCATCCTGAACAAGAATTCCCATTATTCTCATTTTACCGCTCCCTTGCTGAAGTTTTTCCCTGTGGCGAACAGTATATATGATAAAAAAGCCATAGTCAATATTATAATCCACAACCGAAAAATTTAAAAACGCCCGTAAAAACGGGCGTTTATATTATAAGTAAAAGTACTTATTTTTTGCATTTACAGTGCCGGTTTCCGCATTTTTCGCAAATATGTTCGTCTTTATTCTTTGCTTTTGGGGGAGGCGAATTAGTGTAGTGATAGCGTTTTTCCAATGTGGTTTGCTTGGATTCTTCTTGCTTTTCGGTTTCTATCCACATTGAAATTAAACCAAAAACAATTCCGCCGATTACAGCTCCGACATCACCTAAGACAACCGCTCCCAACAAGATTCCCACAATCGCTCCGGCAACAAAGTGTTCAGACTTGGATTTCATGATTTCCTCGCGTATTCAGTGTTTGTATGTGAAATATTATTTCTTTATAAAGACTGGATGAAATTAAACTTTTTGTAAACTCGGCCCCGGTGGCCTGAGCCGTTTTCCCTTTTATTCGTGAGTGTAAATAATGGCTTTTATTTCTTGAATCGCTTTTTCCGTTTTTTTAAGATGTTGTTTAAACATGGCGATGTTATCGTGATAAATTTTTTGTATTTGCTTTTGTTTTTCCGGTTGTTCCCAAAGCTCATATTGAAATCTATTGAGCCAAGAAGTTAAATTATTTAAGGGCATGTTGAGTAAAGTGAAATATTCCGATAGCTCTTTGGCCGCTTTTTTTACTTCTTGATAAGAGGTGGTCGTTAAGTTTATATGGGCTCTCATGTGATTATTAAAACTGCGACGAACTTGTTCCTTGCCGTGATAAATATCATGAGCATCCACCAATGAATCTTGAAGTTGGTCATGTGATTCTTCGGTTTCATTGATTAAAGCGCTTAAAATGCCCATCAGTTTGTGCATTTTTTCTTTATTTTCAAATTTATATTTGGTGAAAGTGGCCGCGTCCCAAACCGTATCATGAAGTTCTACGGATAATTGTTCCAAATCTTCATAAGTGATTTGGTGATCAAATTCTCGAAGTTCAGCTTGCGCCTTGTCTTTTTCGTAATCTTCCGTAGTTTTCAAAATATTAAAATATTCATTCATGTTGAAACGATATTCGTTTTTTAATTCTTCAATTTGTACCAAATAGAAAATTTTATCATCAGCGCGAAGTTTGCTATACAGAACTTTTTCATAATTACTGATAACTTTTTCGGTCGCATGATTGGCACGATGAGCATGCAGATGAGCTTGAGAATACTTTTTTTTCTCGGCTCGGTTTTTCTTGTCCGCTGATTCATTGAATTTACGATGCGCGTAAGTCATGTTCTCTTTGGCGTTTTTCGTCAAACCGAGATAAAGTTTTAATGTATTTTCATACATTTTCTCAAAATCTTCCAACACTTCCGCTTTATCGTCGGGAGAGGGAGAATCATAAGGTAATTGTTCCGTTTCCGGTTGAACGATTGCCGGCCTCGCCACTTTGAGTTCGGGCATTTGTTTTGGCTGTTCTTCCTGTTCGGATTTTTTGGGTTTAAATTGATTATCCTCAATCATATAAAATAAATAATATCTGTTAAATTATACCATATCAAGAGGATTGAGGCGATAAATTATACACAATTTTAAAATAAATTTAGACAAATCGGTTAATCAGAGAATTTATCCACATGCGTGGGGCTTGACTGTTCGTTTTTTGTTCGGTATAGTTAAATTACGAACAGAAACCGAACAGTGGTGAAAAACGGTGAAATTCTGATCATAATTTGTTTAATAAAAAAATATGCAAACATTAACCAGAAGACAAAGTGAAGTATTGAAATTCATAACTAATTTTATAAGAGAAAATGATTATTCGCCCAGTTGCCGGGAGATTGCTGAAGGAGTGGGATTGTCCTCGCCCGCAACGGTCCATCAGCATCTCCAAGCACTGAGGCAAAAGGGCTACATGGATGAAGAGGGAGAGATTATTACGCGAAACAGATTGGAAGATCAATTTATGGCACGAGTTCGCGGATTTGAATTGCCTTTGGCCGGATTGATCACCGCGGGAGCACCGATTGAAGCGGTGGAAGAAAAAGAAACCATGTCCGTTCCGGAAACATTTGTTCAAGATGAAAATTCGTTTGTGCTGAAAGTTAAAGGAGATTCCATGATTGAAGAAGGAATTTTAAGCGGTGATTATGTAATCGTTGAAAAAAAGAATACGGCAAGAGATGGTGAGATAGTTGTGGCTTTGATTGACGGAGAAAACGCGACTTTAAAACGATTTTATCGCGAAAAAAACAGAATTAGATTACAGCCCGCTAATTCATCCATGGAACCGATTTACGCGCAGGATGTTCAAATCCAAGGCGTGGTAAAAGGAGTAATAAGAAAATTTTCATAAATAAAAGATAATTAACAAACAAATTGGGGAGAAATACATGATGGGGGTTGTAATCCATGTATTTCTCCCCGCCACACTTAAAAAATATGCCTAATTTAAACAAAAGAAAAATGAAAGCCGCTTATAGAAGCGTAAAATATTTTTGGGAAGATTTAACCAATAATGTTTAAACAAAAAGTTAAAAAGCAAATCACATATGACAAACGAACAAATCAAGCTCAAAATCCTTAAATATTTAATGGAGCTAGCCAAGTAAAGGTTTTTTCTCGGCATGATTAAACTTAATTAATATGTTTGAGCAAGTTAATGAAAAAGTGGATGTTATGGTGTTATTTATGAAAAATAGAGTTAAACCTCTATTTTTCGTATGGCATAATCATAAGTATTCAATACAAAGGATTAACATGATCCATTCACTTTACATGGGAAGAGATAAACAATATTTTTTCAGCGTGCAAAGCGCGGAAAATTACTTCAAATTACGCTATAATACGGGGAATAATCAATGGATTTTAGAAGAAGTTTATTATGGTGAATAACAGCAAAAGGATTATCTTGCATATAGACATGGATTCATATTTCGCGTCTGTGGAGCAACAAGCTAATCCTTTTTTAATTGGTAAGCCCGTTGCGGTCGGAGGCAAGGAGGGGAGTCGCGCGGTCGTGGCCGCCGCTTCAAAAGAGGCCAAAGCAAAAGGAGTTAAAACCGCCATGAGTCAATTTGAAGCGAAGAAATTTTGTTCGGATTTAATTTTCGTGGAATGTGATGGTGACAAATATCAATTTATAACCAATGAATTTATTCAAGTTTTTAAATCATATTCCGAAGTTGTGGAAATTTTCAGTATTGATGAAGTATTTCTTGATTTAACCGGTTACGCTTCCGATTATTCGGAAGCCAAGAATATTTGTTCGCAAATTAAAAAGGATTTAAAAATTCGGCTTGGTGAAACCATTACTTGCTCAATTGGAATATCATATAATAAATTTTTGGCGAAATTAGCTTCGGAAATTGATAAACCTGACGGTATAACCATTATCAATCGCAAAAATCGCGATGATTATCTTTTTCATGCCCGTTTAACTGATTTTTGCGGTATAGGGACACGGATTGCCAAGCGATTGGAAAACATGGGCATATTTTCGGTGCGAAAATTGCGAAATTATCCTTTGCTCGCTTTGATTGCCGAGTTTGGAAAAGTACAAGGACAAAATCTTTACAATATGAGTCGCGGGATTGATCATGCTCCGGTCAAACCGGATTCCAATCGTGAAATCCGTAAATCCGTCAGTCGCGCTTATACTTTGGATAAAAATACTTGGAACAAACAAGATGTTCTGCCGGTTTTGCAACATTTATGCATAAATGTTTGCAGGACTTTGCGTGGTGATAAATTAGCGGCGCGAACTTTTGTGTTTCATTTTCGTTACGCTGATTTTAGCGGATTTTCCGAAAGAATCACTTTTAAATTCCCGATGAATAATGAATTGAAAATATTTAAAAGCGCTAAATCAATTTTGTCCGGTTTAAAATTTCGGAATTCAGTTAGACAGATCGGAGTTTACGCGGGTAATTTGCAACAAGCGACTTCTCAAGCTTGTTTATTTAAGTCCGAGCAAAAATATGATGAGTTAATCAAGCATTTGGATAAAATCAATGATCGTTACGGTGAATTGACCGTGCGCCCCGGTGCATTGGCAAAATACTCAAGATTACGCAAAAAAGTGGGCGGATTTAAATATTGACGGAAAGTTGATAATTTGCATTGTTTATGCACAAATTTTTTTAAATTTAACAAAAAATTTGCTATAATTCTTACATAAATATTAAAGGTTTTGAGTATTAAAAGTGAATTGGCAAGCATTAAAAACAAACGAGTATTGCTGAGAGTTGATTACAATGTTCCAATGTCGGGAAGAAAAATCCTTGATGATTTTAAAATAAGACAAAGCTTGCCAACGATTAGATTACTTTTGCGACAAAATAATACTTTGATCATGATTACGCATTTGGGGCGACCGTCTGGACGATATAAGAAGGATTTATCGGTTAAACCTTTGGTGCGTTATTTAAATCGGCTTTTATCCGGTGATAAAGTAAAATTCATTGACCATAAAATAAACAACCGATTGTCGCGTGAAATTTGCGAAAACAAAAAGCCGATTACTTTTTTGGAGAATATTCGTTTTAATAAAGGGGAGAAGGAGAATAGTAAAAAGTTCGTGGAGTTTTTGGCTTCCTTGGCGGATGTTTATGTGAATGAAGCTTTCGCCGGCTCGCACAGAGAGCACGCTTCCAATGTTGGTGTGGCGCGTATTCTGCCGTCATACTTGGGCTTGAATTTTCAAAATGAGATAGATAATCTGGGTATGGCATTGAAGCCACCGCGTCCCGGAGTGGCTATTATCGGTGGCGCTAAGATAGAATCCAAATTTTCTGTTATTAAAAAACTGCTCGGTCGTTACGACTATATTTTAACCGGAGGTGGCGCAGCCAATACATTTTTGAAAGCGCGAGGATATGATATAGGAGATTCAATTTGCGGGGATGAGAAAATGATAATTGAAGCCACGAAATTATTAAAAACAAAAAAAATTATTTTACCGAATGAAGTTATCGTGGCGGATGTTAAAACAAAAAGGAAAACTAGACGAGTTTTTTTGCCCGATTTGTCTGATAAGCTAATTTGCCACGAAGGAGAACAAATTCTTGATATCGGTCCGCGCGCGACGCGACAATATATTGAAGTTCTAAAAAAAACAAAATTCGCCATATGGTCGGGACCGCTTGGGTTGGTAGACTTGCCACGATTCAGGAAAGGAAGTTTACAAATCGCCAAGGCCATGGCAACTCAAAAAACTTTAAAAAAAATCGCTGGTGGCGGAGAAACTGTTTTTACTTTACGAAAAGCCGGAGCTTTGCGAAAATTTAATTTCGTTTCAACCGGCGGTGGAGCGATGTTGTATTTTCTAGAGGGACGCGCCATGCCCGGAATTGAAATTTTAAAAAAATAAATAACTTAAAAATTTATGGAAAACAAATGTGAATACAATGTATTTCATCACAAAGCGGTGGCGGTATTTTTATCTTTATCGCTGTTGTTTTTGGCTTTGTTTTTGGCTTTGGAAGCGAGAAACGCGTGGACGGAACACGATTATATCGGCAAATCCGCTGAAGTACCTTATTCAATTTCCATTAAAGGTGAAGGTATTGCGACCATGAAGCCCGATGTGGCCAAAGTTAGCCTTGGCGTGCGTACGGAAAAAGCAACAGTTGAAAAAGCTCAAGAAGAAAATACTGAAAAAATGAATCAAATCATCGTCATGTTGGAAGAACAGGAGATTGAGGAAAAAGATATGCGGACAACCAATTACAATGTAAATCCGAAATATGATTGGAATGATGGGGATAGAAAAGTTGTTGGTTATTATGTGAATCAAGCCGTGGAAGTTACTATTCGCGATCATGAAAAAATCAATACCATTTTAAAGTTAGCCGCGGATAACGGAGCCAATGATATCGGAAGTTTGCGATTTGAAATTGATGATGAAGAAGAATTGAAACAAGAAGCACGCGCCGAAGCTATCGCCAACGCGAAAGAAAAAGCTGATGAATTGGCCAAACAATTGGATGTGAAACTCGGCAAAATAATTTCATTTTCCGAATCGCAAAACGGGTATATTGATATGCCTCAATACAAAGCCATGGCTGATGAAGCGTATGGACTGGGCGGTGGAGAAGAAGCGCCACGAATTCAAACCGGTGAAAATGAAATCACGGTTAATGTTTCATTGACTTATGAAATCTTATAATTAAAGAAAATTTTAAATTATGAAAATAAAAAAAATAAGCGCACGCGAAGTGCTGGATTCCAGAGGTAATCCTACGGTTGAAGCTCGCGTGGAATTGCAAAATGGAATTATCGCCAAGGCCATGGTACCGTCCGGAGCTTCTACCGGAAAACATGAAGCTCATGAATTGCGCGATGGCGACAAAAAAAGATATCAAGGCAAAGGCGTTTTGAAAGCCGTGCGAAATGTGAATAATATTATCGGAAAAAAATTGCAAGGCATGGAAATTGATAAGCAAAGACAAATAGATCAGGTGATGATTGAGCTGGATGGCACGAAAAATAAAAGCAAGCTGGGCGCTAACGCGATTCTGGCGGTTTCATTAGCTTGCGCCAGATGCGCGTCATTGAGTAAAAATAAACCTTTATATCAATACATTCGCCAAGCGTATCGTTTGCCGGAGAAGAAATGGCGAATGCCCGTGCCGACCATGAATATTTTAAACGGTGGTAAACATGCCGACAACTCATTGACCGTACAAGAATTTATGGTTGTTCCGCAAGCCACGAAAATGGAAAAAAGAGTGCGTATAGGTGCGGAGGTTTTTATGGCTCTGAAGCAATTACTTAAAAAAAGCGGTTATCAAACCTTAGTAGGTGATGAAGGTGGATTTGCTCCGAATTTAAAAAGTAATGAGCAAGCTTTGGATTTTATTTTATCCGCCATAAAAAAGGCGGGTTATAAACCCGGCAAGGACGCGTTTATCGCTTCCGATTTGGCACTTAGTGAATACTTTGATTCAAAAACAGGGCAATACGCTCTGAATGATAAAAGTGGCAAGAAAAAAGTATCCGCCAATCAAGTCATAAAAACATTGGAAAAATGGCTGAAAAAATATCCGATTATCTCCATTGAAGATCCTTTGGCGGAAGACGATTGGATCAATTGGATGAAATGTAACGGTTTTCTCGGAAAGCAAGTAACTTTGGTCGGAGATGATTTGTTTGTTACGAATTACGAAAGATTGGAACAAGGAATTGAAATGGGAGCAGCCAATGCGATTTTGATTAAGCTTAACCAAATCGGAACTTTGACGGAAACAATCAACACGATTTATTTGGCGAAAGAGAATAAATATAAAATAAGTGTTTCGCATCGTTCGGGAGAAACTTGCGATACTTTTATCGCGGATTTGGCAGTGGCCGTAAACGCGGATTTTATAAAAACGGGATCATTGTCCCGTTCGGAAAGAGTCGCCAAGTATAACAGATTGATGGAAATTGAAAATGAAATATGAAAACAAATAAAACAATCGTATTGCTGATTCTTGATGGTTGGGGATTGGCTCCCAAAACGAAAGGAAATGCTATTGAACAAGCGGTTAAGCCTAATTATGAAAAATTGTGGGAGAAGTATTCGCATACCAAGTTGGTGGCGCATGGTTCGCAAGTGGGATTGCCGAAAAATCAAGTTGGAAATTCCGAAGCCGGACATATGAATATCGGCGCCGGTTTTCCGGTTAAACAAGATTCGGTGATTATTTCCGAATCTATCAGAAACGGTCGTTTTGAAAAAAATAATATTTTAATTGATTCTATCAAGCATGCCGAGCAAAACGCTGCTAATTTACATATTTTCGGATTGCTTAGCAAGAACGGCAGTCCTCATTCGGATAAACAGCATATGTATGCCTTGGTGAACATGGCGGCCAAATATAAAGTTAAAAATATTTTTCTGCATTTTATCACCGATGGTCGTGACTCTCCGCAATATGCTTCAATTGAAGTGCTTGATGAAGTGGAAAAAAAGGTTAAAGGAAAAGCCAAAATCGTAACTGTGATGGGAAGGTTTTACGCCATGGATCGTGTTAAAAATTGGCAACGCACGCAAAAAGCCTATGATTGCCTGACCGCCGGCAAGTGTCGTAATTTTAAAAATCTCAAACAAGCGGTTTTGCATTCATACAACAAAGGCATAACCGATGAGTTTATTGAACCTGCCACGATTTGCTCCGATGGGAAGCATGTCGCCAAAAGCAGAATTAATGACAATGATTCGGTCATATTTTTCAACTTAAGATCAGATAGGGCGAGACAAATAGCCAAAACCTTTGCGCAAAAAGATTTCAATCGCAGAAATAAGAATTCTTTTAAAAGAAACAAAGTTATAAAAAATCTAACTTTTACCGCCTTAACCGACTTTGGACCGGATCTTGACGGCATGCAAGCAGCTTTCCCCGGAGCGCAGGTGGAACAATCAGTGCCAAAAATTTTGGAAAATGTTAATTCATTATATATAGCGGAAACGGAAAAATACGCGCATGTCACATATTTTTTCAATGGTGGTTACAAGGAGACACGCGATCATGAAAAGTGGCAAATGATTCCATCGCCGAAAGTTAAAAGTTATGATTTGAAACCTGAAATGAGTGTTTATAAAATAGCTAAACAGGTCGTGAAATATATTGAACAAAAAAAATATGATTTCATTACCATTAATTTCGCCAATCCCGACATGGTGGGGCATACGGGGAATTTGCCCGCCACGATTAAAGCGATTGAGCATACTGATAAATGTTTGGGCGAGGTAAGTAAAGCTGTTTTGAAAAATAAAGGTGAACTGATCGTCACGGCTGATCATGGTAACGCGGAAAAAATGCTTGACTTGAAAACCGATGAAGTTTGGACTTGGCATACGACCAATCCCGTTCCTTTGATCTTGGTAAGTGATGACAAAAAGGGAGTCAAATTATTTAAAAAAGGGGATTTAACCAATATTGCTCCGACAATTTATCAAATGTTTAATATCAAAAAAATTCCCAAAGGTATTTCAGGTTCGCTTATAAAATAATTTCCTTGATCCGTAAATAATGATTCGTAATAATAAATAAATAATAAATATGTCTGACAACAGAAAACCAGTAATGCTAATAATTCTTGATGGTTGGGGAGTGGCGCCACATTCTGAAGGGAATGGTGTCTCACTGGCCAAAACTTCGAACATCAATAAATACATTGAAAGCTATCCGGCCATGACTTTGTTGGCTTCGGGAGAAGCCGTTGGTTTGTCTTGGGGGGAAATGGGGAATTCGGAAGTTGGACATTTGAATCTCGGCGTGGGTAAGATTTTTTATCAAAATTTGCCACGCATTGATAAGGATATTGATGGTGGCGGTTTTTTTGAAAACGCGGCGTTTTTGGAAGCGTTTGATCATGTTAAAAAGCATAACTCCAAATTGCATTTGGTGGGATTGGTGAGTGAAGGAAAGGTTCATGCCATGAATTCGCATTGTTACGCGCTTTTGGATTTGGCTAAACGCAATAAGGTGAAAGATGTTTTTGTGCATGCTTTTTTGGACGGTCGTGATTCACCTTACAATAGTGGCAAAGGCTTTATTGAAGATTTACAAAAAGAGATTAAAAAAATCGGAGTCGGCAAAATCGCTTCTTTGCATGGTCGTTATTACGCCATGGATCGTGATAATCGTTGGGACAGAGTTGAGAAAACATGGAAGGTTTTGACTGACGGCGAAAGTGAAGAATATTATAAGGATCCCGTAAAAGCTATTGAAAAATCGTATGAAGAAAAAGTTTATGATGAAGAATTTATCCCTGTTGTAATCGGCAAAGAAGGTTCGCCGAGAGCGGTTGTGGGTGATAATGACGCGGTCATCTTTTTTAATTATCGTGCGGATCGTGCTCGGCAATTAACGCATACTTTTTTAGATGAGGAGTTTGATAAATTTGATCGTGGAAAGAAAATTGATAATTTATTATTTGTAACCATGACGCAATACGAAGAAGGTTTACCCGTCAAGGTCGCTTATCAGAAAGAGACTATTAAAACATCTTTGCCCAGAGTGCTTAGTGAAAAGGGTTTCAGGCAATTACATATCGCGGAAACTGAAAAATACGCACATGTTACATTTTTTTTCAGTGGAGGCACGGAAGACGCTTTTGAAGGAGAGGATAGAATAGTGGTACCTTCGCCCAAGGTGGCTTCCTATTCAGAGCAACCGCTTATGTCCGCGCGATCGGTAACCGATAAATTGATTCAAGAATTAAATCGTGAAAAACATGATTTCGTGGTAGTGAATTTCGCCAATCCTGATATGGTCGGTCATACTGGAGAAATAAAAGAAACGGTGACAGCCATTGAATATATTGATCAATGTGTTGGCGAAGTGGTGGAACTTCTTTTGTCTAAAGGAGGGAAGGCGGTTATTACCGCTGATCATGGCAACGCTGAAGAATTGTTGAATCTGCAAACCGGAGAAAGAGACAAAGAACATAGCACCAATCCGGTTCCTTGCATTGTGATTGATCGTGAATTGGAAGGAAAAAATATTTTAAATAATACGGAGAGCGGAGTGGATTTAAGTTTGTTGCAACCGGTGGGAGTTTTAAGTGATATTGCTCCCACTATTCTGAAATTAATGGGAATTGAGCCACCGGACGAAATGAGTGGCAGACCGCTTGTTTAATTACTGTCACGAGTCGCGGAGCTTGCTTGGAGAAATGTGATTGGCGATTGATAAGTCGTGATCCGTTATTTATTTTCAAAATCCGTAAACATGATAATACTATGCCTGAATTACCCGAAGTGGAAACAATTAAAAAAGAATTGGAAGAAAAGATTGTCAATAAGAAAATCGCCAATGTTTTGATTGAAGATTCTTTTGCCAAGAAAATTTCTCCGAAGGTTGGAGTGTTTATTAAAAAAATAATAGGTAAAATAATCAAAAAAGTTTCCCGTAGAGGAAAACTTTTATATTTTAAATTAGGTGAGGATTCATACTTATTGATTCATTTAAAAATGACGGGACAATTGGTTTACGAACCGAAACGAGGCAAATATGTTGTGGGCGGTCATCCGATTGAAGGCGTGGAAAAAGTGCCGAATAAGTTTACCAGAGTGGAATTGGAATTCAGTGACGGAACGGCTTTGTATTTCAATGATGTGCGTAAATTCGGATATTTTAAACTGGTTGACGGCAAGCGGTTGGAAAAAGAATTGAGCAAGTTCGGTCATGAGCCAACAGATGATGATTGGAATTTTGAATATTTCAAACAACTTTTCAAGAATCGTCCCAAAATTAAGATTAAGCAATTGCTTTTGGATCAAGGAAAGATCGCCGGTCTGGGTAATATTTATGTTGACGAAGCTTGTTTCAAGGCGGGAGTCAGACCGGATAAAGTCGCTTCAAAATTAACTCTTGAGCAGAAGAAAGCTTTGTTCGTGCGGGTACGAGAAGTATTATTTAAAGCGATTAAAGCCAAGGGAACTTCATTCAGTAATTATGTTAACAGCGAAGGGCGGAAAGGAGGATATCAAAAATATTTAATGGTTTACGGTAGAGGCGGTGAAATATGCAAAAAATGCAGACAAGCGCGAATTAAAAAGATTAAATTGGGTGGACGCGGAACCACATATTGCCCGATTTGCCAAAAATAATGTCGCCCCGTTTATTGCGAGGCGACCGATTGAAAAGCGATTAAATTATCAACAAATAAAGAACGACCGTGAGTAGACCGATCAGGGACCCGAAAAATATTTGCAGGGGAGTGTGGCCGATTCTTTCGGGTAAATGCGAATATTGAAAAGTGTATTCCGGCGAGAGAGAATGCACGATCTGATTCAATTCTTTGGCATGAGTGCCGATAACTCGGCGATAACCGCCGGCATCGCGAATTATGATGATCGCCAAGATGAACGCGATACCGAAAAAAGCTGAATCAAATCCTTCAAAGTATCCGACTAAAGCCGCCAATGAAACAACGAAAGCGCTGTGAGCACTGGGCATGCCACCGTAACTGTTTAAATCTTTCCATGAGAATTCACCTTTGGCGGCGTCAATCACCAATTTGATTCCTTGTGCGATAACGCCCGCGACTATGGGGATGAAGATATAATGATAAGCCATAAAATTTTTTTAATAATTATTTATGATGTATTTAATTTCAATTATACTCGGCGCGGTTCAGGGGCTGACCGAGTTTATTCCGGTTTCCAGTTCCGGCCACTTGGTGGTTTTGCATGAGGTTTTGCATTTTAACATGGAAGACAATGTGGCTTTTGATGTGGCGCTTCATCTCGGTACCGCCATTGCCATTATAATATATTTTCGCGCTGAGATAAAGCGTTATATCACGGTTATTTGGCAGGCTTGTTTCGCACCGAAAAATATGAACAAAGACGATTTGTCCGTAACTTTGAATATTATTTATGCTTCCGTACCAGCCATCGTTATCGGTTTATTGCTGGAGGGATTTATTGAAGAAAATTTACGCAGTATTTGGGTGGTATCCGCGACTTTGGTAATTGTTGCAATTTTATTTTTCGTAATAGAAAAATATTCCAAGCAAAATATGCGTAAAGAAAAACTGAAGCTTGGTCAAGCTGTTTTGATCGGCTTTGGTCAGGCTTTGGCGCTTATTCCCGGAGTTTCTCGTTCCGGCATTACTATTACCGCCGGTATGAGTATTGGTTTAAAAAGAGAACAAGCCGCTTCATTTTCATTTCTTCTGGGAGTGCCGATTATTCTCGGCGCCGGCGCGTACAAGATGCTTTCCTTTAATTGGCACAATATTGATGTATCGACCTTACTGAATTTTTTTATCGGCTTCATGGTTTCCGCGTTGGTGGGTTATTTTGTGATAAAATATTTATTGAAATATCTGGCTGAACACAAATTGTATGTGTTCGCTTATTATCGTATTGGTTTGGCGGTGCTTTTGATCGCTTATCAAATTTTTTTAAGATAATATGAAAATCATTATTCTAGCCGGCGGTGGCGGTACTCGTTTGTGGCCACTTAGTCGTCAAAGTAAACCCAAACAATTCTGTCGTGTTATCGGCAACAAAACCATGATTGAGCAGACGGTTGATAGGTTTAAACTCGCTTTTGCCGATAGAGATGTTTATATTTGTTTAAATGAGGACTTGAAACCGCTGGCGCGGAGCTTTTTACCCGGATTTCCGGAAGAAAACTTTATCATTGAGCCGAGTAAACGAGATACCGGACCGGCCATGGGCTTTGTGGCTGCGAAATTATCCAAAGAATTTCCGGATGAACCGATCGCTTTCGTCCCTGCTGATCATTTTATCGGTAATACCAAAAATTTTCTTAAAATATTTAAACGATGTGATGAATTGATTAAACAAACGGGGAAAATGATGGACATCGCCATTGAACCGTCTTTTCCCAGTACTGTTTTAGGTTATACCAGAATTGGCGAATTGATTGAAGATAATGATGGGATTGAAATTCATGAATTCGCCGGACACACGGAAAAACCCGAGTTTAGCGTGGCCAAGAAATATTTGGAAGCCGGAGATTACCTCTGGCATGCCGGTTATTACATGTGGACTCCCCGTAAAATTCTTGAAGCTTTTGAAAAATATAGCCCCGAGCATTATATGTATTTACGACAGGTCGCTGATCATTTGGAAGCGGGGGATGAACAAGGAGCCACGGAATCATTCGCCAATATGGAAAAAATATCATTTGATTACGCGGTAACCGAAAAAATGGATTCATCGCAAGTGATGATAGTTAAAGGATATTTCGGGTGGAGCGATGTGGGCGCGTTTGATGTTCTTTATGAAAATCAACGCGAACAAAGTGACGCGGACAATAATATTGTTTTCGGAAATTGGCGTGGTGAAGATACCGGTAATTGTTTGATTTACGGCAATGATGATGATTTGATCGCCACGGTGGGAGTAGATGATTTGGTGATTGTTCGTGACGGTAAAGTCTTTTTAGTCTGTCCGAAACATCGCGCGCAAGAGGTCAAGAAAATCGTTGCCCAACTCAAACAAGAAGAAAATAATAAATATTTATAATTTATTATGAAAAATATAAAAAAAATTTTTTACATTATTATAATAGCGTTCGTGGGGTTTTGGTTTTTGTACATCATCTCCATTGATAATCCCAATCCCGGTGACGGTGAGAATAAAACTTTTATCGTGGAAAAAGGAATGGGCGTTTCAGCTATAGCTGAAAAATTGGAAGATGAAGGATTTTTGGCCAGCCCGTTTATGTTCAAGGTTTATGTATCGCTTAATGATTATAAAACCGAATTTTATGATGGTGCTTTCAATCTGCAAACAGACATGAATATTAAACAATTGGTAAAAAATTTAACCGAACGCGAGCCGACACCGCTTCGTCAAGAGTTGGAAGTGAAAATAATAGAAGGTTGGACAGAAGCGGAAATAGACGCCTATTTGGCGGAGTTGGGATTCATTGAACCCGGCGAACTTTTGAAATATTCGCGTGAATTTGATGAGAAAAATCGGTTTTTCTTGATTGACCGCCCGAAGGGAGCGACTTTGGAAGGATATTTGTACCCCGATACTTATAGAGTGTTCGTGGATTCGCCGATTTCCGCTTTGGTGGCAAAAATGCTGAACAATTTTGACAATAAGCTGACTGAAGAGATTCGGGAGGAAATAAAAAGGCAAGGGAAAACTTTGTATGAAGTCTTGACTCTGGCCAGTGTTGTGGAACAAGAAATGTATGGTTATGAAAATAGACGCAAAGTGGCCGGCGTGTTTTTAAATCGTTTGGAAATAGGTATGCCTCTGCAGTCCGACGCCACGGTTAATTATATTACGCAAAAGGGAACAGACCGACCAAGTATTGCCGATACCAAAATTGATAATCCATACAATACTTATCAAAATCAAGGTTTGCCACCCGGTCCGATTTGCAATCCGAGTATTGAAGCGATTGAAGCGGTGGTTTATCCGAATATTACCGGTGATTTGTATTTTCTAACTACGCGCGACGGACAAATTTTCTTTAGTCCCACGCATGAAGAACATGTGCGGAAAAAACAATTATATTTGAATTAATCCGTTCCATAAGATAGAATGATAAAATAAATAACCAAATAATTATGTTGGACAAAAAGTTTTTTAGAAAAATATTCAAGGAGCAAATGGATTTCGGTATTGCCAGAAGAAAGATTATTAGTGAAAGTAACGGCATATTGAGCAAATCAAAACAAGCCATTTTTGCCATGCATCGCGGTAATCTTGCCGATGCGTTGAATAAAATTGATGAAGCGAAACAAGGCATCAAGTCTTTGGAAAAGCGTTTCGGCAAAGACGGAGGATTGCGTCGTGAAGGATCTTGGAAAGCGGCCATGGAGGAGTTCGTGGAGGCGAGTTTGTATTATGATTTTTTAAAAACCGGTAAACTTAAACAATTGAATGGCGTGAAAATTGAGGCTGATGAATATATCGGAGGGTTGAGCGATTTCACCGGAGAAGTTTTGCGCAAAATGGTCGTGTGGGCTACGGAAGGAGATATGAAAAAAGTGAAAAATGGTCAAGAAGCCATTGCCGAAGTGATCAGCGAGTTAATTGAATTGGATTTGGTCAGTTATCTGCGTACCAAATTTGATCAAGCGAAAAAGAATTGGCAGAAAAGTGAAAGCATAATGTATGATTTAAGTTTGAAAAACAATAAAAAATAATATGAAGCATTCCAATTTTGAACAATTGGAAAGAGAAAAAGAATACGCTGAAGTCAATAAAAAATTTTTAGCGTCGCGTCGCCCCGATTTTCAGCCGGAAAATAATGATTCGGAGAAAAAAAGTTTTAAAAGTCGCTTTAATTGTTGTTTGTTGGTTTTTATTCTGGTGTTGGCGGCTTTAAGTTTGATTTATTATTTCGTGTCGGCGGTGGAACAAACTTTAAGTGAAAGGAATCCTAATAATAACTCTGCGGAGCAGTCAGAAAGTCCCAAATAAAAAACAGCTCTGCGTGGAGAGCCGTTGATTTGAAAGGTGGAGCGTCCTGCTCCAAGTGAACACTTGCGATTGAATTATAACATAATTTTTTATAAATAAAAACGCTTCACCGAAGAAGGCGAAGCGTGAGATTTTAGCGGGGGCGTTCATGCCCCCAGAGGAGAAAGAAGGAGGTAGAGTCGGGGAGGATGGGCCAGCGCTCCCCAAAAGAACCTGCACAAATCATAGCAAAATTGAAAAATTTGTCAATATGGAACAGGAAATCAAACAATTATATATCGTGGCAACTCCGATCGGGAACTTGGAAGATATTTCCGCTCGCGCGGAGCGAATTTTAAGTGAAGCGGAGGTGGTGTTATGTGAAGACACCAGAGTAACCGGAAATTTACTAAAAAAATTGAATATTTCAGCGAAAACCATCAGTTTGCATCAACATACTTCAGCTGAGAAAATCAGCTCACTTTTGCATAAATATAATAATTTAGCCTATGTGACTGACGCGGGAACACCGGGGATCTCCGATCCCGGTAATATATTGGTGCAATTCGCTACGGAAATGAATTTCACGGTTTCACCGATTCCCGGACCTTGTGCCGTTACGACCGCGCTTAGTGTTTCAGGCAAACCTACGGATAAATTCATATTTCTCGGATTTATGCCGAAAAAGGGTAAAGGAAAAGTTTTTAAACAAATCACGGAAGCCAATTGTACGGTTTGTTTTTATGAGTCTTGCCATCGCATTGTCAGAACCCTTACTGAACTGGTTGAAATTCTTGATTCGCGAAAAGAAATAGTGGTTTGCCGTGAATTAACCAAAAAATTTGAAACAATATACAGAGGCACGGCCAAGGAGGTTTTGCGAGAGGTTGAGCAGAAAGCTAAAGGCGAGTTTGTTGTGATTGTTTAAGCTTGTTAGGATTGATAAAAAAACAATTAAGAAAAATAATGTAACATATTTTATGAAGAACTTTTACATAACCACCACCTTGCCTTATGTGAACGCGGAACCGCATATCGGTTTTGCGACAGAGATTATCAAGGCTGATGTGATAGCTCGTTATCATCGTTTGATGGGCGAAGAAGTTTTTTTCAATACCGGAACCGATGAACACGGCTTGAAGATTTATCGCAAAGCGCTGGAACGGGGGATTGAACCACAAGCTTATGTTGATGAATACGCGACTAAATTTGATCAGCTGAAACAATCTTTAAATCTTAGTTATAACAGTTTTATCCGCACTACTGATGAAAATCATGTTAAAGCGGCGCAAGAATTTTGGCGTCTTTGTGAAGCCAATGGCGATATTTACAAAAAAAATTATCAGGTGAAATATTGCGTGGGATGTGAGCTTGAAAAAACCGAGTCCGAATTGGTTAATGGAGAATGTCCGCACCATCCCGGTCAGCCTTTGGAAGAGATTGATGAGGAAAATTATTTTTTCCGCTGGTCCAAGTATCAAGACGCTTTGCTGGAATTGTATGATAAAAATAAGGATATTGTTTTACCCGATTATCGTTTGAAAGAAATCAGGAATTTCGTGGCTAACGGTTTGCAAGATTTTTCCATTTCTCGTTTGAAAGAAAAAATGCCTTGGGGTGTGCCGGTTCCCGGAGATGAAAATCATGTTATGTATGTTTGGTTTGACGCATTGGTGAACTATATTTCATGTTTGGGTTGGCCGGATAATATGGAACAATTTGAAAAATTTTGGCCGGGAATGCAAGTGGCGGGCAAAGATAATCTTCGGCAACAAAGTGCTATGTGGCAAGCCATGTTGATGAGCGCAGGATTGCCTAACGCGGAACAAGTTTTGATTTTCGGATTCATCAATTCCGGTGGGAAAAAGATGAGTAAATCTCTCGGTAATGTGATAAATCCTTATGATGTGGTTGAAAAATATGGAACCGATGCTACCAGGTATTATCTATTGGCGGAGATTAAAACATTTGAAGACGGGGATTATACCGAGGAGAAAATGCGGTTGAAATATAATGCCGACCTAGCCAACGGAATAGGTAATTTGACCAGTCGGATTTTAAGCATGGCGGAAAAATATACCAATGGAGAAGTGCCACGAGCTGATTCTGACATAAACATTAATTTTGAAAATTTGATTGAAGAATATCATGAAAATTTTGCCATAGCGCGTTTGGATATGAATATGGATTTAATAATGAATATGGTCGCGGAGATAGATTCTTACATCGCGGGAAAAGAGCCTTGGCGATTGGCCAAAGAAGAAAAACAGCAAGAGGTTGAAACCGTAATTTACGGTTGTTTGCAAGGTCTGAAAATAATCGCTCAAATGCTGAAACCGTTTTTACCGCAAACGGCGGAAGATATTTTGCTCAGATTGGGATTTGAGGAAAGCGATTTGCGAAGCGTGACGCGAGTATTGCCTCCCGGTCAAAAATTACGAAAAGGCGAGCCTTTGTTTGTAAGAATTGAAGAAGCGGAATCGTAATAATAGTTTTAAAATTTTGTAGAATTAAAAAAGGCGTCCATGTGGACGCCTTTTTAGCAGGCCAAAGCCGTCTGGGTGTTGGCCGGCCATGAATTGAAAAGATCTTCTTGCGGAGTAATACCCTGCATCAAGTTTGAAAGCAGATCCTTCAGTTTGTCAAATGCGCTTTTTTCCTTGATTTTGATGACAAAGTAAGTGTTGTTTCTTTCTTCATCACGGTAATAATGCAAGTGAGCACCGAAATTGAAGATCGCCACCAAGCCGTTGAAATTTTGACCGCGTTTGACACCGACTTTTTCCATTTGCCTGGTCAATCTCTCATGCTTCTTAAACAATGGAATCACCTCGCCCCCTTTGAGAATGATTTCCTTTTGTTGACAATCAAAATGCCTGATACCGTGATTCAAAGGAATTTGTGGCACGGAAGAAGCTCTTTTCTTGTCCGGAATCCATGATTCGTCCAAGTAAACCATGCCCACTTCTTTTTCCAAGTTATGGAAAAGATACAGCAAGGATTTATCCCTTCCTTTTGCGTAGAAGCGGGATTTGTTTTTTGCTTGATCACGGACGAAATACAACATGATTTCGCCCTTCAGTTTGGCTATTGGTCCGCGAAAATCCTGTCCTCGCTTGACTCCCGCGTCGGTCATGTGTTCGGTTAATTGATTTTTGCCGGGAAAAATTGTTTTCAAGTAATCCTTTGGCAAAGCCATGGTGTTGGTTCTCAGCATTACGACCTCCGAAGATAAAAAGAACAAAAGATATTTGAAAAATTGTTTTAAGAATAAGGAGATTTCACGAGGTGAAATCTCCCATGATAATTAGGGTCAGCCACGAGACACTCTGGCGGAAATTGGACGAACCGGCTTGAAACGTTCGGGACGGCAGTTTGCCGAATAGATGGTAGCCAGCAGATTTTGCCAAATCTTTTTGCCACCGAAGAACTGGAATGTTCCTCCGCTGGGCGAGCGTTTGTAGCTGATAAACGCACTGCCTTCGCAGAAAGCGCCGATGAGCATGGGGTAAACGGAGGCTGAGCCTCGTTTCAGTCCCAAGCTGACTAAATGTTCTTCCAGTTTGTCTTTGCCACCGAATAATTCAGCCGCTTCAGCGGAATTGAGAATTGTCTGTTTACGATCCGGTTTGTAGATGGTGCCTTCTTTGCGATGTTGGCGCAAAATCATAAGCTCTCGGTCGTAACGACTGGAAAAAGGAGCCTTGGGAGTTGCCGGCCATGTTCTATCAAGAAAACTCTGTTTCGGATTTGCCGAGTTGGACAAAGAAATGTCAACATATTTTTCCAAGTCTTCTTGCGTGGTGTAGAAGTATGTTTCACCCTCCTTGCGAAAATAAAAAAGGCAGGCTCCATTAATGAATCTGGCGACCAATCTGGCTTCGCCGTCGTAAGGCGTACCTGTTGGATTGAAGTCGTAGCCACGGATTACGCCGGCGCGACGCATTTGCTTTTCAAGCATTTGCTTGCCACCGACTATTTCCGCCACTTCTTCTGCAGGAATCTTGATAATCTCCGAACTGTGATTCATTGGATACCTCCCCGTTGGTATATTAATGAAATTGGTTTAACAATGTTCGTTTATGCGCTAATCGCAGTTTCATAATATCATATTGAAAAATACAGACAATAATTTTTTGTTGATAACTTGTGCAAAAAATTGTATAGTGTTAAATGTTTTAAAAATAATTTTAAAATATGATTGATTCTCACGCCCATGTTAATTTTTTTCCTTTTAAAAATGATTATGAAGATGTGATTAAAAGATGCATGGAAAAAGATTGTTCATTTATCAATGTCGGTTCGCAGTTCAGCACGAGTGAGCGAGCGGTTAAAACGGCGGATGAATATGAAAATGTTTACGCGTCCGTGGCTTTGCATCCGATTCATTTAAATCAAAGAAAAATAGTGGAAAAAGTTGATGCGAAAGAAACCGTGGAGATTATCAGTCGCGCGGAAAGTTTTGATTATGAAAAATATAAAAATTTGGCTCAATTTTCGGACAAGGTGGTGGCGATCGGGGAGAATGGTTTGGATTATTATCATTTAGCGGATGAAGATTTGAAAGAACAAAAAGATTTGCAACAAGAGGTTTTTAAAAAGCATATTGATCTGGCCAATGAATTGGGGTTGCCCATGATTATTCATTGTCGGGAAGCGTATGATGATTTGATTGAAATTTTGAGAGATAATCCATTGGATAAATCCGCCACCGTGCATTGTTTCGCCGGTAATCGGGAGCAAGCTGAAAAATTATTGGGCATGGGGTATTACTTGGGATTTACCGGAGTGATAACTTTTAAAAATGCCACGAAGGAATTACATGAAATTATCAAGTCCATGCCGGAAGATAGAATTTTGGCGGAAACCGATTGTCCATATTTAACTCCGGAACCGCATCGTGGCAAAAGAAATGAACCGGTTTTCGTGGAATATGTGATTCGTAAAATCGCTGAATTGCGCGGTTCTTCCTACGAAGATATGATGCGAATTACTGACAATAACGCTAAAAAATTGTTTAATTTGTGAATATTTGTTTTATCAACACTTAACCTTGATTTTTTACTTGATTAAGAGTAGAATGTTAGTGGTTTTACCGTATTTTGGACATTGGAATAATTTATGGATAAGCAACCTGAAAATAACAATGCTTGGTGGAGACCGGCCATGCATCTATTCGCGCAGATCAGCGCTTGGATCGTGGGTCCAATCGTTGTGGCTTTGTTTCTCGGCGCATGGCTGGATGACAAATACAATGATGGACAAAGCTTTTATTTTTATATTTGTATTGCCGTTGCTTTCCTGATTACCAATATCGGTTTGGTTATCAATGTAATTAAAGCCGCCAAAACCATGGAAAAGGAGGACAAGAAAAATCAAGAGCAAAGTAAATAATTATGTCTCAACATATTGCCGAAGAATACCACCCGTCAGCTTCACCTGAAGAAGCGGATTTGAATTATGCTGAACAATCAGCGGGACATGTATCCGACCAAGGTTTGACTTCGGATAATCATGAAACACACGCGACCGAAGAGCATGTGGAGCATGAAATATCTTTGGCTGCCGAGCCATTGATAAATTATAATGGATTTAATATAACCAACTCCTTGGTCAATACTTGGTTGGTTGTTTTTATTTTGGTCGTTTTTTCCGTGATTTTGCGAGGCAAGCTGAAATTAATTCCCAAGGGTTTGCAAAATATGGTGGAGATTATAGTTGAAGGGGCGCTGAATTTGGCGGATTCGGTTACCGGTGCAAGGAAGAAGACCATGAAGATGTTTCCGATTGTGTTTTCCATTTTCGTCTTTGTTTTAGTTAATAATTGGATGGGGCTATTGCCTGGAATCGGCTCTATTGGCTATATTGAACAAGCTCACGGGCATAGTGTGTTTATCCCGTTTTTCCGAGGAGGAACCGCGGACATGAACACCACTTTGGCTTTGGCTTTGATTTCCGTGGTAGCGTCCAATTTATTTGGAATTTTCGCGGTGGGTACCTGGAAATATATTAATAAATTCGTTAATATAAAAGCCTTAATGGCGGTTCCGGCCAATATTTTTAAAGATCCGACCGTGGTTATCGTTAATCCCATTAAGTTTTTCGTGGGTATCATTGAAATAGTGGGAGAAGTGGCTAAGGTGGCATCATTGTCATTTCGTTTGTTCGGAAATGTTTTCGCCGGCGAGGTTTTGTTGGCTTCCATGGCGGCCATTTTGGCGGTTGGGTTGCCCATACCGTTTATGTTTTTGGAACTAATTGTGGGAGTTATACAAGCTTTGATTTTTGCCATGTTGACCACGGTATATTTTTCAATCGCCATGTCGGAAGATCATTAATTTAAAATATCAATAATAAATAATTAATAAGAAGTACACGGACCTTAAACAATAATAATAAACGGTCCAGTCAATGCTTCAAAATAAAACTATGGAATTGACAATGTTAGCAAAAGCCATTGCCATCGGTTTGGGAGGATTTGCTCCGGCTTTGGCCATCGGAAAAATCGGTTCAAAAGCCATGGAATCAATCGGCAGAAATCCGGAATCAGCAGGTAAAATTTTGGTCCCCATGTTATTGGCGGCCGCTTTTGCCGAAGCTGTGGCCATTTACGCTTTGGTTATCGCGTTTGGAATCAAATAATGAATTTTTTTCGCGCCGATGATCATCGGCGCGAGCTAAAGTTTATTATTATTTACAAAAAAATATGGATGAACTAATAAATACTTTTCACATTGATTGGAAGTTGCTTATCGCGCAAATGATAAATTTTGCGATTATTGTTATTGTATTGGGAATTTTCGCGGTTAAACCGTTGATCAAACTTATGACTGAACGCGGAGAAAAAATTGAAAAAGGAATCGCCGATGCGGAAGATGCGGAAAAAAACCTGGAAAAATCCGAGGAATTGAAAAAGGAAAAAGAAAGACAAGGAAGAGTGGAGGCCGCCAAAATAGTAGAGGCCGCCGAAAAAAACGCTGAAGCCGTTAGACAAGAAAAATTGACCAAAGTTCAAAATGAAGCACAAAAAGTGGTGGAAAGTGCCAAGGAAAAAATCGCCTCGGAAAAAAAGGAAATGGTAAAAGATGCGAAGATGGAATTGGGAGAAATGGTGATTGCCGCATTGGATAAGGTCGCAGGTAAGGCGATTGATCAAAAGGCGCACACGAAATTGATTGAAGAAGCCATTCTGGAAGTTAAAAAAATGAATATCAAATAGTATGCCGAGCGCCAATTATAAACATTACGCCAAAGCTTATATTGAAGCGATCGTAACGAGCGATTGGCAAAAGGAAATTTCCGGTTTGCGCGAAGCGATCAGATATATCGCGGAAGTTAGAGAAATGAAGAATTTTTTGCAAAATAGAAATATTGATGTTTTTGACAAAAAAGAAGTATTGAAAAAAGTTTTCGGTAAAAAATTAAACAAAAATTCTTTGAATCTGCTTTTGCTTTTGGTGGACGATAATTTATTGAACGATCTACCAAAACTGGTGGATTGCGCGGAAAATGAACTTATGTTCCGTGACAAAGTGGAAAAAGTGGAAGTGATTTCAGTTTTGGAATTGAATAAAAAACAACTTAAAGAATTGACCGAAGTTTTAAACAATAAATTGAAAAAACAAGTAGTGATTGAAAATGTTTTAGATGAAGAAATCGGCGGAGGATTAAAAATCAGAATGGGAGATACAGTTTTGGATTTAACTGTTAGCGGTAGAATACAAAGATTAAAAAATAATTTATACAAATAATCATAAAAAAATATGCCGGAAAAAGATTTTATTATCAGCGCAATCAAAGACAGAATTGATAATTTTGAAGAAAAAGTGGTTCAAGAAAAAGTCGGACAAGTAGTGGAAGTGGGTGATGGTATCGCCAAAATCGCGGGATTGTCTGATTGCATGAGTTCGGAAATGCTTGAGTTTAGCGGTGGGGAAATGGGCGTGGCTTTGAACCTGGAAGAAGACATGATCGGGGCCATTGTTATGGGTGATTGCACCAAAATAAAAGAAGGAGATTCTGTGAAAACCACGGGCAGAATTTTGGAAGTGCCGGTGGGTGATGAATTGGTCGGTCGCGTAGTTGATCCATTAGGTCAACCGATTGACGGAAAAGGACCGATTAAAAGTAAGGTCAATTATCCGGTGGAGAAAATCGCTCATGGAGTTCTAGCCAGAAAAAGCGTAAACGAACCCGTTCAAACGGGAATTAAAGCCGTTGACGCGATGATTCCTATCGGACGCGGTCAGAGAGAATTGATTATCGGCGACAGACAAACGGGGAAAACCGCCATTGCCATTGATACGATTATCAACCAAAAAGGGAAAGATCTGATTTGTATCTATGTGGCCATCGGTCAGAAAGAATCAAAGATTGCCAAGATCGTGGCTAAACTTGAAGAAACCGGCGCCATGGATCATACTATTGTGGTTTTGGCTGGAGCATCGGATTCGGCTTCCTTGAATTACTTGGCTCCTTTCGCCGGTTGCGCTATGGGAGAATATTTCATGGATAAAGGTAAAGACGCTTTGATTGTTTACGATGATTTGAGTAAACATGCGGTGGCTTATCGTGAAATTTCATTGCTTTTGAAAAGACCGCCCGGCAGAGAAGCATATCCCGGTGATGTCTTTTATTTGCATTCAAGGCTTTTGGAAAGAGCCGCGAAATTAAGTGATAAGATGGGAGGTGGATCATTGACCGCTTTGCCCGTGATTGAAACTCAAGCCGGAGATATTTCCGCCTACATTCCAACCAATGTTATTTCCATTACCGACGGACAAATATTTTTGGAAAGTGATTTGTTTTATCAAGGTGTCAGGCCGGCGATCAATGTAGGTTTATCGGTTTCTCGCGTGGGTTCCAGTGCTCAGATTAAGGCTATGAAAAAAGTAGCCGGAAAAATGCGTTTGGAAGTGGCGCAATATCGTGAATTGGCGGCGTTTGCGCAATTCGGTTCGGACTTGGATGAAGCCACCAAAAAGCAAATTGAACGCGGAAAAAGATTAGTGGAAATTTTGAAACAAGGACAATACATGCCTTTTGAAGTTGAAAATCAGGTGGCGATTATTTACTCGGCCATTAACGGCTTGCTGGATAATGTTGATGAAAAGAAGATAGCCGAATTTGAAGAAGGTTTTCATAAATATTTAAATTCTTCGGCTAAAGATATATTAAATAAAATCGCTGAAGAAAAACAGTTGACTGAAGAGATTGAAACGGAATTGAAAAAAGTTATTGAAGATTATAAGTCAACGGTTCCGGAATTCATTATTAAAAATGAGGAAAAATAATTTATGGGTAGCGGCACCAGGGAACTAAAACGCAGAATTAAGTCCATCGGCAATACCAAAAAGATTACCAAAGCCATGGAGATGGTTTCTGCGGCCAAAATGCGCAAAGCAGTGGATTCGGTTTTGGCGACTCGCGACTATGCCAATTTGGCTTGGGCTACGATTTTGAATTTGGCGGAAAAAACAGATGCCAAACATCACCCGCTTTTAAACAAGCGCCAAGAGTCCAATCGTGTCTGTTTGGTTTTGGTCAGCACGAACAGGGGACTTTGTGGTGGCTTTAATATCCAATTGGTGCAAAAAGCCATTGATTCCATAAAAAAACATGAAGGCACGGTGGACAGCACTTCCATAATAACTTTGGGTTCCAAAGCCAGAGACGCTATTCGTGGTCGTAATTATAATATTTTGGCTGATTTTGAAAAAAAAGATATTACTTTGAGCATAGCCGATGTAAGTCCGGTGGCTAAGATGATTATGAAAGATTATATTGAAAAAAAATACGATAAAGTTTTTGTGGTATTTACAGACTTTGTTTCCACAATCAAGCAAGAGCCTCGGGTAAAACAATTATTACCGATTGAACCCCTGCCGGACGGTTATCTTGGCGTGGTGGGGAAGAGTCAAGGTTTGGAAACCAAAAAAGAATTTATTAAAGAAAAAAGCGAACGATATTTGAAAAGAGGAGAATCACAATTAGAATATGTTTTTGAACCCGGACCGGCTGAAGTTCTGGACCAAATGTTACCTCGTTTGATTGAGATGCAAGTTTATCAAGCGACATTGGAATCAGAAGCCTCGGAACATAGCGCCAGAATGATCGCCATGAAAAACGCCACCGACGCCGCCGGTGAAATGATTGATGATTTAACGCTTTACTTTAATCGCGCCAGACAGGCCGGCATTACTCAGGAAATTGCGGAAATCAGCGCCGGCGCGGTTTCTTTGGATAAAAAATAATTTATATACATTAATTTATAAACTTATGAATAAAGGAAAAGTTAAACAAGTTATCGGCCCGGTGGTTGATGTTGAATTTGAAAAAGAATTGCCGGCGCTTTATCAAGCCTTGGAAGTTGAGATCGGTGATAAAAAATTGGTTATGGAAGCCGAGCAACATATTGGCGACAAACAGGTCCGCGCCATAGCCATGGGATCCACCGATGGATTAAAACGCGGACAAGAAGTCACTGATACCGGCGCACCGATCAGTGTTCCCGTGGGCGAAGAAACATTGGGACGAATGTTTGATGTTTTGGGACAACCGATTGATGATATTAAAAAAGATGTGGTAACCAAGGAAAAATATCCGATTCATCGTCCTGCTCCCGAGTTTAAAGATCAAACCACGGAAATTGAAGTTTTTGAAACCGGGATTAAAGTGGTGGATTTGATTTGTCCGTTTATCAAAGGTGGAAAAGTCGGATTGTTCGGAGGAGCGGGTGTGGGAAAAACGGTTTTGATCATGGAATTGATCCGTAATATCGCTCAAGAACATGGCGGGAAATCCGTATTTGCCGGAGTGGGAGAAAGAACCCGTGAAGGAAATGATTTGTATTATGAAATGAAGGAATCCGGCGTTTTAAATAAAACCACATTGGTATTCGGGCAAATGAACGAACCGCCGGGAGCTCGCGCTAGAGTGGCGTTGACCGGATTGACTTTCGCTGAATATTTCCGCGATGAAGGACAAGATGTATTGTTATTTATTGATAATATTTTCCGCTTCACTCAGGCCGGTTCCGAAGTTTCGGCTTTGCTCGGCAGAATGCCGTCGGCCGTGGGATACCAGCCGACTCTGGCTACGGAAATGGGAGAAATGCAAGAACGCATCACTTCCACAAATAAGGGTTCTATCACTTCGGTACAAGCTGTTTATGTGCCGGCTGACGATTTGACTGACCCGGCTCCGGCGACCACTTTCGGTCATTTGGATTCCACCGTGGTTTTGAGTAGAGGTTTGGCTGAGCTGGGGATTTATCCTTCAGTTGATCCTTTGGATTCCAGCTCCACGATTCTTGATCCCAATGTTGTGGGGGAAGATCATTATCGCGTGGCTAGAGATGTACAAAAAGTTTTGCAAAGATATAAAGATTTGCAAGATATTATCGCTATTTTGGGTGTTGATGAATTATCCGACGAAGACAAGCTTTTGGTTGCTCGCGCCAGAAAAATCCAAAAATATTTATCCCAACCGTTTTTCGTGGCGGAAAGTTTTACTGGAACTCCCGGAGTGTATGTCCCTCTGAAAGAGACAATAAGAGGTTTTAAAGAAATTATGGAAGGTAAACACGACGATAAACCCGAACAAGCGTTTTACATGAAGGGCGGAATTGATGAAGTGGGCAAAGAGTAATATAATATAAATAGCTTCTAAAAAATAATTTGAAGTCTATGCGAATAAAATTGCTCTCAACATTGTTTTTATGCGTTTTCTTTTTGACCGGTTGCACCGGAGATAAAATTGAAAGTTACGAACAAGTTGATTTGGATAAAAGTGCCAAACCCGAATTGGAAAAAATAAAACAAGAAAAGCAAGCGACCAAACCGCAGGCAATTGATAATAGTAAGTTTGAAGCCTTGATCAATGAATATGACGGCGCTTGGATAAATACCAATTACGGAAATTTCAAAGTTGCTTTTTTTATCCCCGAAGCTCCGAATACGGTTAATAATTTTATGAATTTGGCAAAACTCGGTTTTTACGATGGCATAAAATTTCACCGAGTAATGAATGATTTCATGATTCAAGGCGGTGATCCGAACAGTAAAGATGATGATTGGTCGGATGATGGACGCGGTGGTCCGGGTTATAAATTTCCCGATGAAATCAATGATATAAAATTGGTCCGAGGTTCAATGGCCATGGCCAATAGCGGAGCCAATACTAATGGTTCGCAATTTTTCATCGTAACCAAGGAAGCGACTCCGTGGTTGGATGGAAAACACACGAATTTCGGTCATGTGATAGAAGGTTTTAATATAGTTGAAAAAATTGAAAAAGTGGAAGTGAACGCTGATAATCATCCGTTGAATGATGTGGTAATCCAAAGTGTTGAATTGGTAAAGCTGACAGAGGGGGAATGGGAAGAGTTGCGTCCGCAAGAAGCAGAACCGGAACCTGAAAATGAAGATGATCTTGATGAAGAAAACACTGAAAAAGAAGATATAGACACCGAGGATAATTCCCTGGAGGAAGGAATTGTAGATCCGGAACTCTGAAAATAAATGATTTAAGATTAAAAGCCTTAATTTCCAAATTTCAAATGTTTAGATCGCAAAATACCAATTACCAATATCCAATTTTAATTTGCAAATATGTCAAATAAAATAAATTTTAAAATAGCCACACCGGAAAGAGTGGTTTTCAAGGATGAAGTTGACAGTATAACTTTGCCGACTTTGCGTGGAGAAATAACGGTTTTAGTAAATCATGTTCCCTTAATCGCGGTTTTGGTATCCGGTGAAATTAAAATAACCAAGGGGGATGAAACTTTTTCTTTGGCTGTTTCCGGAGGTTTTATTGAAGTGCTTTCAGAAAAAGTGGTGGTTCTGGCTGATACGGCGGAAAGATCCGAAGAAATTGACTTGGAAAGAGCTGAAGTGGCTATTAAAAAAGCTGAAGAATTAAAACATCAAAGAAGTGTTGATTCTCGCGAGTTTGCCATGATCAGCACCAAGATAGAAAAAGAATTGGTCAGATTAAGAGTCGGACGCAAGAAACAGCGAAGAGTTGAACAACGCGGCGTGGGAGTAAAAAAGTATAATTAAAATAAGAAAATGGCTTGGAACACGGAACACGACTCATGATCCGTTCAGCGATTATTTTAAATCATAAATATAAAAATAAAAAAACCCGTTTTTAACGGGTTTTATTTTTTTCCAGTTTCTCCACCAATTTATGCCAATATAAATAATGCAGGGTTTCTCGGCCGGCGTGTTCGGTCGCTTGATCTTTTATCACATAAAGCAAGAAATATAACTTATTGTAAAGATTATGATAATGAGATCCCAATTTTTTGTGATTGAAATTTCTCAAAATTATTTCTTCGTTTAGAAGTAACCATGGCGGAAATCCGGGATAATTTTTTTCAAGGCGTATTTCACCATTATTAACGGGTAAAGAGAATCTTAAATGAAAGTTTTCAATTCCCAATAAAAGCCACGATGCGCGGATTTCTTGTAATAAATTGTGTTCGGGAAACTTTACTTCCAACTTGGATATTTCAATTTTCAAACCACGATAAGTTCTTTTGTTCATTGCTTTTGCTTTCAAAATGTTCCCAATGGTGTTGATTCTATGCAATATTTTGATGGGGAGATTAACGGGTTGCAGTTTCTGGATCATGTTATCTCCTTTGTAAAGATCTGATTACAGTATAAATAAGCATGATGAAATTTTAATAAAAAATTACTGTTGATTAAATAAATTGCGAATTGCGGGTAAAACGGGTATAATTCAGCATATGATCACTTTGGATTATTTATTATTCGCTTTAATTTTGATTTTTGCTTTTTTCGGTTATAAGAAGGGATTTTTGGAATCTTTGGGATCTTTAGTCGGATTATTTATAGCCACTTTATTGGCGGGACGCTTTTTCCCTTGGTTGGCTGATTTTTTCGGAGGGGGAAATTTTGCCAATATTATTTCCTTTATTATTATTTTCGGAGTTAGCGTGAAGTTGACCGGAATCGTCTTTTGGCTGTTCGGTAAAATTTTTCAAATTATCATGATTATTCCATTTTTATCCACTTTTGACAGCTTGCTTGGCTTGATCCTCGGTATAGTTGAAGGTATTTTCGTGTCCGCTATTTTACTATATTTTGTAGGTAAATATCCCATCCATCCATGGCTTGTGGAGCAAGTTGCTCAATCGGTAACCGCGTCCGTACTTTTGAAAATCGGCTCAATTTTTATCCCGTTTTTCCCGGAAGCGGTTAAAAAAATTAAAATTGAGGCTTAACTTAATAAAAATGGATCAGAATAAACAGCGGAAACGCTGTTTTTTATATTTTGCGAAACCGTGATTTAATGCTAAAATAGAGCATATGAGTCTTATTTCCGAATCAAATAAAGCACAGAAAAAAGCCATTACGCACGGTGAGGGGCCTTTGCTTATCGTAGCTGGAGCAGGAACCGGCAAAACTCGTGTTATCACCGCTCGAATCGCTTGGCTGATTACCGAAAAGAATATTAATATTGATGAAGTTTTGGCGTTGACCTTTTCGGACAAAGCCGCCGGAGAAATGGAAGAGCGAGTTGATCTTATGTTGCCTTATGGTTATGTTGATTTGTGGATTTCCACATTTCACTCTTTTTGCGATAAAATTTTAAAACAACACGCTCTGGATATCGGTTTATCCAATGATTATAAATTAATCAATGAAACAGAAGCTTGGCTTTTAATGAAAAGAAATTTGGATAAATTTAATCTGGATTATTATAAACCACTCGGTAATCCAAATAAATTTATTCATGCTTTGCTTAAACATTTTTCTCGTTGTAAAGACGAAGGGATTTATCCCGAAGATTATTTGAGTTATGCCGAAGATCTGAGGTTGAATTTGGATTCCAATGATTTCGTTAAAAAAATCGATCTGGATCTTGATTGGTCAAGCATGAGTAAATCCGAGAAAAAGGATCATTTTAAAACCGAAATCATGCGAGTGGAAGAGCTGGCCAACGCTTATCATGTTTATCAAAATTTGCTTCTGGAAAATGAAGCTTTGGATTTCGGCGATTTGTTGAATTATACCGTGAAACTTTTTGGCCTGCGGCCGGCAATACTTAAGAAATATCAAAAGCAATTCAAATATATTTTGGTTGATGAATTTCAGGATACCAATACCGTTCAATATGAATTGATTAAATTATTGTCAGCGCCGAAAAACAATCTGACCGTGGTAGGGGATGATGATCAAGCGATTTACGCTTTTCGTGGCGCTTCAATAGCGAACATTATGAATTTTAAAAATGATTATCCTGAAGCCACGGAAATAGTTTTAGCAGAAAATTATCGTTCCGCGCAAAGTATTTTGGATACGGCTTATGCTTTTATCCGATTGAATAATCCAAATCGCTTGGAGGAAAAATTGAAGATTAATAAAAAGTTGCGAGCCAATATTGAAGATAAAGGAGAGATCCTGCATTTGCGAAGTCAAACCGCGGAAGATGAAGCCGTAGCAATTATTGATAAAATATTGGCAATAAAAAAGCGAACCGATTGCGATTGGTTGGATTTCGCCATTTTGGCCAGAAACAATTCCGCGGCTGAATATTTCACCAATTATCTTTACGAAGCGGGGATACCGTATCAATTTTTAGCCATGAAAGGACTTTACGATAAGCCTGTAATTATTGATATAGTTAATTATTTAAAATTGTTGGATGATTATCATGAATCATCAGCTGTTTTCCGAGCTTTGAATTATGATTATTTGGATTTGCCACCGGAACAAGTGATCAAATTGCTTCATTTCGCCAAAAGAAAAAGTATTTCCCTTTACGAAGCAGTGAAGCAATCCGCCGTCGTGCCCGGATTGGATAAAACCGTGGAAAAAAAATTGCGAGATTTTCAAGGTATGGTTGAAAAACAGACCGTCACAGTCAAAGATAAAAATCCATCTGAAATTGTATTGAAATTTTTGTATGAATCGGGATACTTGAAACAAATGGAAACTTTGCCGGAAGCCGAACTCAGACTGAATCACAATTATTTGAATCAATTTTTCAATAAAATGAAAAAATTTGAGAACGCGACGGAAAATGTTACGGTAAAAGATTTCACTGAATTGATTGAACTGGAAATGCAGGCCGGTGACAGTGGCAATCTGGCTTTTGATCCGGAAGTAGGGCCGGATATGGTTAAAATTATGACGGTTCACAATTCCAAGGGGTTGGAATTTGATTATGTTTTTATTCCCAAATTGGTGGATCGTCAATTTCCCACTGATAAAAGGGGAGGAGATATAAATATTCCTTCGGCGTTGTCGGAAAAGGTAAGTGACGAAAAAATCGCACACTTGGAAGAAGAAAGAAGACTGTTTTATGTGGGAATGACCAGAGCCAAAAAAGGCTTGTATTTTACTACGGCGGAAGATTACGGCGGATCACGGAAAAAGAAACCATCCAGATTTTTAAATGAATTGAATTTATCGGCCACTCAAATACAAGAATGTAAAAGTAAAGATTTTTCCGAGAAGATCGCCGACTCGGTGGCTTCAAGCGAAAAAAACAAAGTGACACTCATAGCGCCACCCAAATATTTCAGTTTTTCACAAATGCAAACATACGAAAAATGTCCTTTGCAATATAAATTCGCCAATATTTTAAAAGTTCCAAAATTCGGTAGTGCCAGTTTGAGCTTTGGTAGTAGCATGCATAATACTTTGCAAAAATTTTTGGAAGAGTACTATGGAAGCGGGTTGAGCGCGCAAGCCGGTTTATTCGGGGATTCCGACCCCAAAGCCAAGCCCGGCTTCAAGAGATTGCTTGAACTTTATGAGGAAAATTGGATTGATGATTGGTATGATAATAAAGAAAGTAAAAAACAATACTTTGAAAAAGGCAAAAAGCTTTTGAAAAATTTTCATGCTCGTTTCACGCGTGAAAAACCGCAAGTCAAATATTTGGAGCAAAGTTTTAAATTAAAAATCGGTTCCAATATTTTTGTCGGTCGCATTGATCGCGTTGATAGTTTGCCGGACGGAAAAGCGTTGATTATTGATTACAAAACAGGTAAACCCAAACCTGAAAAATTAAATGCCGAAGATAAACGACAATTGAGTTTCTACCAAATTGCGGCTGAAGATTGCCTCGGGTTACGAGTGGCGGGCTTACAATATTATTTTCTGGAAGATGATAATAATCCATATCGTGAATTTTTCGCCGAAGAGAAAGATAAAGATGCATTGAAGCAAAGATTTTTGGAAAATATTGACGCTATTACTCGCAATGATTTCACTCCGAAACCGAATAAAAATAAGTGTAAATATTGTGACTATAAAAATATCTGCGAACATCGCGAATTGTAATTATGCAAAATTTAAAAAAAATTCTGGAAACTAAAAGTGGTGGTATGATGAAAAGCGTGGCCGCCGCCGTGGTCGTGGATTTCGCTGATCGGATTTTGCTTAGTGAACTTGGAGCCGATAACGCCGGTCGGATTAAAACGCAATCCATAAAAAACAAAGTTTTGATGATTTATGTTGAGAGTTCGGTTTTGGCTCAAGAGGTTAAATTTTGCGAAACGGAGTTGCTGGAACAAATAAATAATAAATTTGGAGAAAATACGGTAATTAAGCTAAAAATTGTGCAAAAACAAGTTGAATTCATGGGCTAATCATGGTAAAATTCAGATGAAAAAATGAGTTTATTCAGATATTTAATTATATTAAGTTTTGTTACGGTCGCGTCTTGGTCGGCTTGGGTTTGTGTACTTGTTTTCATGAATCCGTCCGGCGGAATCATGTCGAAGCTTTTATTTTATATTACTTTAGCTTTGGCCTTTATGAGTACTTTCCATTTGGGAGGCGTGTTGTTTCGTTATTTATGGTCGCGAGATACCGTGGCCAATAAACATGTGAAGATTGCTTCACGCCAATCAATTTTATTCACTTTGCTATTTTTGGCTACTTTGGTTTTACAAAGTTTCCGATATTTGGCTTGGTGGAATTTGTTACTTTTGGTGGTTTTGTTTTTACTGGTGGAATTATTCTTTATATCTTATAAAAAATTCAATAAACAATAAAACGCAAATAATATGCTTCAATCACAATTGTTTGGAAAAACCAGAAAACAGATAGGTAAGGAAGAAGTGAGTGTCAATGCTCAATATTTGATTCGCGGCGGTTATATTGATAAATTAATGGCCGGAGTTTATACATATTTACCCTTGGGCTTAAAAGTTTTGCAAAAAGTACAAAGCGTGATCAGGGAGGAGATGTCCAATATTGGCGCGCAAGAAATTTTAATGCCGGCCTTATCACCAAAAGAAAATTGGCAAAAAACCGGTCGTTGGGAAGATTTTGATGTTTTATTTAAATTGCAATCTATAAGTGGGAAGGAATACGCTCTCGGAGCCACGCATGAAGAAGTGGTTACTCCGCTGGTCCAAAAATTCGTTGAGTCTTACAAAGATTTGCCGGTTACGGTTTTTCAAATTCAAGATAAATTTCGCGATGAACCTAGAGCCAAGTCGGGGATTTTACGCGGACGCGAGTTCAATATGAAAGATTTATACAGTTTTCACGCGGATGAAAAAAGTTTGAATGAATATTACGAAAAAGCCATGGTGGCATATAAAAATATTTATCAAAGAGTCGGGCTTGACGCGAAGGTGGTGGAAGCATCGGGTGGAACTTTTTCCAAACTATCTCATGAGTATCAAGTCTTTGCTCCGCAGGGGGAGGACTTGGTTAAGTATTGTCCGGCTTGTGATTGGGCTCAAAATGAAGAAATTTGTAAATTGAAAGCCGGTGATTCTTGTCCTGAATGTGGCGCTAAAATTCAAGAAAGCAATGCTATTGAAGTGGGTAATATTTTCAAATTGAACACCAAATACTCAGCGCCGTTTGACTTTAAATACATTGATGAAAAAGGTGAAAAACAAGATGTTTTAATGGGTTGCTATGGGATCGGTCCATCCAGAATGGTCGGTTCAATCGTGGAAGTTTATCATGATGACAATGGAATAATTTGGCCGAAACAAGTGGCGCCTTATCAAATTCATTTAATTTTACTGAGCAAGGATGAAAAAGTCAGAAAACAAGCTTTTGATATTTACGATAAACTTATTTCCGAAGGGTATGAGGTTTTGTTTGATGATAGAGAAGAAAGTGCCGGTGTTAAGTTCAAAGACTCCGACTTGATCGGGTTGCCATTGCGTGCGGTTATCAGTGATAAAAATCAGAAAAATTCGGAAATAGCGATAAAATGGCGCGATCAAGCGCAGGAAATCAAGGTCAAAAACAAGGAATTATTTAAATATTTTTCTCAAAATTTATAATAGGAGGGGAAATTTGCTTTTATGTTTAGGAAATTTTTCAGTAAATTTTCCCAAAAAATCGGTATTGATTTGGGCACCACTTATACCACGATTTGCTTGCAAGACAAGGGGATTGTGATTCGTGAACCTACCGTGGTGGCTGTCAATAATCGTTTGGATCAAATTATCGCCGTGGGTTCTGACGCCAAAAAAATGATTGGTAAAAATCCCGGTTATATTACTCTGACAAATCCGCTGGAAAAGGGGATAATTTCTGATTTTGAAGTTACGGAAAAAATGCTCAAATATTTTTTTGATAAAATTTTCAATGAGAATTTCAATTTTACCGCTCGTCCGACCGTGATTATCGCCATTCCGCTGGATGTTACTGAAGTGGAAAAGAAAGCGGTGGAGGATGCCGCTTTGGGAGCGGGAGCGGGGAAGGTTTATTTGGTGGAAGAAATAATTGCCGCGGCCATCGGCGCGAGATTAAATATCCAGAGTGCCAGCGGTAGTATGATTATCAATTTGGGTGGAGGAAAAACGGAAATTTCGGTTATCTCTTTGAACGGATCGGTAATTTGGAAAAGCTTGGATTTGGCGGGTGAAGATTTGAATAAAAATATTATCAATTACGCCAGAGACAATTTCAATATTTTAATCGGTGAAATTATCGCTTCCGAAATAAAAAAAAGTATCGGTTCAACCGAAGAAGCCGGCCAAGCCATGTCCGTGGAGATGCGCGGTCGTGATTTGATTTCCGGTTTGCCGAAAGAATTAACCGTAACGGATTATCAAGTCAGGGAAGCCTTGGCTTCATCGGTTCGTAAAATCATTGATTCGGTGAAAAGTGTTTTGGAAATAACTCCGCCGGAGTTGGTGGCGGATATTTATGAAAAAGGAATCGTGCTTTGCGGAGGAGGCGCGCTCTTGAAGGGTTTGGATAAAACTTTGGCGCGTGAAACTGAAATCCCCGTCCGCGTGGCGGATGATCCCATGACTTGCACGGTGCGTGGTTTGAATCATTTGATTGAAGATGAAGTTTTATTGAAAGAAGTGGCCTTGCCGAGCGCTAATGATGAGAAAATGGTTCACTGATTTATGTATTATTTATGATTAAAGATAATTCAACAAGAACCATTATCGCGGGGGTGATCATTATCACCTTTGTGTTTTTTTTACACTTTATCGGTGTATTAAAACCGCTGGAAAGCGCGTTATCGGTCGTGGTTAGGCCGATTGTGTCTTCGACTGGGCGATTGAGTGCTGGAATCGCTTCAATTTTTGACAATTGGCAAAGTCGTGAAAAATTATCTTCCGTTAATGAACGATTACGACAAGAAAATCTTGAATTGCAATTGCAAAAAGCCGAGTTTATGGAATTGCGTGATGAAAATAATTTTTTGCGCGGTCAAATGAATTTTTTTGAAGAAAAAAATTATCAATATATCAGCGGACGGGTAATCGGACGCGGAACCGATAAATTATTCAATACCATTATCATCGGACTGGGATCGCAACATGGTGTGAAGGCGGGTGCTCCGGTGCTGGCTGGTGATGGTGTGCTTATCGGCAAAATCTCGGAAACAAATCTTTATACTTCTCAAGTTTTGCTTCTGAATAGCGATCTTTCAAAAGTCGGCGCGAAAATTTTGAGTGATGAAAAAATTATCGGTTTGGTGGAAGGCGCGTTCGGATTGGGCATGAAAATGAGATTTATTTCTCAACAAGATGAATTGAGAGTGGGGGATTTGTCGGTAACTTCAGGCTTGGAGGATATGGTCCCGCCGGGGATTTTGATCGGTCGCGTCAGCGCGATTGAAAAAGAGCCGGAAGCCTTGTTTCAAGAAGTGACCGTGGTTTCGCCTCTGGATTTTAATAAAATAGATTTAATCAGCGTTATAATCGGTCAAAATGAAAACAGCGATCAAAAATAGTTTTGGCATTCTTTTATTCGCGTCTTTGCAAATCGGCTTGGTTGGTAATTTGCCCTGGCGGGCGGCTCAGCTTGATCTTTGCTTGGTGTTAATGATTTATTTGCTTATGGTTTACGGTTTTAACAAAGCCTTAATTTACGGTTTGGGTTTTGCGGTGATTTTGGAAATATTTTCCGGCTTTGGTTACGGCGTGGTGATGTTGGCTTTGTTGACGACTTTGCTTTTGTGTTATTATCTGTTTCAGGTATTGTTTACCAATAAATCAATTTATTCATTGATCGTTTTGACTGCGGCTGGAACTTTTTGTTATCACTTGATTATTTCCCTTTGTGCTGGCGCTTATGTTTGGTATTTTTCAGCGGATAATTTTCAAGGCTTCGCTTATGCTTCCATGTACGCGGAAATCTTCCTTTGGTCGCTTCTAATCAATACGATTTTCATTTTGCTTGTCTATATTTTGTCCGGATTGTTTGTCAGACGCTTTCAAGCCGGCTTTATTGATACGGTGAAACATTAATTTGATATGTTTGATTTTTTAAAAAAATTGTTTCAATCAAAATCTCAGGAGCATGAGTCAATTTTTTTAACCGACATTGAAGGTTTGACGGATTCCAGCTTGGCTGCGAGAAATAACAAAGTTTGGGCGGAAGAAGTGTATTTTAATTATTCCAATGAGGAATTATCCGCGGGCAATAAAAATTTTTTGGGTTTGGGAGTTTCCTCAAAAACCTTGTTGATTTTCGGAATAGTGGTTTTCTTGGGAGTTTTTATTTTGTTTACGCGAGCGGCATATTTACAAGTTTGGCAAGGTGAGCATTACGCTGTCTTGGCCGAAGATAATCATATTCGCGTTTTTTTTGAACCAGCCCCGCGCGGTATTATTTATGATCGTCGCGGTGTCCCTTTGGTGGCCAATGTGCCGGCATTTTCAGTTTTTATCGTGCCGAAAGAATTTAAAAACTCAGAAATGAGTATTACCGGATTGGAAGAATGGTTAAACGAATATATATTCTTGGACGAAAAAGATAAAGTGCGTGTCAACAATATCAAGGAAATAACGCCTTCGCGTAAGGAATATTTTGAACCGATGGAAGTTTTAAGTGATATTCCGACTGAAATCGCGTTAAAAATGCGAGTTGAGAGCGCGACCGTGCCGGGCTTGAGCGTGGAGGTAACTCCGCGAAGACAATATATTTTCGGCGAAATGGATGAAAGGAGTTTGGCTTTGTCGCATGTAATCGGATATGAAGGAAAAATTAACGCCGATGAATACGCGGAATTGCGTAGTCATGGTTATTTGTTTAACGATCTTATCGGCAAGACGGGGATTGAGGCGACTTATGAAAAGCAATTGAGAGGTCGCTACGGTGTTGAAAAAGTGGAAATTGACGCTTCGGGTAATATCGTAAAAATATTGGCCAAGGAACCGGTGCGCAAAGGAGATAATTTGTATTTGGCTTTGGATTTTCACATCCAAGCCAAGTTGGAACAAATCATGACCGAACATTTACAAAAGGAAGAAAAACATCGTGCCGTGGGATTGATAATGCAAACTCAAACAGGTAAAATACTTGGTTTTGTCAGCTTACCCGCTTATGATAATAATTTATTCACCCGAGGAATTACCTCCGCTGATTATCAAAAATTGATTGAAGATGAAGATAAACCTTTGTTTAATCGCGCGGTAAACGGTGAATATCCTTCAGGTTCAATCTTCAAACCGATTGTAGCGTTAGCGGCATTGGAAGAAAATATTATTGACGCAACAACTTCTTTTGTCAGTGTCGGAGGTTTGCGAATATCGGAATGGTTTTTCCCGGACTGGAAAACCGGCGGGCACGGAGTTACGGATGTGACCAAGGCTTTGGCTGAATCAGTAAACACTTTTTTCTACATAATCGGTGGTGGTCATAATGATTTTGTCGGTTTGGGAGTAAATAAAATAAAGTATTACGCGGAATTATTCGGTTTGAATAAATTAACCGGTATAGATTTGCCCGGTGAAAGAAATGGATTTTTGCCCGATCCAAACTGGAAAAGCGAAGTTAAAAATGAGCCTTGGTACATTGGTGATACTTATCACTTGGCGATCGGACAGGGAGATATTTTGGTTACGCCGATTCAAGTTTTGTCCTATACCGCGGCTTTTGCCAATGGTGGCACTTTATACAAACCGCAACTCTTGGACAGATATTATGATCAGGACCGAGAGAAAAATATTTTCGTTAAACCGGAAGTCGTGAATCCGCGGATAGCTTCAGCGGAAAACATTGAAATCGTCAGATCGGGAATGCTTAGAGCCGCACAATCGGGTAGTGCCCGTATCTTAAGTTCGTTACCTGTCAGAGCGGCCGCCAAAACCGGAACAGCACAATGGAAAACCGATAGTGATCCGCACGCTTGGATGATCGCGTTCGCTCCCTATGATAATCCCGAATTGGCCATGGTAATTTTGGTGGAAGAAGGAGTAGAAGGAAGTGGTATTGCCGCGCGCATAGCGCATCAATTTCTAAGTTGGTATTTCACTGTTTATAATTAGTTGACAGCACTTTTTATTATGTTTACAATATATTTACAATCAGGTCCGATCGGGCCTGAATTTAATTGACTCGTAAAATATGAATGAAGAAATTATATTAACGCCGGAAGGAAAAACTAAATTGGAGCAAGAGTTGCAAGAGTTGAAGCAAGTTAAAATTCCGGACATCATCAAAAAAATTGAAGAAGCCAAGGAAATGGGGGATTTGTCGGAAAACGCGGAATATCACGATGCTAAGGATCAACAAGGCATGTACGCGGCCAGAGTGGTGGAAATTGAGACAATTTTGAAAAAAGCCATAATGCAGGAAAACGCCACTGATAAAGAAAGTATTCAAATCGGCTCAAATTTTGTGGTGGAAAAAAACGGCGTGCAAAAAGAATTAACGATTGTGGGATTTAACGAAGCCGATCCGGTCAACGGGAAAATTTCCAATGATTCTCCTATGGGACAAGCTTTTATCGGAAAAAAACCAGGTAATATTGTTCAAGTGGAAGCGCCGATCGGTTTGCTGGAATATAAAATCATTGAAATCAAATAGCCTAAATGACATCAAAAACGGGGCAAGATCCCGTTTTTTGATTGTGTGAACGATTGTTGATTGTGATTTTGTAAAATTTGGCTAAATTTTGTATAATGTTAAAAGATTTATTCATATTTAAAAAATATGCAGGATATTAAATTTATTCGTGAAAATTTAGAATTATTCAAAAATACGGCTGAACAAAAAAACATTGATTTGAATTTTGATCGGCTTTTAAAACTGGAGGAAGACCGCAAAGAATTGCGTAAACAAGTGGAAGAATTAAAAGCGGAAAAGAACGCGGTATCCAAAAAAATTCCACAAATGGATGAAGAGTCAAAAAAGGAAGCATTTGCGGAAATGAAACAAGTGGGAGAACAAGAGAAAAAGCTGGAAAAAAAATTAATTCCTTTGGATAAAGAATTCAAAAAGCTAATGTTCCAAGTTCCCATGCCGGTGGATGAACGAACTCCGGTGGGGAAGGATGATAATGATAATGTGGAAATTAAAGCATGGGGCGAAAAACCGAAATTTGATTTTCAATTCAAATCACACGAAGAATTGGGAGAAGCTTTGGATATTATTGATATTCCCAGAGCCGTGAAAATTGCAGGGACCAGATCTTATGCTTTGAAAGGTGATGGTGCTCGCTTGGAAAGCGCGCTTATGAAATATGCTCAGGATTTCATCGCTCGCAAAGGTTACAAATTATTGTCTTTGCCGGTTATGGTGGATGAAGACGCTTTGTGGGGGACGGGGCATCTTCCCGCGGAAAGCGATGATGTGTATTATTTGGAAAAAGATGATAAATATTTGGTCGGCACATCGGAGGTCGCCATCGCGTCCATGCATAGAAATGAAATTTTGCGAGAAGAAGATTTGCCGATTCGTTACGCGTCCTTATCACTTTGTTTTCGCAGGGAATCGGGCAGTTACGGCAAAGATACTCATGGTCTTTATCGCGTGCATCAATTCGTAAAAGTGGAACAATTCGTGATCTGTCGCAATGATAAAGAAGTCAGTCGTCAATTCCACGAAGAAATGCTTGGCAATTCCGAAGAGTTTTTACAAAGTTTAAATTTGCCTTATCGCGTTTTGAATATTTGCACCGGTGATATGGGGCAAGGGAAACATTACATGAATGATATTGAAACTTGGATGCCAAGTCGCGATAATTATGGAGAAACACACTCTTGTTCAACTTTGCTTGATTTTCAAGCGCGTAGATTGAATTTGCGTTACAAGGATAAAGAAGGTCAAACACATTTTTGTCATACTTTGAACAATACCGTGGCGGCCGGTCCAAGATTACTAATCCCGATATTGGAAATCAATCAAACTAAGCATGGAAAAATTGAAATTCCGATGGTTTTGCGTCCATACATGGACAATCAAAACATAATTGAAAATAAATAATTATGAAAAATCCCGGTGATTATAAAACATGGGTAGAGATAAGTCGGCAGAATATTCTGCATAATATTCTGGAATTTCACCAGCACATCGGTCCGAAAGTTAAATTGATGGGGGTGATTAAATCCAATGCTTACGGACATGGATTGCCGGAAATGGCGGAAATTATTGAATCGCAGGTTGATTGGATCGGCGTGGACGCGATTGATGAAGCTTTGGAACTTCGCAAATCCGGCGTCAATAAACCGATTTTGGTTTTAGGCTATACTTTGGAGTCAAGATTGCCGGAACTTTTGAAATTTGATTTAAACCAAGTGGTGGCGAATTATCGTACTTTGATGAAACTTGATGAACTGACCCGTAAATTTGATCGTCCCGTTAAAGTTCATTTAAAAGTTGAAACCGGAACATCTCGTCAAGGAATTTTGTTGCATAAATTACCGAAGTTTTTTGAACTAATAAAAAATAACAACCATTTGATCTTGGCCGGAGTGAGTACTCATTTCGCCAATATTGAAGATACCACGGATCGGACTTATGCTGATGGTCAGTTCGCGATTTACAATCAAGCGGTGAAATACGCGAATGAATCCGGTTTTTCTTCCTTTGTTAAACATACGGCTTGTAGCGCGGCCATCGTGGCATATCCGGAAACGCATTTGGACATGGTTAGATTGGGCATCAGTTTATACGGCATGTGGAGTTCCGGCGAGACGCAAGTCAGCGCCAAACAAAAAAATGTTAAATTGAATTTAAAACCGGCTTTAACCTGGAAAACCAAAATTGCTCATATAAAAAAACTGCCGGCCGGAACGGCGATAAGTTACGGTTGCACAGAAGTTATAAACAAAGACACCAAAACGGCGATTTTGCCGATCGGTTATTATGATGGATTTGATCGGGGTTTATCCAGCGTGGGCAATGTTTTAGTTCATGGCAAAAGGTGTAAAGTTCTCGGCAGAGTTTGCATGAATATGACGGTTATTGATGTGGAACATTTACCTAATGTTGAATTGGAAGATGAAGTGGTTATTATCGGGCAACAAGAAAATGAATTTATTTCCACGGAAGAAGTGGCTAAGAAAATCAATACCATCAATTACGAAGTGACCACCAGAATCAATCCTCAAATTCCAAGATTTATCGTATAACTATGGCGCAAATCAGCGTTAAATACAAAAAAGATTTTGCGGTAAACGATTATTCCAATCCCATCAAAGCCAAGGATAAAAAGAGAAAATACAAAGTGAAACAAAAGTATTTGCTCATTGCGTCTTTGGTTTTATTGATATTGCTGGGGTATGTTTTGTATTTTTCACCGTTTTTTAAAATTAAAAACATTCAAGTAAACGGATTGGAAAGAATCAGTCGCGACAGTATTATGCAAATCGTTGATAATTATCGTTATAAAAACAAGTGGCTTATTTTCTCCAAAAATAATTATTGGAATTTTGATAGTGGAGAAGTTAGAGATAGAATTTTGAATGAATATTGGTTGGATGATTTGCGAGTGGAAAAAAAGTTTCGTAATGAAGTGATAATTAGTTTGAGAGAAAAACCTTCTAGTTTAAATTGGTTGACCAATAATATTTGTTTTTCGCTTGATCCCACGGGGTTAGCCGTGGAGTATTGTCAGCCCGACAGTGGTAAAGATATTCAAATAAAGGATTTGAAAAATAAGCAATTGGCGCTCGGTAAAACAGCGATCAACAAACAAGATTTGAGAAAAATTTTTACTCTTCATGAATTTTTGTCCGGCTCCGAGCAATTCGGAGACATTTTGCAATATGAACTTTTGCAGCCTTCAATAACGGTTTTTGTTGCGACCGGTCCTGAACTCAGATTTGATTTAACGGATTCAATAGAAGCGCAGATGGCCAGATTGATGATTTTGACCCGTCAACCGGATATTCAAGAAAATTTAGCCTTCTTGAAATATATAGATTTGAGATTCGGTGAAAAAGTGAATTACAAGTAGGGATTGACAAAATATTTATTTTGTGTTAATATGTGCAGTTAATTGCACATTTTTTAGTTTTTACAGAAAACAGAAAGGAGGTAGTCATGGCTGAAACCTTGATTGTCGTAGGCTTAATCGTAATATTTTACGGTTTTGTCGCTTAAATTGAAGCAAACCGTCCCAGCTCATGCCGGGGCGGTTTTAATATTGACTAAAAGTGGGGAATTGTGCTAAATTTAACTATCGTACATTTAAAAAATCCGCAACAAGCGAGGTAATATAATGCTTGAAAACATTTTGCAAACCGTGGGGGAAATCCTAAATTCTCCGCAACAAGAAAAATGGCCGATAATAATCGGTCTTGTGTTGATCATGGTTTTATTGATGGCCGCGCTGGCGAGTTTTATTTCCGGTCTTGAAACAAGCTTCAAGCACGGAAGTAATAAGCTGAAAAAAACATTGACCAAAGCTGGGGATGAAATCCGCACGGTCGCTCAAAATGTTTATACAGCGCAAAAAGAACCGGAGAACAAATCCTTTCGGGGCAGATTTTTCCAAACAAGTGAGGATAAAGTCGGTAGATTGATGGGATCCTTGAATGAACTGTCGGTTAAGCGACAAGAGTTGGCTATTGAAAAGCTCAAAATTGAATTGACCGCCAAAGCCAAGATTGCCTCCATCAATACCGAGAGCCAATCCGCTTTGCGAAAGTTGGAAATACAATCAGCCAATCTGAATCGTGAGATCAGGGAAGTGGAACAACGACTGAAAGAATTATCGGATTCTTTCTCAAAAACCCATAAGGAGGTTTGATAATGAACTGGTTCATCGCACTGGGCAATGCCTTGTCTTCACCGTTGGATAATGTCGTGTCCTTTCTTTTTGCTTGGGCACTGGTCTTCATCGGTCTATATTTTGCCCATGAACTTTTCGTTTATTTGGGTGAGATGCTGGACGCGGCTAAAGAGGAGGTACAAAAAAAAGCCACCAAGGACAGAGAAGAACAAGACGCGGCCAAAATGGAAAAAATCAAGCAAGCGGATAAGGTGAAAGAAAGATCCGATGAGAGAAAAAAGGCTCGCGAAGCAGGGGAGCAAACTTCAAGCTCCGAGAATGTTGCTTCAGAACAACGGGAAGAAACTCTGGCGGAAAAAAATGAACGGGAAATCAGAAAGCATTTTCCCGAAAACTAATTTCAAACAGGGTGTCGTAATAACGGCACCTTTTTTAATTGGAGTGGGGGAGGCGAAAAAGGTTGATAAACATTACCATGAAATTAAATGTTTGTAATGAAATGAATTCGTAGTTTTGAAATTGCTTTAATAGCTGTGGATAACTTATTATCCACAATTATCCTCTTTTGATATTTTACGACACAATGTGTTGTTTTTTGCTTGTCGGAGTAGTGCGGCAATATTTCGTGTTATATAAATGACTATTTATTATATATTTTGCATTTATTCATAAATTTCGTTTTTCCAATATATTTATCTTTTGTATATATCTATATGAAAATTAATTATATTTCACATATATTATCATTCAAAATAATCCGAAATTCAGCTGTTAAAGATCATGTAATATGTATATTTCAATGTGTTTGAACTGGGTGCAATATTACTTCAAATTTAGCTAAAAAATGAGGCTCAAAATTGCGTTGTAAGCGAGGGTTTTTTAGCCGAATGGTATAACACTCAAAAAACAAAAACTTTTCATGAAACATGTGTAATAAGCGGTATGTTTGAAGGGAGATTGACAGTTGAACAGACAATTTGTGGATATATGGGTTGATATATATGTTTTAATGGTTATAATAAGTATAGATTACTTCTCTTAATCAATATTATGCGAAGTTAGATATTAACCGAATAAATATGCAAAACTCTACCCTGCCGATAATTAAACACATTCCGAATTTTCTTGATTATTTGGAAATTGAAAAAGGTTTATCAAATAAAACCCAAGAAAATTATTCCAGATTTTTAAATCGTTTTGCCGAATGGTTAAAAAACCAAAATTTGCGAAATCTTCTCCCCCATGAATTGACCGCGGATCATATCTGGAAATACAGAGTTTTTTTATCTCGGAATACGACTTCTGAAAAATCCAACCAACCATTGAAAAAAAGCACGCAAAACTATTATTTGATCGCTTTACGAGCTTTGCTCAATTATTTCGCGGATAAGGATATAACTTCCCTACCGAGTGAAAAAATCAAATTGGCCAAACAATCAAAAGAAAAAACCGTTCATTTTTTAAAACTTGAACAAATTGAAAAATTAATTTTGGCGCCAAATGTTAAAGAGCAAGGCGGTTTGCGTGATCGCGCCATTTTGGAAACACTTTTTTCAACCGGTCTTAGGGTTTCAGAACTGGTGCAACTGAATCTTGAACAATTTCCACTTAAAGACAATCAAAAATATTTGGAATTGACCATTAAAGGCAAAGGTAATAAACCGCGAGTCATATTTTTTTCCGAAAGATGTTTATTTTGGATAAACAAATATATACAATCACGCAGGCATATTATGGATAAAGCATTATTCGTAAATTTCATTAAAGGCGCTGAAAAAAAGCCAACTCGTCGTTTAACCACAAGATCCATTGAAAATATTGTAAAAAAATATGTCAAAATAGCCGGTTTGGATATTGCCACATCTCCTCACACTTTGCGACATTCATATGCCACGGATTTGCTTAGTCAAGGAGTTGATTTAAGAATGATTCAAGAATTTCTCGGACACCGAAATATTATCACTACTCAAATATATACTCATGTTACAAATAAAGATTTGCGAGATACATATTTGAAATATCATGGTGGCAAGAATATTAAAGATTGAAAAACGGACGCTTAAGCGTCCGTTTGTTTTTTCCTTTTGTGTGGCAATGAATATTGCAACATAAGGATCATGTAATCAACATTGGTTGATTGTTTTTTAGCCAATACTTCTCGCCACTTTTCCACGATTAAATGATTGATGACGCTGAAAATAATTTCTACGCTCGTGAGCAAACACAGCGAGAAAAAGAAAGAGTCAATCATTTCAGGATGATTTTCAGGGCTGATGCCGATGATTTTGAATATAATCGCGGTCACCGTCATCAGTAATAATATCGTAATGGCGAATTTGCGAAAATGACTACTCATGCGTATCTTTATATCTTGAAAAAAGTTCTCAATGTCTTCCAAAGTCTGAGGCTTTTGTTCGCGGAGTTTTTTCAACTCTCTGCGTGCTTTCCAAACATATGATTCAATAAAGGTGATTTTCAGCAAATGAAAGATAAGCAATCCCAGTCCGATACCGAGACATAAAGGAATGATTTTGATTAGCATGATGACTCCTTGGGAATGAACGAAACGATTTCTGATATTAAAACATTATAATAAACTTGTCAATTCCTGAAATGTAACCCAAGTATCGGGTCTTTTTTTATTTTAGTAATATTTTTCTCCACTTGTTTGTAAAATTCCGGATAATGCTGTCTGGTGATCCAGCGTCTTTTATATCTTTCCCGATAAGGTGGTTTTTGTAAATGCGCTATTTCGTGAGCCAAAGTCCGGATCAATCCGTTCAGACTTTTCGGTTTTAAAGTTTTCGGCGTAATAATATCCAAACAAATAATTCTTTTTCGTAAATCAATGTAACCTAGCGTATAATTCTCATTGCTTTTACTCCCCTGTCTTCGCATAATGCGTAAGTGAACATTTTTGATTTTTAAAATTTCAAGAACTCTGAAGAACATCAGTTCCACCAGTTGAGCGTGTCTGTTTAACTCTTCTTGATTCATATTTTGAAATAAACGACCATACTTTCAAGTATGGTCGTTGAAATATTGAATGTAAAATAATTAGGGTAAATAATCCAAAGGATTAACCGGAATACCGTTCAAGCGAACTTCAAAATGCAAATGCGGTCCGGTGGAAAGGTTACCCGCTCCCGGTGTTCCCGGCATACCGCCGGTCAAAGCCACCACTTCTCCCCTTTTTACATATTCATCATTACTAACATAGAATTTGCTGACATGACCGTAAACCGTGGAAATTCCGTTGGCGTGCAGAATGGATAAATAACTGTAACCCATGCCATTGTTTTTCGCTTTTATAATATAGCCATCAGCCGGAGCTTTGATCTGTGTCCCCTGCCCCGCTCGGACATCAATGCCGGGATGTTCAAACAAATGCCGGAACGGATATGTGGGATCGTGAAAGGTCGCGGTGATGGTATTTTTCGGTACCGGCCAACTGAGCGCGGCATCGGTTAATTCGGGCCGATCTCCTTTGGCTTGTTCCAATCGGCGTCGTGCTTCTCTTTCCAAAGCGATGATTTCATTATTGGCCGATTGTTGTTCTTGTTGCGCTTTCCAATATAATTCCGTGTATTTTGCTTCGGAATTTTGTGTTTCGGTAATCAAAATATTTTTATAATCAACTTCACCTTTTAATTCTTGTTCCTTGATTTCCAAATCCTTTTGCAAAGCCAGTAATTGGTCTCTTTTATCTTCCAGTTCACTTTTTGATTCTTCCAGCTCGTTTTTTTTGTCTTGAATGTTTTTTAAAGTATTAAATACGCTATTTTCTAATTTCTTGGTGTATTCAAGTTCATTGAAATATTCGGAAATACTATCGTTCATCAATAAAATCTGCAATTCATTGGCTGAATCTTTTTTATACATTTCCAAAATCAAATCTTTCATATTGCCTTTTTGCTTTTCAATTTCATCCTCGCGATGCAAGATGGCGATTTCTAAATTCCTGGTTTCCAATTGGTTTTCCGTAATTTCCACTTTGGTGGCTTTGATCGCCAATTCGGCCTTGGCTATTTCATTTTCTAAAATATCCAAATCTTTTTGCAAGCTGGCCACTTCATTCCTTTTGGAGTCAATGGCCACTTGATATTCCGCGATACGATCTTGAATTTGTTGCAATTCTTGTTTTTTGGCGGCAATATCTTCATTTATTTCATCAATTTCATCCGCCAAGCCGAAATTCGGAGCAATACCCAGCGTCAAGCTGAAAATCATTAAAAAACAAATATATTTGAAATGTTTCATAAAATTACAAATTAGCTGATTTACAAGAGTATTATAACATATTTAAAAGCAAACAAAAAAGAGTCCGTGAACTCTTTTTTAGTAGCTTGATTTTATTTGCTGAGCAGTTCCGCGATGGCTGAATTGATTCTCAATAAAGCCAAATCCTTGCCCATGGCCGTGGCAACTTCAAACGGTCCGGGCGACTTATCTCTTCCGGTCAAAGCGTATCGCATCGGCCAAAGCATGTCGCCCGTGCCGATATTATTTTTCTCCATAAGTTCGGTAATTTTTTGTTCTAAAATCTTTTCTTTGAAATCATCTTCATTAATTTCATTCAGTAACGCTTCCAGTTTTTTTAAATGATCCAATGTATCTTCCCTATTGGATTTTTTCCAAACGATTTTCTCAGCTTCAAGTTCCACTCGTTTTTTGAAAAAATACTCCACCGCTTCACTTATTTCTCCTAATTTTTTAACTCTTTCTTGCTCTAGTTTTAAAATATTTTTCAAGTTTTTTTGTTTGATTTCTTGTCCGGTGTCCTTGATAATCAATTTGCTTTCGTTTTCGCTTATCAGATCCGCGTTGATTAAAAATGGTAAACATTTTTCATAAAATTCGTCCGCAGAAAGTTTGCGTAAATATACGCCATTGATCCAATCCAATTTATCCATATCAAAAACCGCTCCGGATTTGTGAACATTATCCAAACTGAATTGCTTGGTCAGCTCATTTAAAGTATAGATTTCTTGATCTGTCCCCGCGTTCCAGCCAAGTAGAGCGATAAAATTCAACAAAGCGTCTTTCAAGTATCCGCTTTCCACGAAATCTTTAACCGAAGTTTCGCCATCTCGTTTGCTCAGCTTCTTTTTTTGTTTGTTTAAAAGCGCAGGTAAATGTGCGAATTTAGGCGGTTGCCAGCCGAATGCTTCGTAAAGCAAAAAATGTTTCGGCGTGCTGGGTATCCATTCTTCGCCTCGCATGACATGAGTTATTTTCATGAAATGATCATCCACCACGCTGGCGAAATGATATGTCGGAAAACCATCTGATTTCATTAAAACAAAATCATCCATATCCGCGGTATTCATTTTTACGGTTCCCCAGACTTCATCTTGAAAAACAATTTCTTTGTTTTCCGGCATTTTAAAACGAATCACATACGGCGCGCCGGATTTAAGCATGGATTCCACTTCTTCACGATTCAAGTCACGACAAAAATTATCGTATTTTGGGGGTTGTTTTTGTTCTTTTTGTTGCTCGCGCAGGGCTTGCAACCTTTCTTTATCGCAAAAACAATAATATGCTTTATTTTTGTCCAATAAATCCTGAATTTGATTTTTATAAATATCCAATCTCTCTGATTGAATATACGGTCCGTTTCCTCCTTTTTGCTCAATTTTTCCTTTTGCCTTGATAAACGGTCCTTCATCAGTCTCAATGCCCGCCCAAGCGATCGTTTGCAAAAGATCTTCCATGGCTCCGTCAACTTTTCTGGATTGATCGGTATCCTCTATTCTGACGATAAATTTACCGTCATATCTTTTGGTAAATAAATAATTATACAAAATTGTTCTTAAATTACCGATATGCACGAAACCCGTGGGACTTGGCGCGATACGCACGCGGATATTGGCAAAATTTAAATTATCCATAAAAAAAATTTAGTTTTAAGTAATATACATTATACCTAATCCTCTAAATTAAGACAATTAAAGGTATTATTTATCTAAATTTAGGAAAATATCGTATTTTACATTTGACTTATTTTGAAAAATATGATATTATCCATTAATCATTGTTTTTTTTCAACCCACAAACCAAAAGAAAGAAAGGAGGCCATCATGGCCGGAAAAAGAATTGAATTTGTGGACCAGATCCACAATAACTGGGGCTACCCGGAAGGGAAAGCTCTGACCGATCTGATGGGCCGGGATGATTTCCTGGCCGACAAAATCACCGGGGAAAAGATTGACTCGGTGAAGGATGCCTCGGTGGTGTATGTCCATGATGGATTCACCAAAGACGGCATGATCAAGACGGTCGGAATCCTGGTCAGGAACGACAATGTTCGGGCCCTGCTGGTCAAGCTGAACGAAGATCCCCAGATCAAGTTCAGCAACCACGAAGCTCGACGCCTGGGCGATGTGCTGGATTACCAGCACGAACGTTACAAACAAGTCCAGGCGGCACTGGAAGCGCCCATCGGCAAGATGAAGCCGGTGGAGTTCTTGGAGAATCTTCATGAGGAGATTCAAGCGTTGGTTGGCGAGCTTTCGCCAAAAGCCTTGAAGGCGTTTCAGCGAAACGCCAAAAAGTTTCAGGAAGAATGGGAAAAGTACACTTTGGAAGTGGAAATTCCCACCGCCAAGGTGTTTGGCGAGACTTTTCACGAATTCCTGATCAAGGAATTCGTAAAAAAGGGGCGGAAAAAGGAAATTCCGCGTCTCCCGGCCGTAGCGGTCAGTCGCTACCGGCATGGCGATCAGGAGGTCGCCTTGGTGTTGAATTCCGATGTGCAGTATGTGCATCATTTCAACAAAATGAATTCGGGAAGGAAGTTCCGGATTCATCAAATCGCGGGATACATGATGTTCCTGCAGTGGAAACTGGCTGAACAAAAGCCGGTCTCCAAAAGTGCATTGAAGCACGACAAGATCCGTCAGGGTCTTGAGGCCGCCTTCGGTCTCGGCAACAAGAAGTGATCAGCAGTCCCCTTCGCCTCGCGAAGGGGACTTTTTAATTGACAAAAACCGAGTAAAAACATATATTATTAATTGGAACATTTACAAACATGGAGGTTGACGATGGACGGCAGATATTTACGGATGCTTTATCGTAAAGTCAATATTGATGATTGTTTTTGGGAATCATTTTTTAACCTTTTCCCGGAAAAACACGAGCAAAATAGTAAACTGAAAGGTTTTTCACTGATTGTTCCCAAAGCGAAAATCAGTTTCGCAGTCAGCTTGGGCTTTAATGAGATTGATCTTCTGAATGAAAGCCATCTTCACAAAGTAAGAGCGGAACTTTTCGCCACAAAAGAAAATGGCGGATTGATGCTTGAAAATTATGAAGATTGGCAATACTATACTCGCGGACTACTATGCACCATTGAAGATTTGGACAGTATGCAACGCGGTGTTTTCAGGGAACACATTTTATTTCCGTTTCCCGTTCCCGAATACGCGCATACTTTGGCGCCTTTCACCTTGCATTTAAGTCGCCATCATAATATTGATGTTAAAACTCTGCAACGCATGCATCGCCATAGTGAAAATCATCAAACATTAATGTTCATTCGCGAAAGCGAACCGTTCACTGACAATCCCATGGATCTAATTTGTCTTTTAAAAAATGACACGCTCTCGCAAATAATACCCGGGATCATCCACATCAAATGTTTAACCGATAAAATCGGCAAAATCCGCGTGGAAGTTCTCGGTGAATCAGAACCATATTAATCAAAATGAAAAACGACCATCAGCGGTCGTTTTTTAAATTATTGATTGGAAGATTAAATCAGCTATTCCATTTTCATTTTAAAGGTATTTCATGGCCTTGGTCGCGAAGTATTTTCGCACCGGATGAATAATCTCCGGCACATTTTTTTTATCAACCCATTTGACATCATCCACTTCAATACTGTTTTTTATATGAAAGTCTTTATCATTGCCGGTGAATTTTAAAACAAAAATTTGTTGTTCTTGTCCTTTATAACCTTTTAAAAGTTTGGCGTATGGTGGCCATTCATATTTATTTACCAAAGGAAGTTTTTTCATCACTTTCAAAGTTCTTTCGGGAACGCCCAATTCCTCGGCGCATTCGCGGATTACTGCTTGTTCCGGTTTTTCATTCAGTTCAATACCGCCTTGTGGGAATTGCCAATGTTCAGTCAAGCGAGCATTTTTCTGCAAAAGCACTTCTCCCCCGCTGTTAACAATTATACCGAGAACATTCGGACGCATATCCTTGCTCATGCGTTTTTTCCATTCATGACATTTGAGCAGGAAATCAGCTACCGCGTTTTTTATTCTGGCCAAGCGTTTTGGTTCCTGTATCAAACGATATGACCATTCCAAACCAAGATCACACAGGACTTTCGGAGCGCGAGACATTTTCCCGCTTAAAAAATCAAAACTTCCTCCCACGCCCAAGGCGATTCCTACATCCGGCAAAGCCGGTAAATTTTCATGAATCCATATTTCTTGTGCCGGCGCACCCAGACAAACGAATAATATATCAGGTTTGAATTTATTTATTTTATTCAAAACGATCGTATCTTGACGATATTTTTTATGATCAAGCAAAGCAAATTCAAAGTTCACTTTGGGAAATTTGGTTTTAAACATGGTCTTCAATTCAGCCGGCTTGGTCAAAGAGTCTTCGCGTAAAACAACGAAAAATTTTCTGTTTTTATATTTTTTTAAAAGCTCGGCCGTCAGATCCGCGCCGGTTACCCTGTTTTTTAATTTTTCTCCCAAAATTTTCGCGCCGAATTGTAATCCGAAACCATCGGGAATATTAATGTCGGCTTGATTTAAAATGTGCCGATAATTTTCATCTTTTTCCGCTTTTAAGCAAATCTCCGGATTGGGCGTAAAAATTTTATGCGATTTTGCGGATTGCAAAAATGTTTCGGTTTTTCGTAAAACCCAATCCATGGGACGGTCATCAATTTGTGTGCCGAGGATAATCGCTTTATGCCAAAATTCTCTCGGTCTTTTATTTTTTTCCATATTGACAATATTATAGCAAAATTAAAGTTTTTTGACAGTTGACAAGGTTTTGGGATGTTATATAATTAAATTAGCACTCTAACACATAGACTGCTAAATATAAATAATCGTAAAAAAATGGATATAAACAAATTTACCACCAACTCACAACAAGCTTTACAAGAAGCGCAGGCTTTAATTTTTGAATATAAACACGCGCAATTGGATACTTTGCATTTATTCTATACTCTGCTCCAGCAGGAAGAAAGCATCGTGCTTACGATTTTGAAAAAATTGGAAGTCAATATTCCCGAAGTGATCGCGGAGATAGAAAAAAATTTCGCCAAAATGCCGAAAGGTTCGGCCACTCGCAATGACGGTCAAGTTTTGGTTACGGCGCCCATGAATTTCGTCATGGTTACTTCGGAAAAATTGGCTAAAGAAATGGGAGATGAATTTATCAGCACCGAACATTTGTTTTTAGCGATGTTGAAAGTTGATTCCCTATCCAAACAGATTTTGGAATATTTCCGAATTGATTATGATTCGGTTTTAAAGATTTTGGCCGATGTGCGCGGTAATAATAAAATTGATTCTCAAAATCCGGAAAACAAATTTAAATCATTGGAAAAATACACTATCAACCTAACCGAATTGGCACGTCAGGAAAAAATTGATCCGGTTATCGGACGCGAGGAAGAAATCCGTCGCGTTTTACAAGTTTTATCTCGTCGCACGAAAAACAATCCGGTCGTAATCGGTGAACCCGGCGTGGGGAAAACCGCTATTGCCGAAGGTTTGGCGCAAAGAATCGTATCCGGAGATGTGCCGGAAAATTTAAAAAATAAAGAAGTTCTGAGTTTGGATTTGGGCGCCATGCTGGCCGGTTCCAAATTTCGCGGTGAATTTGAAGAAAGATTAAAAGCGGTTATTTCCGAAATAAAAAAAGCCGGCGACAAATACATTATTTTTATTGATGAATTGCATACCATCGTCGGAGCCGGCTCCATTGAAGGCTCACTTGATGCTTCCAATATGTTGAAGCCCGCGCTGGCGCGCGGAGAATTGCGCTGTATCGGCGCCACGACCTTGAAGGAATATCAGAAGTATATTGAAAAAGACGCCGCCCTAGAGAGGCGTTTCCAGCCTGTGATGATTGATGAACCGGATCTTGATGATACCATCGCTATTTTGCGCGGGATTAAAGAAAAATATGAAGTTCATCATGGTGTTCGCATAACGGATGACGCGATTGTCGCGGCGGCGAAACTTTCGCAACGCTATATCTCCGATCGTTTTTTACCGGATAAAGCCATTGACTTGATTGATGAAGCGACTAGTGCTTTACGCATTGAATTAAACAGTATGCCGACCGAATTGGATCAGATGAAAAGAAAAATCATGAAACTTGAAATTGAAAAACAAGCGCTTTCGCGTGAAAAAACCGACACTTCAAAGGATAAATTAAGAATCATTGAAAAAGAACTGGCGGAAATCAAAGAAAAATCGCATCAATTGGAATTGCATTGGCAAAAAGAAAAAGAGTTAATCTCGGAAATTCAGGATTCCAAAAAACAAATTGATAAATTGCGTCAAGAAGCGGACATTTTGGAAAGAAAAGCCGAATATGATCGCGTCGCGGAAATCCGCTACGGTGAAATTCCGAAACTGGAAAACATGATTAAAAAGTTGCAAACCAGATTGCGCCAATTGCAAAGTGGACCGGGTGGAAGACAAATTTTAAAAGAAGAAGTCATAGAAGAAGATATTGCTACCGTAATTTCCAAATGGACGGGAATCCCGGTGGCGAAAATGATGCAAAGTGAAATTGAAAAATTGGCGGAAGCCGAAAAAGTCTTAAGTCGGAGAGTGGTCGGACAAGAAAAATCCATCCACGCGGTGGCCAATGCCTTGCGTCGTTCACGCGCGGGTTTGGCGGAGGAAAATCGTCCGATCGGGTCTTTCATGTTTCTCGGTCCCACAGGTGTGGGAAAAACCGAATTGGCCAAAGCTTTGGCGGAATTTATGTTTAATAATGAAGATTCGGTTATTCGCGTGGACATGAGTGAATATATGGAGAAACATAATGTTTCCCGTCTGCTCGGCTCCCCTCCCGGTTATGTGGGACATGAGGAAGGCGGACAATTGACCGAACAAGTCAGACGCAAACCATATTCCGTGATTTTGTTTGATGAAATAGAAAAAGCTCATCCCGAAGTTTTCAATGTACTTTTGCAATTGCTGGATGATGGTCGTCTGACCGATTCAAAAGGGCGCGTGGTTAATTTTAAAAATACGATTATCATTATGACTTCCAATATGGGTTCGGATGTAATTTTGCAAGCTATGACCAAAGGCGAATTGGGGTTTGGTGATGACTCCGTGGAGGCAGTTAAAGAAAACACGGATTCCAAAATTATGACCATGTTGAAAGAGCATTTTCGACCGGAATTTTTAAACAGAATTGATGAAATCATAATTTTTGACGCTTTGAACCAAAAAGAAATCGGCGAAATCGTGGAATTGCAATTGGCGCGCGTGGCTGATCGCGTGGCAAAAAACAAGGAAATTGAAATAGATTTCTCCCCCGCTCTGAAAAAAGCCTTAGCCAAACAAGGTTATGATCCGCAATTCGGCGCGCGACCGTTGAAACGATTGATTCAAAACATGATTTTGGACGAACTGGCTTTGAAAATAATTGAAAATAAAATCAAGAAAAAAGTAATGATTGATTACAAAAATAATCAAGTGGTCTTCTCTTAAATATCCATAAAATCAAGTCTTGGCAGGCTTGATTTTATATTTGGAAAAAACATTGGCTTCTGCTATACTTTACAAGTAATAAATAACAATTTTTATGAATAAAAAAATCATTATTTTATTTTTAAGCATGTTTTTGACTTTTAGTTATTTTAATATCGCGCGTGGCGCGGAATTCAATCCCGGTAACATTATTTCGGATTCCGATTTAACCGGACACAATTCCATGACCTTGGCGGAAGTTCAAGAATTTCTTGATAAAAAAAACGGAGCTCTGAAGCGCTTGAAAACCGAAGCCGCGGACGGCAAGATGCAAACTGCGGCGGAAATTATCTGGTCCGCGGCGCAAGAATATCGCGTCAGTCCGAAATTTTTATTGGTAATGTTACAAAAAGAACAAAGCCTTTTGGAAGATCCTTTTCCCACTCAAAAGCAATTGGATTGGGCTATGGGCTATGGAGTTTGCGACAGTTGTTCCATGAATGATCCGCGAATTCAAAAATTTAAAGGTTTTGGCAAGCAAGTGGATGAAGCGGCCGCCGCTCAAAGATGGTATATTGATAATACCAATAACGGTTGGCTGAAAACCGTATATCAAACTTACAATATTGACGGTGAAAAGGTTTACATTGAAAACCAAGCCACCGCCAACCTTTACAATTTTACGCCACATATAAGCGGAAATTATAATTTCTGGTTGATTTGGAACAAATGGTTCTCGCAATCTTATCCTGATGGCTCATTGCTTCGCGCGGAAAATGAAAACGGAGTTTGGTTAATTGAACATGGTAAAAGACGACCATTTCACAGCAAAAGCGCTTTGATTTCCCGTTATAATTTAAATAATGTTATTGAAGTCGGAGCCAACGAATTGCAAAAATATGAAATCGGTGCGCCGATCAAATACGCCAATTACTCTATTTTAACCACACCTTTCGGCAACACTTATTTACTGGTTGATGATACTTTGCGCAAATTTGCCAATTCCGAAGTTGTCCGCACCATCGGTTATAATCCCGAAGAGTTTGAACAGTTGGCGGTGGAAGACATGAAGTATTATAAAATCGGTCCGCCGATAACCATGGAAAGCGCTTATCCGGCGGGAGCCTTGTTGCAAAATAATCAAACCGGCGGAGTATATTTCGTGCAAGACGGAATCAAGCGCCCGATTGTTTCTCGCGCCATTATGGATATCAATTATCCGCATCATAATATTACCGCGGTATCGCCGGAAGAATTGGATAAATTTCAAACAGATGAACCGGTTAAATTGCGTGACGGTGAATTGGTAATGGCCACCGGGGCACCTGCGGTTTTCGTTATTTCCAATGGTAAAAAAAGGCCAATTATTTCAGGACGCGTGTTTGAAGAATTGGGCTACAAATGGGCAAACATTCGCACGGTTGATGAAAAATCTTTGGCTTTAATCCCGACCGGAAGTTATCTTGATCTTGAGTTTAAAACAAATTAATATGTTAGTTTTCAGCGCCATTGTCCCCCACCCGCCGATTCTTATCCCGAATGTGGGCAAAGACAATCTTGAAAAATTGAAAAAAACCGAGGAAGCTTATCGTTTGCTTAAAGATGAATTGGTCAAAGCGGAACCGGAAACTTTGATTATCATTTCTCCGCACGGCGAACTCAATGTGGATGCTTTCACCATCAATACAAACGAGTATTACAAAGTGAATTTTGAAGATTTCGGCGATTTTGAAACTAAGTTTGAATACAAAGGCGATCTTGGTTTTATCAATTCTTTAAAAGGAAAGTTTGAAACCGAGCTACCTTTGCAATTGATTTCCGAGCCGAAATTGGATCATGGTAGCGCGGTGCCACTTTTTAAACTGCTCGGCTACAACACTAAACGTCGGATCGTGCCAATTAAGCACAGTTTTTTAAGTCCGGAAAAACATTTGCGTTTCGGTGAAATGATCAAAGAAATCGTTTTAAATCAAGATAAAAAATACGCCATAATCGCTTCCGGTGATTTGTCTCATAAGCTGACTTCCCAATCCCCCGCCGGCTTTTCTCCGAAAGGCCGAGAATTTGATAAAAAAATCATTCAGTTTTTAAAAAACAAAAAAGTGGATTCAATGGTTGATATGGATCCCACATTTTTGCAAGAAGCCGGACAATGTGGCTGGCGTTCAATTTTAATACTTCTGGGCGTGATCAAAGACATGAATTATGAAATTGAAGTTTTAAGTTATGAATCACCATTCGGTGTCGGTTATTTGACCGCACAAATTATTTTCGGCTGATTATGTTGCGATACGCCAAAATTATTCCTTATTTAAAATTGCCTCGCGGGCAAAATTTTTTTGATTACCGAGTCGGTGATAATTTAGTCGGTAAGATCAAAGTTGGTGACATCGTGGAAGTGCCTTTTAAAAATAAAAAAATTTTCGGTCTGGTTTACGAGTTGACGCGACAAAGTGAATTTGGAAAGTTGAAAACAATTGATAAAGTATCAAGTGAATTATCCAATGATCAATTTAATTTTTTAAAATGGTTTTCCGATTATTACCTGTATTCTCCGGCTAAAACTTGGCGCTTACTCTGGCAACCCGCACCGGAAAAACATCATGATATTCCCAAGCAAAAACCATCTTCACATGATTTAGCGGTTTCCCCTGAATCCAAGGAAAAAGCAATTGAAATCATGAATAATGATGCCAAAGGATTTTTAATCAATACGATAAATCATGTTTTAAAATTTCAAATTTACTCGGCATTGTGCGAACAAGCGATAAAAACCAAGCAAACCGTTTGCTTGATTTTCCCGAACAAAGAGGTCGTGCGAAAGTTTCATTTCACTCTGAAACCGGAAATTTTTCAACAAACCGCTGTGTTAACCGGCGATATAAAAAAGAAAAAAAATTTAAACCATTATTTACAAAAGAAAATTCAAAACAATGAAATTCGCGTGGTGATCGGCACGCGTAGTGTTGTCTTCGCGCCGTTTAATGATTTAGATTATATTGTAATTGATCAAAGCCAAGATGAAGATCACAAAAATCGTGATCAAACGCCGGTTTATTCGGCTGTTGATTGCGCCGAAAAATTGGCGGAACTTCATAAAGCGAAATTATTGCTTTGCTCCACCTGTCCACCGGTGGAACAAGTCCATCGCGCGCAACGGAATAATTACAAACTGACATCATGGGGAGAAGCCATTAAACCCGAATTAAAAATCCTAAAACTTGATCAAGTTTTAAAAAACGAAAAAAGTCCGATTGCCCAAGAAATTTTTGATCATACGCAAACAGTCTTGGCGAATAAACGAAAAGTCTTGATCATCGTCAATAAAAAAAACGCTTATGGAATGATGCTTTGCGCTGATTGCGGACATGTTTTCAAATGTGAAAAATGTAATATCCCTTTCGCGGTGGACGAAGAGAACCGATTGCTTTGCGCCAATTGTAAAACTTCGCAAGATTCGCCGGCCGAGTGTCCGCTTTGTCGCGGTGTGAATTTGAAAAAAGTCGGCATCGGTTTGGGCGGGATAAAGGAATTGTTTGAAAAAAAATTCGGTAAGAAAAAAAATTTGTTATTTTCCACCGGCCAAAATTTGCGTGATGAGGATTCACGAGAGATTGATTTCACGGCCGTGATTTACGCGGATGGTTTATTATACTTGAGTGACTATAACGCCAACCATAAACTGTACACTTACTTCCGCGAATTGATCAATTGTTTAACCGTAAATAATCCGGCAGTGAAATTCATCATCCAAACATCATTTGCCGACAATCATTTGTTCAGCTCATTAAACAAAGATTATAACCATTTTTATAAAAAAGAATTGGCTGATCGTCGTCGTTTTAATTATCCCCCGTTCACGCAGGCGCTGAAGATAATGGTTGACTTTGAAGATGAGCAAAAAGCTTTTTCATCAGCCAAAAGTCTTGGTTTAAAATTAAAAAATAATTTCCCGGAATGCAAGATTTCTCCGGCTTACGCCTATTATAAAAAAATGGTGCGCGGTCGCTTCCGTTACAATGTTCTGATTTTTTGCAAACATGAAACAGAGAATAAATTGCGTCAATATTTGCGTGGTTTACCGGCTGAATTTAAGATTGACATAAATCCGGTTAATGTGTTATAATTTATTTAAATTAAGGTAAAAAATATGATATTAAACATAGTAACTTTGCCCGAACCGAGTTTACATGAAAAGTCAAAATCGGTTCCGGCTGAACAAATTAAAGATTCGGAATTCCAAACATTACTGGAAGACATGGCGGAAACCATGTACAAAAAAGACGGTATCGGTTTGGCCGCCCCGCAAATCGGACGCAATATTCGCGTAGTCATCGTGGCAACCAAAGACGGTCCGTTGACTTTGATCAATCCGAAAATAATCTCCAAATCCTGGCGCCAAAGCGTTCAAGAAGAAGGGTGCTTGAGCGTACCTGAAACTTTCGTTAATGTAAAAAGACATAATTCAATCAAAGTCAAAGCCTTGGATAAACAAGGCAAGGAAACCGAATTTAAAGCCAATGGCATGTTTGCCAGAGTTATCCAACATGAACTTGATCATTTGGATGGTATTTTGATTGTTGATAAGAAGTAAAACACATACCATGTCTGACCAAAAAGACATTAAAATAATTTTCGTGGGCACCGATGAATTCGGTGTTCCGATTTTGCTTGATTTAATTAAAAACTTTCATGTAGTCGGCGTGGTTACGGAAATAGATAAACCGGCGGGACGCAATAAGACCATCACCGCCCCTCTGATCAAGCAATTGGCCTTGAAGCAAAATATTCCATACTGGCAACCTCTGGAATTGAAAAAAAATCCCAAACTTTATGATGAGCTGGGCAAGTTGGAGGCCGATATCATGGTACTGACCGCCTATGGAAAAATATTGCCTGAAGCCATGATCAATTTAACGCCCAACGGATGCGTGAATATTCATCCATCGCTTTTGCCGAAATATCGTGGCGCCACGCCGATTGAATCCGCTCTTCTGAACGGTGACAATGAAACCGGAGTTTCCATAATTTTGCTGGATACCAAATTGGACAGTGGTGATATTGTCGCGCAATCAACCATACCGATTGAAAATGAGGACAACTATTTAAAATTAAGCAAAAAGCTGGCGCTGGAATCAATCAGAATTCTAAATAAAGCGATCAAAGTTTTAATCAAATCAAAACCGAATCTTATCACGCAAAATGATGATAACGCTTCATATTGTTATAAATTAACAAAGGAAGACGGCAGAATTGATTGGCGCAAAAGCGCGGACGATATCTACAATCAAATGAGAGCTTACGCTTCATGGCCAGGAACTTATACTTTCTGGAACAATGAAAAGCTTGATATCGTCAAAGCCAAGCCGGTGGAAGATTGCAAAGACGAATCCCCCGGAACGGTTTATCGCTCGGACGATCAAATTCTTGTTTCTTGCGGGCGTGACGCATTGAGTCTTCAGCAAATAAAATTGGCGGGAAAAAAAGAAATCCCGATCAAGGATTTCATCAATGGACATCAAGATTTCATCGGCTCAGTTCTGAAATAAGTTTTCTTGTTTAAATCGAAAGACGAAAACCGCGACGATAATCACAAAACCGATACCCAACGGATGGTTCAAATATGGGCTGAAACCGTGAGTTAGTAACAAAGAGGCCAAAGCGATAAACAAGCCGAAACAAAGAGCACGAAAATAGTGGTCTTTATTTTTTTTCCATAAATTCATCAAACGATAAAATAAAGAAAACAAGAAAATCAAATATGACGCCATGCCGAATAGACCGATTTTTAAAATTAAATCCAAATAACCCCATTCAAATGCGTAAGTGGTGTAATAACCTTCCGGATTATATTCGTTCAGAATCCGCGGATCTTGACTTTGATAAGTTATGGTTCTACCCCAGCCGGAGCCGAACAATAAATGATTATTGATCGCGGGCCACAATTCGGGTAGCTGGCTCCAACGACTGGAAACCGCAACGCCGTCAATGTTTATCCGCTTGGAAATATCCGTGCCACCACGCAATTCTCCACTGTAATTCAGTAAGGGAATATTGATAATCAAAATAATGAGCAAATACGCGGACAAAGTCAAAAACATTAACCGACCGAATAAAATTAAAAGTTTGGAAAAATTGAATTTGTAAATAAAAATCATGGCCGGCAAAATCAGCAAAAAGCCGCCCGCCAGGGCAACCCAAAAACTCCGCGACAAACTGACGATAATTATCGCCAAAAGTATAATCATGATTAAATTAAGCGATTTATTTTGAGAGGTGCGATAATTGCGCAAACCTTTCAGCGCCAAATAACAGAAGATTAAGAGAAAACCTAACAAAGCGAAAATTTGCGCTTGTGAAAATATCCGGAAAAATCCGCCGTCCATCTGCGTAAATTCTCCCCAACGCGTGTCGCGTCCCCAATCATAAAGATCGCGCATGAGTGGCATTTGATGCGAAAAAACATAGACAAATATTAGAGTTTTTAAAGCAATCGCGGTAATGGAGGCGGTAAAAATTTGTAAAACGCGATTAAAATATTTTATTTCCGCCAAAACCAAAACAGCGGGAATAAAATACGCGAAATACAGCCACGCGTTAAAATCCGCGTAAATCATTGCCGGCGAGTTGTCGTAAACAAAAGCCAGAACCAAACCCAAAGCAACAAACCCGGCGAAAATCAACAAACTTTTGAATTCACGAAAAAAATTAAAGATTTTGGCGCGCTGCTCCGATTTCAACAAATGAAAAAAACAAGCGGACATAACAATCGCGAAAATTCCCATGCGGATGGAAATCGTAAAATCATTGATCCGCAAGTCAAATAAATGGCCTTGCGAACCGATAAATAATTCACCGAGCGCGACATAAAAGCCGTAACGCAAATTTTTCAGCGTGAGCAACAAGGTGAACAACATCAAAGCCACATAAACAAAAAAGCTTATGTCCACGGCGATGGATAGCCAATGCACGGTGAAAGACAACAATTCCACGAAAATAAATAGTAATAAATATAAGCGAAAGTTGCCACCGAAAAATTTGATTTGCTTAAATCTGGCGAATAATGATTCCATATTTATTGGGAAATTTTAGATTGCGTTTTCGGTTTAACATCAGCCAATTGCGCCATAAGCGCCAAAGCCAAGCTGATCGGTTGCAAGGATTTCAACAAAGCATACTCTCCCCGACCACCATGTTGAGCAAAATACAATAGCATTCCTTTATTGAAACGGCGTTGTTTGACCAAAGATTTTTTTTGCTGAAAACTCTTGCCTTCATGATGAATAATTTTGGTCCCCGGCCAATATTTGATCGTCATCCCCGTTTCGCGAGCTCTGCGACACAGATCCACATCTTCCCACCACAACCAAAAATCTTCATTCCAACCATTAAGTTTGAGTGCCGCTGCGCGGGGCATCGCCAAGAAAGCTCCCATTACTTGTTCAACCTCCGATTCCTGATCGTAATTAAAATCTTTGCGCAAATATTCTTTGACAGATTTGCTTTGCGTTAGGTGATGCATTTTCAAAAGAATCATGGCTTGACTGCGCCAATCAGGATCTTTTTTTACATTGGGTTGAACTGTCAAGTCAGGATACAAAAGTTTTACCGCGCAAATATCTACTCGCGGATTGGCGGAAAAATAATTGATTATTTTTCCGAAACTGTTTTCCACCAATTCCATATCGGGATTCATGAAAATAATATAATCTCCTTTGGCTATTTCCATTCCTTGATTATTGGCTTTGGCAAATCCGGCGTTTTCTTTGTTAGCGATAATTCGCAATTGACCCGTTTTGATCGCTTCTCCGTTTTGTCTTTTAATCATCCCCACAGTTCCGTCCGAAGAGTTATTGTCCACCACTATCACTTCAAATTCAAGGTCGCGAGTGTAATAAAAAATTGATTCCAATAATTTATAAAGTAAATCTTTAACATTCCAGCTGACAATTATAATTGATAATTTCATATTAAGCTTTTAAAACGGTTTCCAACATTTTACGAACAATGTTTTCCCAAGAATTATGTTTGACCGCTTGACGCGCGGCTTCGGCCAATTGTTCGTTATCGGCGGAAAAAGCTTTTTCAATTTGCGAAATGAATTCCGCGTGATCTTTCGCCGGATAAATATAATCTTTATAATCTTCTATGCCTCCACCGAGCGAAGCCACCACTGGTTTGCCGGCTACCAAATATTCATAAAGCTTCATGGGATCCATTGATTTGGTGAATTTATTTACCAAATGCGGAATTATCGCTACATCAAAGCGACGCAAATATGCCGGACTTTCGTTATACGGAACGCGACCGGTAAACAAAATGTTTTCATGTCGGCCGAGGATTTGTTGCACCGCGTTTCGCACATTCGGCCAAATCGGACCGCACAAAGCAATAGTTTTATCTTGATTGGCTTCAGCCAATTTTGCGATCAGTTCAAAATCCAATCGGTCTTGAACGGTTCCCAAATAACCGATGACCGGCCTGGTAATCTTATCCAATTCCGTTTGACGCTCTCTTTTTACGGGATCATTGAAATGTTTGCAATCCACGCCATTGGCAACGCGTCGCAAATTATTTTTACGCCCGAATTTTCTGAATTGTTCCACCATGGATTCGGATACAGTGAATATTTCGTCGGATGCTTCCGCCAGATGTCGGTAATTGGCCAATATTTTATCCTGCTTCATGATTTTTAAATATTGGCTATGTTCGGCCCAATTATCCACCGCATCAAATACTTGAAGATTATGATTGAACGACAAAACATGTTCCACAAACAAGGGATTGAATGACCAAAATATCGGCTTGTTCAATTTTAATTTATTGATGATTTTTCGCAATTCTTTGACCACGGTTTGCTTGGAAAACAAAGAATCAACGCTTGAATATATATATAATTTGGCGTTTTCCCGATAACACGCGGTGGTTAAATCTCCGTAAACGGTTTCCGCGGAACGCGGACCTCTCACCACTCCCCGCCAATAAGTTTTTAACGCGGATTTTAATTTCAATGGTAAAAAATCAACCGCCACCACCTTGTTCACTTCCGGTTGTTTGACTAGATTTTGCAGCACATGAAAATTTCGGTTGACCACGCCACTTTGCCAATCCGCGTAAGCGGACATATTCAACATGATGATATCCACCTTGTTTGTTAGTAGCTTATTATTCATATTAATTTAAATAAAGCTTGGTATCCAAAGCGAAAATCCTGTCACTATATTCATGATCGCCACTAGAGTAGTTTTTTACCACCTGATCGGCGGTATTGACCTTGGCTGACAAATTATCAATATACGCCACGGCGAAAGCCTCGGCGGTCATGGGTTTAACAGGACTGCCGAATTCCAATTTTTCATGATGGCTCAGTACAATATTTAAAAGTTTTACTTTTTTTTCTTTCGGAAAATTTTTAATTTTTTGTATTTCCTTATCCACCATCATGGCACCCAGCGAAATATGTCCGGCCAAACTCCCCGCCGTGGTACGATAAATCGTATGATCCACGTGCAGTTCTTGCAATTTGCCGATATCATGCAAAATAATTCCTCCGATAAGCAATGATTTATCCAAATCTTGATAGTGTTCACATATAACGGCGGACAAATCCAACATTTCCAAAGTATGCTCCATAAGCCCCCCCAAATACGCGTGATGAATTTTTTCCGCGGCCGGTGCTTTTTTGTAATCATTGATAAAATCATCGGAAAAAATATTGTTTATCAATTTGGCGATATCTGCATCTTCAATTTTATCCATGTATGCTTTAACGCGGGTCCACATTTCTTCAGGATCTTTTTCCGTGGTGGGCAAAAAGTCAGGTAAATTGAAATCTTCAATTTTTTGTAAAAAAGATATTTTCAACTGTTGTTTATCTTTAAACTCTCCGACATGCCCGGACAAACGCACAATATCCCCAGGCTTGACGGTTTCGCATGAAGCGATTTCATCCTGCCAAATTTTACCTTGTATTTCTCCGGTTTTATCACTGAGCAACACATCAACATAATCTCGCCCGTCATGAGTTTTGCCGAATTTGAATTGTTTGATTGCGAATTCTTCATTTTGCAATTTATCATTAAGTTGAAAATCCACAATAAATTTTTGTTTCATAATACATTTTTAAATTATTATTATGGTAATTGTAGCAAAAATATCGCAAAAATAAAACAGGCGTCACCATGAGTGGCTCCGCCCGTTACGATGTTCAGCCGAATATTTTTTTTAAAAGTCGGCTGAGTTTTTCCAGCTGTTCCTTGTGAAAAGGTTTTGGGATGAAATCATCATACTTACCTTTTCCCGATTGGAATCCGGAAATCATGATTGTTAAGGTTTGCTTGTTCTTGGCTTCGGAAACCAGTTCTTCGCCATTCATCTTGACCAAAGTTTGATCATAGATCACCAGTTTGACTACCCCTTTGGCGATCAATTTAACGGCGTCCGCGACCGAGTTCGTGGTTTCCACTTGAAATCTGTTTTGGCTTTTCGCTTTCAAGAAGCTCCCGAGGACCTTCAGAATCCCGGGATCATCCTCCAAAACCAAACAGATCGGTGGGTCAGGAATTTGCGTTTGCATTGTTCCTCCGACTGTAGAGAAATGTTAATCTTCTTCCCTATCCGTTTGGCCCTACCGCAAGAATACAGTAAAATCTCATTTTAGTCAACGGTCAAATGTCAGCGAATGAACATGGAATCACCGAAACTGTAAAAACGATATTTCAGCTTAACCGCCAAATCATACAATTTCTTAATCTTGTTTTTCCCCGCGAAAGCGGAAACCAAAACCAACAAACTGGATTTAGGTAAATGGAAATTGGTAATCAAAGCGTCCACAAATCTGAATTTGTATGGCGGATAAATATATATGTTCACAAAATCATTGTAATCCTGTTTAAACTCACGCGCGGATTCGCGGAAAATCGCTTCCAATGTCCGCGTGGAAGTAGTGCCAACCGCAATAATACGACGACCTTTTTCTTTGTGTAGCGACAAATTGTTCAATGTTTTTTTCGGCACACTCACCCATTCTTCATGGATCCGGTAATCCTCAACGCGACGAGTATCAAGCGGTGCGAAAGTTCCCAGCCCGACATGCAAGGTAACAAATTCAAATTTCACTCCTTTGGCGCGTAATTTGCGAAGCAATCGTGGTGTAAAATGCAAGCCGGCCGTGGGTGCGGCCGCGGAGCCTATTTGTTTGGAATAAACGGTTTGATATTGTTTTTTCAAGCGACTTTGTTTTTCTTGACTTTGAATATATGGAGGCAAAGGCACTTTTCCCAAGCGATTGACTTCACGCCAGAAAGAGTTGCCGCATAAATTGAATTTCACGCGCCATGTTTTACCTTCCTTTTGATCAATAATATCCGCGTGAAAATTTTTCTTAAAAATCACTTTCACTCCCGGACGAGGATTGCTCATGCCGAGCATGGCTTCCCATTCATGATTATTTATTTTTTTAAGCAATAAAACCTCAGCTCGGCCACCACTTTGTTTTTTCCCGATTAGCCGAGCCGGAAAAACTTTTGAATCATTGAAAACCAAAACATCATTGGAGTTCAGATATTTATCCAAATTCAAAAATTTTTCATGATTTATTTTTTTACTTTTCCGATCATAAATCATGAGCCGAGAGTGGTCTCTCGGTTTGGCCGGTTGCCGAGCGATTAAATCGGACGGCAGATTATAATCAAAGGATGAAGTTAGCATAATATTTCAGTTCTTGAATCATGAAGTTAAATGATTATTTAAGAACGATGTGTATTTTGATCGTTCTTAGTGACTCTCCCGCGCTGTGCTTAGTTATTGTGGATAATTATTATTCTAAATTTAGTAAAAAATTTTATTTATTCTATTGATAATTATAATGGGGATGTTCTATTGATAATGTCTTACAGTTCTAGCCATAGAACTGTTAGGGTGTTACATCTTAGGGCAACCTTCCTTGCGGAGGGTTGTTTTTATTTTAGTCTTCTTTTTAATTCTCTGCCCCAGATGTTATCTGTATTTTCATTAATTGTTAATACATCACAATATCCATCTGCGCTAGTACGCAATTCTTCTGAAATATTATTTTTTGATGAGAAAATATATACTTTTTTATCCAGATTTTTTAGATAACTTACCAATGCAAGAAAATCTGAGTCACCAGAAAAGAAAATTACAGTATCATATTTATCTTTATGATGCATTGCATCAACTGTTATTTCAACATCCATATCTCCTTTTTCTTTTATTCCTTCGCCTAATTCATCATCAGTTATCTTAATTCGTTTTAATGGTTTTTTCCTTACAATGAATCCCAAACCTTTTTTGAGGAATGTGAAAAACTTATGTCTTTTATCTAAACTGTAATCTCTTGTCCCATCAGCTGGATAAGCTGTGTAATAGAATATTTCTATTTTTTTAGGATTGAATTTTATTTATATATATTTTATTAATTTTTGATAATCAAATAATTTACCTTTAGATTTTTGTGCAGCCCATAGATTTGAAGAATCTATAAAAACATATAAATTATCAGTTGATTTTATTTTGTTGTTTAATCGTTTACTGTGAAATGATGGAGCCATAATTAGGGTGAATAATTTCGTTTGTATTATTATATATTTTCTTTTCCATATTGTATTTCCAATGCGGACAAAGATAGTACCGATTCTTGTCGGTGTCCACGGTAATTATTAGCGGTATTCTGCGATCTTTTCAATAAGCGTGTCCGCGCCGAGGCGATCATTATAATCCTCACCAATATACGAATATACTTCTTGATGTTCCGAATTGTAAAGAAAAACTGCTGGTTTGGATACGGGTTTATTTTTATATTCTGTTTTCAAATTATATTTATCAATAACTGAAAAATTTTCATCCGCCAAAACCGGAAAATCCAATTTTAAAAAAATTTTCAGCAAACTTGATTTTAATTTGGAATCACCGGAAATCGCCACCACTTTGTAATTCATTTTTTCCAGTTCGGACAAGCGTTTTTGCAAACCGGACAACTGTTTTTTACAATGCCCGCACCAAGCGCCACGAAAAAAAATCAAGAGCAAATTATTCTTGTCTTGATATTTAAACAAATCAAATCGCGAATCATCATTGTTTTGCAAAACAATATTTTCCATATTAACAACAGTCATCCAAATCCACCACTTCTTTTAATTCATTCAATTTATCCTGATATCTTTCCAAACAACGCTTGGAACAAAAACAAACATCATACTCATTGATGATCTGTGATTCGTCTTCAATTTTTTTACCGCAAAAAATGCAAGTTTTCATATAAATTGAATTAACTTTTTATTTTGCCCCAATCTATCAAATGCCACGCTCTTTCATGAAAATAATACAAAAGAATTTTTATGGCAATATCATATCCTCCGATCGCCACGGCCACGGTCATATTGCCGGTAAACCAATAAGCCAAAGCCCAAGTGGTCAAAGAAGCCAAAGTTCTGAATGTTATGGCCTTGACCCAACTGCGAGCATGAAATTCATGTTTGGCGTTTTTCTTACGCATAGATGATTTTTTATTTTAAAGTTTTATTTTAATCCCAACCGGGCAATGGTCGGATCCTTGCACTTCAGGCAAAATAAACGCGTCACGCAAATCTTCTTTCATGTTTTTACTGACAAAAAAATAATCAATGCGCCAACCCACATTGCGTTCGCGAGCCCGGCTTTTATAATCCCACCAAGTGTAGTTTTCCGGTTTATCATTAAATTCACGGAAGGTGTCAATAAAACCGGCTTCAATAAATTTATCAATCCATTTTCTTTCTTGTGGCAAAAATCCGGAAATATCTTGATTAGCTTTGGGGCGAGCCAAGTCAATTTCTCGGTGAGCGGTATTCACATCTCCGCAAACGATAATTTTTCTGCCCCGCGCCAGCGGTTTTTTTATATATTTTAAAAATTGATTATAAAAATCCATTTTGTATTCAAGTCGGCCAGGCATCTTGCCGTTCGGAAAATAAATATTAAAAAGTAAAAAATCATCATATTCCGCGATTAAATATCGGCCTTCGGAATCAAATTTTTTCTTGCCGATACCGTAATCCACGCTTCGCGGTTGAAGGCGCGAATAAAGAGCCGTCCCACTGTAACCTTTTTTTTCGGCTTCGGAAAAAAATGAATGATAGGCGTCAATCTTGACCAACTCCTCGGGTAATTGCTCCAAATGAGCTTTGGTTTCCTGCAAACATAAAATATCCGGTTTGTATTTTTTTACAAAAGCTTGAAAGCCTTTTTTATGAACGGCGCGAAGACCGTTGACATTCCATGAAAGTAAAGTCAGCATATTGTAAATCGTTAATTGCGAAGCGTGAATAGCACCATGCTTATTGTTCCTGATTGAATTTTAATATCCGAAATTAATGTCTCTATTCATGTTCCGCATTAAATTTATTTTACACGATTTTCGCGCAAAAAACAATCATTTAAATTTGGAAAAAACATATTTTTTTTAAAACAAAACCGGAGCCACGCGCCCCGATTCTATATTCAAATTCAATTGTTACTGGCAGGAGCTGAGGGAATCGAACCCCCGACCTCGGTTTTGGAGACCGATGTTATACCACTTAACTAAGCTCCCAAGATAATTTGTAAATTCCCGACCATTATAGCATGGAAAAGCGTGACCATCAAGAACTCAACAATTCGCGCAAATATGGCTCAATTTGGTAATTTTCAGCTTGTTTAAGGCAATTATCGCCCATTACCGCAAAGTTCTCGTCAGAAAGCGATTTTGAGGCTGAAAACGCCTTTCCAAAACTCACATAATCACCTGCTTCAAACAAATAGCCTGTTTTCCCGACCGCCACACTTTCTCCGGCACCTCCGATTTTCGCGCTCAGCACCGGCACTCCGTGTTGCATTGCCAGAGGGATTACCGTCGGTGAATTTTCATAACAAAGCGACGGCATAATCAAAAAATCAACCCTCGCGAACACTTCACCGATTTGCCGACCGAATTTTACCCCAAGGAATTTAATGGCCGTGCCGGCGGCTTTGCTTTGGAGACGTAACTGTTCACTCCCCCGTCCCACGATCAAGAGTTCATCTTTAATCTCGTTTTTGCGCCACCAGTCAATCAACCATTCCACGCCTTTGTGTTTTTCAATTTGTCCGACAAATAAATAATGATTTTGCTTTTTGGTTTTGCGCTCAACTTTTAATTTCAAGTTTTTCAAAGGATTACGCAAAACCGTTTTTTCAGAGCGCGGAAAAAATCTTTTCTTCGCGTAATAATCCAAAAGCCATCGGGACGGAGAAATAATTTTTTCCGGTGAGCCGAACAATAATTTACTTAATGTGGCATATAGCTTGATCGGCGCGCCGACGGTCATAAAGCTTTTTTCTTTGCCTTTAATAATCAATCCGGACGGAACCGCCAGCTGAACATCATGCAAAACATGATAATGTTTTATTTTCAAACCGCGAATAATCATCGGGATAATAAAACCCAATCCTTTCAAATTGTGAGTGATAACCAAGTCGGGTTTTTCTTGCTTTAAAACTTGGCGGACTTTTATCGCCGAATGCAAATTGAACATATCCGCCACATGCCACAATATTCTGTACGGAGCGGAATGTTTGGCCAAATTCGTATAATAAAAAAAATTCAATGGCTTGAATCTGTATGTTTTAACATGATTATATTCGTCTTGTTCCAATCCTCCCGAGGGCTTGGTGTAAATCACCGAAACTTCATGTCCCAAAGCGAAAAGCTTTTCCGCCGTCCAAGCGACGATCAATTCCGCTCCACCGCGATCATGTGGCGGATAAAGATTACTAATTATGCAAATTTTCATTTTTTCGTCACCAATTTAAAATATATTTTTTCCAATTTATCGCAAATCACCGACCAACGATACTTTTCTTCCACGGTTTTAACAGCGTTGCGACTATATCTTTCGCGCATTTCATCATCATCAAACAAACATTTAATTTTTTGAGAAATATCAAAACTGTTTTTCGGTTCAATCAACAATCCATTGGTTCCTCTACTGACCACCGACTTCACGCCATTTAAATTTGAAGCCACGATCGTTTTGCCACAAGCCATGGCTTCCAATAAAACAATGCCGAAAGCTTCGGATTTATTGATTGAAGGCAAAACGAAAACATCAGCCAAATTGTAATGCGCGGGCAAATCTTTAGTTTCAATGTAATCCGTAAAAATAACTTTATCACGAATATTTAAATTTTCCGCTTGTTTTTCGTATTGCGGTTTTAAATTTCCTTGTCCCACGATAAGTAACTTAACATTATCATCCTTCAACATGGAAACAGCTTTGATTAAAAAATGTACGCCTTTAAAATAATGAGCCGAATCCAATCCTCCCACGAAAAGCACCACTTTGTCTTCTTTTTTAATTCCGTATTTTTCCATTAATTTTTCATCTTTGAATGACGGAAAGAATTTTTTCGGCACACCGAAAGGCAGAATACTGAATTTGTGAGAATTTTGCAAATAATATTGCTGAATATCGGAATTTTCCAAATAACTTTCCGAAGCTCCGATAACCTGATCAGCTTTTTTCAAAACAAATCCGGCCACGAAATTTTTATAAAAACCATTGATTATTCCCAATAAACCGCCGGCGACAATATCCATGTGATAGCTGACCACCAAGCGTTGTTTTCTACTGTAAAAGATTTTCGCTAAAGCTGTCCAAATTCCCGCACCGAAATAAGGATAATGCAAATGGACAATATCATATTTACGCAATCTCCAAACTAGCTGTGGTAAAACCGCGGCGTGTCCCACGCGAAAAAGCGTCCACAAATGCTTGACCTCGTAAGAATATTTATAATCCATTTTGGCTGTCTTTTTGGCGCCGGTAAACAAAGTTACTTCATGTCCCCTCTCCGCCATCTGATCTGCGTAAGAATGCGCCACCATGCCGATACCTCCGCCATATGGCGGAACCGTGCAAACAACTTGCGCTATTTTTAATTTTTTTTGTTGATTATTCTCCATCTTGTTTTTGACTTTTAATGTAATATCCAGTTTTTTCTTTTAAATATGAAGGTCGGCAACTTTGTTCGGGCATATCGTCCAATTCTTTACAGGTGTTGACATAAGAAACATCACCATCTTCACCGCTCAACATTCCCACTTGATGTTCTTCGTAATAATTCTGAATCAAACATTCTCCCAAATGGTTTTCTTGCAAAACCCTGATTAACGAATACACTATTTTCTTTTCTTCACTTTGCGTTTTATCTTTTATGATTAAAATACTGTATGGTTGACAGGTGCGCAAAGCGCGACGAAAGCAAGCCATGACATTTTCATTTTCTTTGCCGGATTTTACAAAATCATCATTGTAAGAGTCATACCATAAACCGCAATTGTTTTCCTGAATTTTATAATAATTTTCTACGGGAATGGCTTTAACCGGGCGGAAAGCCGCTTCCAATTGATGTTGCGAATCGGGATAAACCACGCGAAAATACAAAGCGACCGTGGCCAAAACCACGAACACGAAAACCCAAATCAACTTTTTATACATACGGCTTTACCAAAAAATTATTTTTTTTACTATTTTCCAATACAGTTCCATCAACGGATTACCGATTTTTTCCAAAACCGGATTATTGATTTCTTGAAATAGAACTTTTCCTTGAAAGTTTTCAACCGTTTCCCTGTCCGATAATACGCGGATTTTTTTTACTTGCTTTCTGAATTTCCATATTTTTCGCCAAGAACCGGGTTTTAAAAAGTATAAATCCGCTTTCAACTTCTTCGTAATCCAACCGCCCAGAATGGCATAAATCATCATGGCAACTTGTAGAATCAAGAGCATGGGCATTATTAAAAGTATAGTCGGGATACGATAAAATGTAAATATTGACAAATGACGATTTCTCTCTTGAAAATAAATCATGCGCGCACTGCGCTGAAACTCATATTTATGATAAACCACCGAATCTGGCGCCAGATATATTTTATAACCGGCCAACTTCGCTCGCCAACCAAGTTCCAAATCATCATGATACATATAAAACTCTTCGTTGTAATCACCGATTTTTTGCCAAACGCTTTTTTTCATCAGTAAAGAACATCCACTGGCATAGCCTTCAATCTCACGCGCATTTAGCTCCGAGAAATCAATTTCATTATAACCTTGAGTAAAACCAAATCCCAAATAATGAAACAAATTTCCCAATGAATTGATTTTCGGGCATTTCCACTCAACATCATTTTTCGGATATAAATATATTTTTGATTGAACAATACCGATTTTGTCATCCGAATCCGCGACTTTCACTAAGTTACTCAGCCAGTTCTCATCAAAACGCGTATCCATATTGGCGATAACAAAATAGTCACAATCCAATTCCACGGCTTTGGTGATCCCCGCGTTATTGGCGGCGGCGTAATTTCCGTCAGAGCGCGAAATGATCACGGCTTCGGGAAATTCGGTTTGTAAATAATTAGCGGTTTCGGGAGTGGCCGCGTTATTCACTATAATCACGCGCATTTCCACGCTATTCAATTTTTGCGCTCGCAAAGAATCTCGGCACTCCGTTAAAAATCTTTTCGCATAATCTTTATAATTAACCAAAATCACTCCGGCTTTTTTCATAAACTAAGACTCCTTTTTCATCACTTCATCAGTCTGACGCGCGTTTTCAATGGCGTGACGACTAACAACGCGAGTTATGTCTTTTTCAATTTTTCCCAACCTGATATTCATTTTGAATAAAGTGTAAACAATAATAAACAAAGATAAATACAGAACCAAATCCACTCCCCTACCGACTCCAAGTTTAAAGGCGACCCAACTCAAAAGCTCGGGAAAAATAACAACTACCGCGGCGACGGACCAGACTCCCAGCCAGAGCAAAAAAAGCCAAACAGAGATTTCTCTTTTACTCAATCTTTTAGCCGCTTTATAAATCGCTCCGGCCATTAAAATTAAAACTATTATTTGGAATATTGACATATCAATCAAACATGCGACTTAATAATAATTTCCAAGCCATGCTGACTCCGGGACGAGTATTTTTACTCTGATTATCTTCAGAATATTCTATTTTAATCGGCACTTCCTGATACTTTAAATCATGCTTAATAATCAAAGACAAGATTTCACTGCAATGTTCAAAATTATCTTTGCGCCAATTCAATTTATCCCACGCTCGTAAATTTATGGCGCGCAAGCCGTTCTGCGGATCAGTAAAATTTAATTTCAATAGATGACGAGAAAAAATTTTGGCGAAAAAATAAATAATTTTCTTTTTAGCCGGCATGGCCGATTCAATTCCCATAAAGCGTGAACCGATAACCGCGTCGTGTCCTTGGCTTAAAACTTCAATCAAACGCAAAGCGTCTTCCGGCCGATGTTGACCATCAGCGTCAAAATGAACCACCGCTTCATAGCCTTCCTGAAAAGCGAATTCCGTCCCCGTGCGTAAAGCCGCTCCCTGACCGCGATTAGTATGATGTCTCAATAAATTCACCGGCCAAGCCGCGGCCATTTGGTAAGTATTATCACTTGAACCGTCATCCACCACTACTACAGACAAATTCAAATCCGCCAATTTTTGTAAAACCGTTTTCAATCTTTGTTCTTCATTATAGGCCGGGATGACCAAGCAAAAATTCATATCAAATATCTGCGCTGAAAGTTAATAAATCCTTATGTGCTCTGGTAAAATCAACGGTTTTGCGGATTCCATCTTCCAATGTAACGATCGGAAACCAACCGATTTCTTCCTTAATTTTGGTAATATCCGGCAAAGCCAATTGACGCATGAATTGTTTCGGTTTTTCGTAAACAATTTTGGAATCCGAGCCGACCAATTCTATAATTTTGGCGGCCACATCGGAAATTCGGTAAACATTAGTACTACCTATATTCACAGGATCACTGAGCGGAGAATTCATTACCTTGATGCAACCTTCCACGATATCGGAAACATAACATAGCGAAGTGGTGAAAGTTTCATCACCGTAAATCACCAAATCCTTGTTTTCCAAAGTAGCCAAAATAAAATCCGGAATCATCTGACCATCGTCCAAAAGCATGCGCGGTCCGTAGCTTCGGAAAATCCTGACAATCTTCGTGTCCAAATTTTTAAATTTACGATAACTCTCCACAATTGTTTCTGCGTATCTTTTACCTTCGTCATAACAAGCGGTTTCGTTTAAATGGTCGGACAAACCGCGATAATCCTCTTTGATAAATTCATCCTTCGGCACATCGCCGTAAATCACGGATGAAGAAAAATGCATGAATTTGGCTTTGTACTTGGTCGCCAATTCCAGCCCGTTTATCAAGCCTAAAGTGTTGGTTTTTATTATATGCTCGGTTAGTTTATCAAAATTTTTAACCGACGAAGGAATCGCCAAATTAAAAACTCCTTCTATTCCGAAAACCGGAATTTGAAATTGACCGAGTTCATTGATCTGTTCCAAGTCTATCGGCTCATTGATATTATGTTTTATCAATTCAAAATTCGGTAGCTTAAGTAAATGATTGATGTTTTTCTCACTACTGGTGGTGAAATCATCAATACACACGACATTATAATCGCGAATCAATCTTTCACACAAATTGGAACCGAGAAAACCGGCACCACCCAACACAACATAGTTTTTTCTGTTTGGCATATTTGTTTTTTATTATTATTTAATTATTAATTGTAATTCCATTTATCAAGTTTGTCTCGCTTTCAAAGCAAAGTATCCGATCAAACTGATCACGCTTACAACCGGCACCATGAAAAGATTAAACAAATCAGAAAGCAATCCCGGAAAAGCCAAATCTATTGCCAAATAAATAAAGAAAAAAACAAAAGACACGGCGAATAATTCATACAAAAATGTTATTAAGTGTTTTTTCATAAGTTTAAATTGAATATTGGATATGATAATTTAAATTATTTGGTATTAAGTTTAAATTTTTCAATCTTACTTTCCTTGTTATTTGATACGCTCCTTGAGCTTGCGCCACAAATCGGACAAGGTTACCGGCTGACGATGCAATTCCACTTCTATACGAGAAACCTTGAGTTTATCTTCCGCTGTCGTTGAATCGGGAGCGGAAATTACGAATTTAACTTTATTATCTTCATCATAATACGCTCCGGCCAAATCAATTCTGACTTTCTTTTCCAACCAACCATCGGCGGTTTGGTATGGTTCGCGATAATTCGCCAAAACATAATCAACATCAATTGCTTGATAATCTTTAAATGCTCGCAAATTGCGATACTTGGGATTAAAATATGATTCTTCGTCCAGCGCTATCAATCCCGTGGAGTTGATTATCAAACCGCCGGATCGCAATGCCACGGATAAATCTTCAAATCTGTCCGCGTCGTAAATATATTGTTTATTGCGTGCTTCAATGTTAAGCTCATCAGCATTGATTTCAATCATTTGCACTCCTCCTTCGTCCAATGCTTGAAAATACAACCGATTGGCGCGAGAAAAAATTTTCGGTTCCTCCATTTGCGTTTCCGCCAAGCGGATTTCCCGATCAAAAACCCATTTATGATTGGTGGTATTGATTTGTTTGATTAAAGTATCATCGTCAAAGTTTAAAAAGACATGATAGTAACCGGGCATCATATTTTGCACGCTGACTTCACCGTCATTATTCGCGATATATTCTTCATAAACCAAGTCACCCGCGAAATCACGAACTTCAATCTTGTCTTGCGGATGAAAATCGTCAATTCGGAAATTAAAATACAGATTTTCCATTATACCCGCGTAAGCCAGAATCGTATGCTTACCGCGCAAAACGGTCTGATATTGTTTTTTATCATATTGTCTTTTATAACCCGGTATCTGATAGTACTTTTTAATCTCATAGTTCAACAGAGCAGTTCTGTCCGGTGATGAAGGGCTGTTATTAAAATCTTGAATATCATCATAATCCAAGCGTCCTCTTTGCAACAGGATATTATCGTCTTCAATTAAATACGCCCATTCCGGATCATTGATCATTTCCGAAATCAATTTATTGTAAATCGGATACAGAGCCACACCCTTGGCTTCAGGATCTTTGGCCACTCCCACATCAATAATACTCAACTCCCCCGGATGAAATTTCAAAGTAATATCCGCGGTTTCATAACTGACCGGCATTTTTACCCTAAAATAAACTGGATCAACTGTTATTTCTTGATAATGTTCACCGCTTGATTCAGCAATCTCGCCCAAACGATTGGTCGGAAAAAGTCGCGAAACAAACGCCGTCCGATTATCAAAATCATACACATGATATTCGTACCCGTCCAAACTGAAATATTTATAACCACCATAAATGATCGGCAAACAAAATATCGCGACCAAAATAATTCCAATCCCCCATTTAATCAAGATTTTTTTCTTCATATATTTTATTTATTTCAAACAATCTGAATTGTTCGTCAACTTGACGCGGATTTTCAATACGCAAGTTTAACTCATTTATCTTTTTTTCATTTATATAGTCAATATCTTTATCAGGCATCAAACTGTAATAATAAATCGGTAAATCATCCGGAGCTTGCGCGAGCGTCGGGAAAATTGAATAATCCAAATTAAACATCATCACACTGCGTCTCGGCCAAAAAATTTTATCCGCGCGATTATTAACGATCAAAGCGTTATCCTCGGTCATACCAAATACGATAGCTCGTTGTTCATAATATTGATTTAAAACATTGTTTTGCGCCAATAAACCATCACCTTCCGTGTAAAAAACCGTATAAAAGGAAAACCCGGTTAAACCGATTACAATTAGCAGAACAAAGGCCACAATATAATTTTTATTGACAGGCAAACTGCGGAGCTTTTTCAACAAATACGCGATATACGGTAAAAACATTATATACATTGGCAAAAAATATCTGGTATAAGAACTGCCTATGGTATTGTTTTTTAATACCAACTTATCCGACAAAACCCAACTGCCATAATACATCATGGTCCAAACAAACATAACCAAAGCGAAAACCGTGAAATATTTTTGCGCCTGATTGGTTTTACCGCGACGATAATCCAACAACCAAACGACAAAACCCGCCATAGCCAAAATGAAATACGGATAAAACATTTCCACCCCGTAATAGTAAACCGTTTTTAAAATAGCCTTGAGATGTAATCCGAACGGCGCGAAAATCAATTTTAGATATAACCAAACCGGATTACCCGAAGTTTCAAATTCGGTCGGCAAACCGTCCAAAACATTGCCGGCTTTATTATCCAAATAACCCAAAGTGAAATATTTACCATAGGTTAAATCATTGAAATAAAGTAAGATCGCGACCGGCAACAAACATCCCAGTACTCCGAATAAAACATTTCCCAAGCGTAATTCCCGCCGATAGGCGAACAACAGCATGCCGATTAAAATCACCAGCCAAACGAATTCCACGGAACGCGTAATCATGGCTAAACCGAATAATACTCCCGAAATGGCAAAACGAATATGACGCGCGTTCGGATTGACTTTTTCCGTCGCCAACATGAAAAAATAAACCGCGCCCACCACCAAAGCTAAAAACAAACTCGTGTGCAACATGCTCAAATTCGCGTAATACATGAATGACGCGAAACCGAACAGTAAAACCGCTCCCAATAAAGCCGTGATTTTATCAAAAATTCTGCGCGAAATTCCATAAAATGCCCAGACCGCAAGAACCGCTACCGCGGGGGTAAACAAAAGAATCCCCTGCCCGAATGTCAATTTACCGAGCAATCCATAAATTATCGGCAAACCGAGAAAACTCATCGGCACTATTTCACCTTGCGCCAAATTAACGCTACGCGGATGCACTCGGTCGGCTAAAATCCGATTTAAAGGTTCATCAATGCGAAAATCACCATCTTCAATAAATTCATTTACAAACTGATAATTGGCCATGGCATCGGGCCAAGAAAATATTATCTCGCTTTCATGTTGAGCTGATTCCGGATAATAATTAAAGATGGTCAGCCATGAATAGAAAAATACAAAAACAAAGGACAAAATGCCCAATACCAAATATTCAGCATGGCGAAATTTTGTTTTCATGATTTAATTATAGCGTAAATTATTGGTAAATAAAAGCATTTTTATCAAGATTTTTTTGCTTGATTTTATGTTTTGTGTTAAAATATATAAAATTTATGTTGGGTACTCGTTTATTCATCATTTTCCAACTGATTTTAGTCGGCTTACTCTGGCTAAACGGTTATTTTTTTGAATCCGCCTTTGTCGGTTTGCTTTTGGGCGGTATTTTTATTTTGATCAATAGTTACGCTCTGGGAATTGGCATTACCAATCAAACAAAAATCTATCAAAACCTTATTTACGGATCTTTGCTTTTCTGGGCGATCAATATTTCTGCCGGCGCGATTATCTACTTTTTTTACCGATTTGATTGGCCGGCTGTTCTGGTTCTGCAAATTTTAATCGCCGGCATCGCCACTTACTCAATTCATCACAAACAATACTTACCTTTTAAAGAAATTAAATTTCAATCATTGAAATTGGTTCAAGTATTATGGCTAACGGTTTACGCCGTTTTTTTTGTTTTAACCTTGCTCTTGGCTTTTCAAGGCAGAACAACCGAAGCCATCGCTTCTCCTTGGCACATTCTATCACCAAAAATTTTCTTGACTTTCGGTTTGGCTTCTCTGGCCTATCTTTATTTGATCTTGCACAAATCACCGAAATATATCGTGTTCGGAATATCTTCTTTGCATTTTTTCTTGACTATGAGTTTGACTTACATTGTTTACAAATTGGGCTACGGTTTTGATCCATTTATCCATACGACCACGGAAAAATATATTTTTGAAATGGGTGAAATCCTACCAAAACCTTTGTACTATCTGGGACAATATTCTTTGGTCGTTTATTTGGCGAAAATCACCGCTTTGAGATTGGAGATTATTGATAAACTCTTGGTCTTGTTCATGGCTACAGTTTATTTACCTCCGCTTATTTATCATTCTTTGCAGAAATTTTTCAATATTCGCAAATACATGGGCTTGGCCATAGTCGGTTTTTTAATAATTCCTTACACTTATTTCAACAACACCACGCCTTACTCATTGTCACTTTTCTTTTTTCTGGCCACGATTTTAATCAGCATTCAATACTTTCAGAATAAAGAAAAAACTTGGTTGTTTCTGACCTTTCTCATGTCTCTGGCCTCTTTGGCCATTCACCCTTTGGTCGGATTGCCGGCGGTAGTTTATTTTTTATTGATCTTCGCGGAACGGTTCAATCGCTATTGGCAATGGGGAGCCACGGCTTTCGGTGTGTTAATTTCACCTTTGGCTTTCGTGATCCAAAGCAAATTAAATAATTTCCCGATCAAAATCAGCGATTGGCAAACTTTGGCAGAAAAATTTGATTATTCCTCTTGGTTCCCATTGGTCTGGCAACACAATTATTATCCGATCAAAGATATTGTTTACGCTTACGCTTTTAATTTGAAATTCATTTTACTACTTCTGGCGTTATGGGGCTTTTATTTGTTAAAACAAAATCGCGTCGCTTTGTATCCGATTATTATCTCGTTGATTTTACTTTTGAATTCCTTGATTATCAAATATGCTTTTGATTTTGAAGCCTTGATTGATTATGAAAAACAAATCTTCGCGAATCGCTACTTGGAACTGGCTCTAATCGCTCTGACTCCGCTAATCCTCTATTCATGGCAATGGATTTTCAATTCTTTGGTCCGCAATAAACGAACCATGGTAAAAATATTCGCCGTAACCATTATCATGTTTTCCATTTTGATCGCCTATTATGTAAGTTATCCGCGCAAGGATGATTATGTTTTAAACAAAGGCTACAGTGTAAGCGACGCGGATTTCCACGCCGCGCAAACGGTGCAGACCAAATCCACCGGACAACCATATATCGTCTTGGCCAACCAAAACACTTCCGCCGCGGCTTTAAAACTCTTCGGCTTCCAAGCTTATTACAACGGTCATTTCTATTACCCATTGCCAACATCTTCTCCCCTTTATTCCATTTTTTACGATATGATGCAAAATGGTCCACGCTTGGAAAAAGTGGAACAAGCTCGCCTTTTGACCGGTGTTACCGATGTTTACTTCATGGTTCCGGAATTCTGGCACAACTCGCCGGGCATTAACGACGCGGCAAAACAAATCGCTGATTCCACTTTCAAAATTGACACAGGTCGCATAACGGTTCATTACTTCACCAAATAAAAAATTTCCTCATGATGAGGAAATTTTTTATTTTATTTTGTTTCTTTGTGGTCTGTGTGTTTCTTACAATTCTTGCAAAATTTTTTCAAAAGCAATTTTTCTTTTACCTTTTTCTTGTTGCGATAAGTATGGTAATTAATACTGCGACACTCGGCGCATTCCATTTTTACTAAATTATCTTGTGACATATTGTGTAATTATTTTTCTGATTTCGTAAATTTAGCAGAAATCAATAAATAATGCAAGTTATTTACTAATCTCTGGAGCCAGCGGAGGGACTTGAACCCACGACCAATGGTTTACAAAACCACTGCTCTACCAACTGAGCTACGCTGGCAAAAAAATGTTTTTAAGAATCAAACTCTTCGTGAAATATGCAAACATTATAGAATATTTTATCAAGTACATCAACCCCGCTTGTCAACAAATTAAAAAGAGGCGCCATGCGCCTCATAATTCAATACTTATCCTCCACGGTCTTGATAACCGATTTGAGAGCGTCAACCATCGACATCTCGGAAAATCCGAGTAATTCATGCGGTGGTCTGGCCGTGTCCATTACCCGAATGATAGGATCTCCGCCTATTTCCTGTTTGGTAACTTGTTGGATTTTTTCATAAATCCTGATCGCTTGCTCCAAACAGAACAAAGTAAAGTTTTTTTGTTTATTTTCGGGAATGGAAGCCCAAGACGGTTCACCCAATTCAAGCATGGAAAGAACTCCTCCCCCATTAGGACTGGCATTAAAAAGCATCTCCACGGTGGTTTCCTTATCTTTGTCCCCTTGCGGATCAAGTAACGGCGGTTCGTTCAATTTACCGGCCGCTCGTCCGGCATACATGGCTCCCGGCATCAAATCCCTTTCACAGACATGATCCAAGGAAGTACTGACTTCTTTCAAGGTGAGTTCTTCTCCCATGGTGCGAATGGGTGCTTGGATTTTATTTCTAAAGCTTTTTTCCGCGTTTTTACCGGGCGGAATATTATAAGCCACCACGATCTGCTCCACCTTGAAGCCGTTTTCCGTAAAAGCTTTTTCAACTTTCCAGAGCGTCTGTCCGGAGTAAATAACTCCATCCACCAAAGTTATGGCCTGTTCTTTTCGTCCCGCCAATTGACGAATCAATTTGGCGATCGCCGACAATTGATCGGGTACCGCCAAGCCTTTGCTGTAACGACGACCATGACCGATCGTTTTCCAGCCCGATTTCCTTTTTTTAACGATTCTGTTGACATGAAACATGCGATCAACGAAATCCGCGTGTTCAATCGGTGCCAAAACCGGATCAATGGAAATAATCGGAGGCGCGGCTTGGCTTTCCGATGAAAACAATTGCACCTGTTGCATCATCCTGGCAGCCAAGTGATTCCAGCTCATGGCTCTGATTTCTACTTGCTCGCCAAAAATCAGCTGCAATTCGGAAATCAATTCATTGGACAAGCGCCGGAAAAAACTGGAAATGGGCAAAATGAATTGCCGACCGTTTTGTTTGGCCTGCAACCATTTTGCAATCATCATTCTACGATCCAAAGTTAAATGCACCACCTTCTTCTCAACAATACTACCTTCCATGGCCCCTCCTACGATATTTGCAAGGAACATCCACTCCTAAACTTAGCAGTAAATAAAATAAATATCAAGATATAAAAAAACGACCCATCGGGTCAATTCAATCTTCGCAAACTGTCAACTATTTGGTTAAATCGTCCAATTTCAACAAAATCTGCTCCACTCCTTTGGTAATATTTTCAGAAGCAACATAATCAGACATTTGCTTTGCCGATTCATCGGCATTGTTTACCGCGAAAAAATGATCCATCTCCGCCACCAAATTTTTGTCATCATAATCATCGGCAATGATTATTTTACGGTATTTGGGATAATTTTCCGCCAAACGGTTAAAAGCTTTAGATTTGTTTACGCCCGCCACGGTAACCAGCAAATTACAATACGATTCAGTATATTGAGGCAATAAATTCAAATCATTTTCCGCGATATATTGTTTGGCAATTTCAAAAAGCAAACGAGCATCGGACAAACACATACTAACCAAATGTTCGTTTAATTCTTTAGCATGTAAACTGACGGAATACTTGCGATATTTATTTAAAATAAAAAATTTCCCGCTTTGACCGAACTCTTCAAGTATATCCGTATTTTTATTCAAATTGGTGGAGTCGTCAACAATCAACTTTGAATTGGAAAAATTTTTTGCCAATAAATCGGGAATTGCTTCAATCATTTTTTTAATATCGGTCAATTCTTTCTCCGGCAACAAAACCTCGGATGAACCCGTGGCTTGATCATATATAAACGCTCCGTTCTCTCCTATTAATTCACCATGAGTATTGAAAACTTTAGCCACTTCCTGCAAATCCTGCAAAGATCTATTGGAATTTAATATAAAAACATGCCCTTCATCTTGCATTTGGGAAATCACCGAGTTGATGGTTGGAGAAGTTGACCTGTAATTGATATCCAGCAATGTTTGATCAACATCCAACATGATTAAATATTTTTTTCCCATAAAATTTCTCCTTAATATAAATTAAAGCAATTCCATAATTTATGTCAATATTCAGCCGATTATCTTTTTCGCTATAGCTGTCCGTGTCAAAAATTCTTGGCTACCTTTGTCCATATTCTTAAGCGCGTATTTCTTGCTTTTAATTTCGTTTTCTCCGATAACCAATACCCAAGGAATTTCATAACTATTTGCATAATCAAAACTTTTCTTAAGTTTGCGACAAGCGTAATCAATATCCGAATTTACTCCTTTTTCACGCAAATATTCAGCCAAATCAAAAGCTTGTGACAAATATTTCTTTTCCATTGGCGTGATATACAAATCCGTAACGCTTTTTTGATATCTCGCGTTTTTATTTTTCAAAATAATGGCATCAAAAATCGTATCCAAACCGAAACTGATCCCCATTGCCGGAACTATATCGCTAGAACCGATAATCCCCGCTATCATATTGTCATATCTGCCTCCTCCGCATAAAGCTGAACCGAGAATTTTTTGATCTTTTAAAAATACCTCTATAACATTGCCCGTGTAGTAAGCCAAGCCACGAGCCAATTCCGGAGCGAATTGCAAATCTTTTACCTTAGCGAGTTCAAGTGTTGATTTGATCTCTTGCAAACCCTCACTGTTTCGCAAAATATTTTTTAAAGAATTTATTTTGGACAAATTACCACCTTTCACATTCAACGCCGAAATTATGAAATCAATTTGCTTTTGAGATAAGCCTTTTTCTTTCAATTCTTTAGCCACTCCTTTTTCTCCAATCTTATCCAATTTATCAATGGAAACAATTACCTCATCAAAAATTTTTTGGTCTAATCCCGCTTCGCGCAAAAGTTCGTTCAAAATTTTACGATTATTCAATTTAATCACTACCGGCAATTTCAGCCGAGCAAAAATTCGGTCAATTATTTTTATCATTTCCACATCAATTCCGGGAGCGTTCAAGCCCACCGCGTCAATATCGCATTGCCAAAATTCACGATAACGACCTGTTTTCAAAGGACCATCACGAAAAACTTCTCCAATTTGATACCGTTTGAACGGCAATTTAAATTGAGGGTTAGACGCGATAAAACGCGCGAACGGCATGGTCAACTCAGTACGCAAAACCAAATCGCGCCCACCTTGATCGGATAATTTAAAAGTCTCACGCATTGCGTCAGACTCTTTACCTATTCCAAATTTTGAAGCAAAAAAATCATACCTTTCCAAAATCGGCGTTTCAATCGGATTATAGCCAAACGATTCAAAAACTTGCCGCAAGGTGTCGGTAATTTGATTTCTCAAAATTTTTTCCTGCGGTGAAAAATCCCTCACGCCTTTAGCTTTTTGCAAGTTGGCTTTTTGCATATTATTATTTTATTTTTAATGGGGCGGTAGATGGGACTTGAACCCACGACCCCTTGGACCACAACCAAGTGCTCTAACCGACTGAGCTACTACCGCCATAAGGCTTAAAATGTTACAAAATCAAATTACGGACTTTAAGCTCGGGAAAATTAACAAGGTTTTTAATTAAAATTACCATGCACAAATATCAAATATCTCTTTTATGAAAAAACCGGCGATTTAAACGCCGGCCGGACAACTAAAATTTGCCAGCCGGTTATTTGCCATGATGATGCGACAAAATAAATTGTTGCGTAGTTTTTTTCATATGACTGAATAATAGCCGATTCAGTCCAAAAAGTCAAATTACAAAATACGCCCGCGCGGGAAATTTCAAATCTTTTGGCAATGATCTTTACCTTATTCTTGGCTCAAATGTACTGTCTGCGTGGGATACGCGAACTCAATCCCCACTTCTTTAAACTTGGACATGATCGCCAAATTTATTTTGTGCGACAGTTTTACGAATTCTTCATAATCTTTGGTAGTCGCGTAAAAAACGGTTTCATAATTCAAGGCGGAATCGGCAAACTCTTTAAAATAACACCATTGAAACTCTGCCAATTTTTCTTTATTGATAATTTCTTTCATCAATTTCGGAATTTTGCGCAAATTTTGTCCGGAAGTTTCGTAAGTCACGCCAACAACAAAACTGTGTCGCCTTTTTTCCAAAGTTTTATAATTATGAATGCGACTATTTGTCAATTCATTATTGGGAATAATTAATTCTTCTCCTTGCAAGGTACGAATACGCGTGGTTTTCAAACCGATCTTTTCCACCGTGCCACTATCTTGCCCCAAAACCACGAAATCTCCAATCATGAAAGGTTTGTCCAAATAAATACTGAATGAACTGAACAAGTCGCCAAGAATATTTTGCAAAGCCAAAGCAATCGCGATGCCACCGATCCCCAGACTGGCCACTATGGAAGTTACATTTATTCCCAAATTCGCCAGAACCAAAGTAATACCGATCAGCCAAAGCGCCACTTTGGCAATCATGCCCAAGGCATTGATCATGGCTTTGCTTTGTTTTTTTCCTTCCGGCGTATTGTCAACTTTTTTCAAATGTTTTTTTAGAAAATAATCTATCAATTTCTGCAAGCCGACCACTGATTCATAAACCACGGAAACAGTAATCAAAACAATTAAAACTTTATGAACAATATCAGGCAAAATCAATACTTTAATACCAGAATATAGCGCCGCGAAAAAATAAAATGGCGGTTTGATCTGTTGAAAAATTTCTATCAAAATATCATCCAAATCACTTTTTGTTTTTAGTGCCAATCTGCGTAATCGTAATAAAATAAAAGCTTGGAAAATTTTTAAAACAATAATGACGCCGAGAAAAATAACCACGGCTAATAAATAATCATAAGCCGAATTGCCGGCCCAAATATAATTTTTTAATTCATTGATCATTAACATCATAATTTATGAATATATTAATTTTTATTTTTTAAAATTGTCGGGTGCATATGCCCTATCTTGATTCTTTCTTTTAAAGTTTTAATTTCCTTGTTTTTTTCTCTTTTGTAATGCCTGGAATTCTTTTTTGCGGTTTCAATTAATTTTCCAACATATTCTCCACCCAAAAAATGTGGCAAAATAACATAGCTGGCTCCGTTTTTGTATAATTCAAAAGCATCTTCAATTTGCCTCGCCGTTAATATAATTATTGCTTTGGATTTATTTCTTTTTAAAACATTTAATATCAGTTGATTGGTTTCTCTATCGGGAACAGTGGAAACGATCAGAGAGGCCTTGTTGATTTCCAAATCTTCCAACAATTCAGCATCATCCACATCACCATATATCGCGTCAATCCCATCTTTTTTTAATTTTTTCACCACTTTGGGATTATAATCAACCGCTAAAATCTTTTTACTTATTTTTGTAAAAGCGTTCATTATTGAAAAACCTATCCTGTTATAACCCAAAAGAATATAATCATATTTCTTTTTTTTAATCTCTTTTTCTTTAATGCCTTTTCTCTCAAAAATTGATAAAAACCAAGAAATCTTATTAAAAATTCTATCCGAATAAATAATCATGTAAGTGGAACCTGCGATCGTCAACAATCCGATCATGGTTACGCAAGACAATATTTCTTGCGATAAAGTGCCGTTTTTAACGCCCAAAGTAATCAATATCAAAGAAAATTCGGAGATTTGCGCCACCGTCAATCCCGCCATAAACCCGTTTTTCTTACTATAACCCAAAATCCCCATTAAAATTATCACTATCAAAGGATTGCCAATCAAGATGAATAATGACAGCAACAAAGCGGGCACTATTAATTCTGTCATGTCAGCAAAGCCCATTTGGCTTCCCAGTATTATGAAAAATGAAATTATGAAAAAATCTCTTAAAGGTTTTAATTTGGAACTTATTTCAAAACTGTATGGAGACATTGAAAGTAAAATTCCGGCGATCAGCGCCCCCACTTCAATTGAAAATCCAACATGTAAAAATAATAATGAAAGCCCGAATCCCCACGATATGGCAAAAACAAATAAAAACTCTTGCGACTCGGCAAAAAAATCGCTTAACTTAGGAAGCAAATAATAACTTATCGGCGTTAAGAAAAGAACAAGCGCCAATCCTTTCAGAAGCGTTGATAAAAGTAACTCTTTTACTCCCATTCCATTAGCCAAGGAAGATATCACGATTAAAATAAAAATCGCCACCAAATCCTGTACCAATAAAAATCCGATTGAAATTTTTCCATACAATTTTTCCAAAGCGTCTTTATCTGAAAGCAATTTCATGATGATAATGGTGGAAGAAAAAGTCAGCGCAATGGCCATGTATATCGCGGTAACACTTGAAAATCCAAATAATCTAGCAAAAACATAACCGAATAAAGAAGTGAAAACAATTTGACCGATTCCGGTTATCAAAGATATTTTACCGACTTCTTTTATGACTTTTGGCGATAAATGAAGCCCTACGATAAACAACAAAAATGAAATGCCCATTTCGGAAAAAAGATTCAAAGATTCACTTTCGTGGATAATGTCAAAAACAAAAGGACCGACCAGAATTCCGGAAACAATATATCCGATAATCAAAGGTTGCTTCAATAGTCTGATTATCACGGAAACGGATAAAACAACCAAAATTATCACGGCAAATTGAATAAACGGATTAAACATTTTTTATTAGAAATTATTTATTACGACTTAAATCGGTGGATTGAACGATATTGAATCTAAAACTTATTTTTTTATAACTTTCATGGCACGATCAACTCCGGCATCATCAAAAGTTATCAAGGAAATCGCTTCACACATTTTAATCGCGGAACTTAAACCGCGCTGATGAATTGTTCGTCCGGTCGCATTGCCACAAGCGCCCGCGATATGAATCTGATCATGCAAATCTTTTAAAAACAATCTATCATTGCGCCGTTTTCCTCCTGCGCAAACCAAACCGGTTCTTCCCGCCGCCTGTACCGCTATTTTCAAAGCTTTGGCACGATTGCCGAAACGAACTTTGGGATAATTCACTTTGACGAAATCAGCGCCCAAACAATTGGCGGCTCCCGCCGCTCCGGCTATCAATCCGGTGTCAAGCTCATTGGCGATATCACGACCGCGCGGATAAACCCAGAGAATAAAAATCAAACCATTCTCATGTGCTTTTTGTATTTGCGATGACGCCTGCTCCAGCATATCCGCTTCAAATTCACTGCCCAAATACAAAGTAAAACCTACTCCCAAAACCGAGACTCCGGTTTGTTTTTTAAATTGCATCACTTGTTCAACGCTGTTTAGAAGTCCGCTACGAGGATCCGTAAACTTGGTAGATAATAAATTGCTTTTGCCGTTCAACTTAACCACATAAGGGATCTCCGGATAATCTCTGCCGTATTTGCCGATCAATCCTAGCTGAGTGGCAAAAGCGCCGATTCTCGCTTCCGAAGCAATACGAAAAAAATGCTCGGGATCTTGATCATCTTTGTGAATCCCCTTCCCGCTGAAATCATCATTCAAATGCTCCAAGCGCTGATCACCCGCGAACAACATAAGCCTTCCGCGTTTATGCGTCAGTGATAAATAATTTTTAATATATTCCTTTGCCGCGACGGCTGGCACGGTCAATGGCAATTTCACATCTTTGGCCGCCAAATATTTTTTGTTAAGCATACCCTCCTTTTATTTAGATAGTATTTTAATATTATAATTTTTATTCGCTCATCACATCTTCTTTTTTTTCCTTGAGAAATTTAAACAAATCTTCAAATATTTCTATAAGTAATTTGAACGGAGCTTCAATAATGAAATCCATGAAATACGCCAAAAAATTAAACCTGGAAAATTTTTCCGATAATAATCTTCCCATGGTAACAAAAGGCAAAGCGAAAAAATCTAAAATTGAACTGAAAATACTGTCCTTGCGTTGAACAATGATCAGATCTTTCACCGGTCGTCTGATTCTGATACCAAAGAAACTGACCAAAGTTAAAAACATGACGAAAATCAAACTACTGAATACATTGAAATCAAGTTTATGCAAAAGCCAGAAAATCACCGACAAAGAAAACAAGAAAGTAAAAATAAAGACCAAATTGAAAACAAATTTCGGGAATGCGCCCATGGCTCGTGGCAGTTTTAACACATATTTTTTGGTGGTGTAATTACTGTAAACGATACTTTGCAATTCTTCCACGATTTTTTTAGTATTGTCTTTTTTAGGTAAACGGATCATCACTGCCACAACCAACATGAGAAACGGTGGGAATAAAACATTGATCAAAAGTGACATAAAATTCACCATGCCGGTAAGATAAATATCCAACGGCAATTCCAGTACCAGAGCCAAAAGCATTTTGGTGAAAAACACATAAGTGATACTGCGGACAACTCCGCGACGCAATTTCACATTCACTGATTTATATCGCTTGTTGCAGGCTTTGGTAATCTCAGTTTCCAATAATTCTTTATTATTGAAAATCTCCATGGCGGTTACACCGTTTTCTTCAATTATATCCTGTAATATCCAAAATAAAATCGCGTTTTTTTGCAAAATTTTTCCAATCTCTTTGCGCCAAGGATGATTGATCTGAGCGTCTATTCGTTCTTTGGTGGATTCAAATTTGGCGGCGATTTTCTTTATCAATTGATCATCCGCCTCTTTCCAGCCGGGATAATATAAACTGAACAACAAATATTGCATCATGGCGTCATCCCATTTAAACAAAGCGCGATGACAACCGATAAATACTTGCAATTCTTTGTCTTGTTCCTCTTTCTCATCTCCGCGAGTTAACTGAATCTGCGGATTAAACACGGAAAACATGGCTTGGATCAAAGCTTTTTCTTTTACCGGCGGGATCAAATCACTTTCAATTTCCACAGCCGCCATTTCCAAAATAAAATCAAAAACTTTGTTGTCAATTTTCACTTCCAACTTTTTAATCTCTTGAATCAAGGCATTGTATTTGTGAATAATCTCATCTACCACTTTTATTTTTTCCACGGAAGTATCTTCGCTTATGTAACGACCACGTATCAATTCTTGCAATAAATGCAAAGCGATATTGTCTTGATGGTATTTGTCCAAAAGATAGTTTTCAAATACCACTTTTTCCAAAACCAATTTTCTTTTCAAAATACGATAAATCGCGTTTTTGCGAACCAAATGTTCTTCATTATAATCAACCGCGTTACGGATTTTCTCGTAAACAAAAGCCGCCTTTGACACCACATTATGCACTTGAATTCTTTCATCTTCATCAATTTGCTCAATCTTCGGTCGTTTAAACCGCGAAACCAAACCTTTGATCACATTAGATAATTGAGGCATATTTTTAATAAGTGATTAACATAATAATACCCAGCGCGGTCATAACCAAGCCGATAGCCAAGCGCATCCAACGCTTTTTTTCCTTACGCCAAGCTTCCACTTTTTCCGGTGGTAATCCGAAATAAGCGGCTAACAAAATCACCAGTAAAGGCAAAACAAATATAAGATTATAAATTGTTAAATAAAACAAAGCTGTGCTCAATTCATTTTTGTCAGCCAGCAGAGATAAAACCGCCAAATAAACACCGCCCGTGCAAGGCAATTCAAAGATGGCCACAATCACCCCCAGAACAAAAGCCGCCGGCAATGTAGCCTTACGAACATATTTTTGAATCTTGGGTTTGGCTGAATCCGGAATCGCCAAAGTTACGGTTCCACCTTGCCAAATCACTTCTTTTAAATTCAACAAACCCAAACCAAGAGCTAAAAACGCGGCCACATAATAAAAATAATAAGTTATACCAGCACTTTGAACAAAGGACAAAAGTCCCAAACCGGAAAGAAAATACACCACAAATACCACCGTGATATAAACCAAACCGATTTTCAGCATGAGATTTTTGTTTTTTACTTTTTGCAAATATAAAATCAAAAAAACCAGCACCGCGAAAGCGCATGGATTAATGGAATCAACCAAGGCTGATCCCACCACTAAACTTAAACTTATATCCGAAAGCATATTTTAAATTCCGCAATTTACCAATCGCAGTTTTCAGTAATAAGATTTGACTAAATTATAGCATTTTAACTTAATTCCGACTATTGAATAATCCACATTGATACATTTCAAGGGAAAATTAAAAGACCGAGTTAAAAACTCGGTCTTTTACAAAAACAAAGGACCGGGCCTCTCAAGCCGGTCCTCTGCCAAAAACAAATCAATAATCAAAACACAACAAATGATTTGCGAACGCTGACTCTTGCGAGCCTGCGTTTGGGGGATTTTGTTGTGAAATAATCACTCACATAATGAGTATATCTTAATTGAATAAAAAAATCAAGTATTACCAAAGCGAGTTTATACCAATGTTCTCCACGGAAAACACCTCCCTTACACACAAGATATCCCCAAAATTGTAAAATTAGCAAATTTGAAAAGTTGGTTAATGCATAAAGCGTATATTTTGCAACTGTGGATAAATCATCTTTACATGATTTACTCTTTTAACGGTGCTAAAAAATTATTCTTCAAAAACTTGCGCCGTAAATTTATAAAGTTCAACCTTATCATCTTGCCAACATTCTCGTGGCAATCCGGCTTTATCGCGACACAGGCTGTTTAAAAATTCTTGTTTGCTCCAATCTTGTTCCACCGCCACCTGCGGTAAATATACTCCTTGCTGACCATTGGGACCTTTTAGCATCACGCCATGAGTCCCCATTAGAATCTCCTCGGGATTTTTAATTTTATCCAAAGTTGTTAAAACAGAAATTTCAATTTGTATTTCCGTCAATTCATTTTTCAATACCGGTTCAAACCTTGGATCACCAAAAGCCGCGGTAACGGCGATTTTGGGCAAAACTTTGTACAGGGAATCATCAGGTTCCAAATTCCCCATGCAACCACGCAATTGACCATTTTTGCGCAAAGTAACAAACACTCCTCGTGGCGCTTTGAAAATAGGATAATCATCCATCTCATCGGCGTTTCCCGCGCCTGCAAATGAATTGACAATCGCTTGGCGAGCCGCCCGCAGGGCAACACTTTTCTCTTTTTCATTCAATTGTCTGCTTAAAAAATCATCAGGCATATTTTTATAATTAAAATTTACAAAAGCCATGGCTCCGTAGCCAACCACTTTATCGCGAGTTTCGGGAAAAGCGTCGCCACTATTGGCATATCGCAAAATCTCTCCGCGCAAACCTAAAATTTCCCCCACTCGCATGGCCACCTCCACCGCTTCAAGTGCGCAAGCGAAAGTAACGGGCACATAACCGCGTGCCTTCATCTCGGCAATGGCGGAACTGACATTTTCATAACGCATGGTTTGCATGGCGGATAATAATTTATTATCCATATATTTCGCATCATCATAATTAGGATAATGAGATAAATCCGTGCTGACGACGATCAATGTATTTTTATCCATGAGTTCGCTCAGGCTGGCAATTAATGCGGTTTTTTGCTCCACGGAAGCTTGATTCATAAGAATTGGAACTATTTCAGCTTCCGGCAAAGTGTATTTAATCAAAGGTAACAAAACTTCCACGCTGTGCTCTTTTTCAAATGCCGCACTATAAACGCTAAAATGGCCTTTATTCAAAGCCAAAAGCGCCTGCGAATATGTTTTATCAGTCGGTAAATCTCCAAGTGGTGTGCGCCAAATATCGTAATCCGCCAAAGCTGTTTTATTAAATTTGGCGGAATGTGAGGAAGCTAAGATTATTACCCTGCTGAAATTGGAATTTGCCACGCTTTTAAAGGCTCGCGCGGCCACCACTCCCGAATATTTATATCCCGCGTGAGGAGAAACAATTATTTGTGGCACACCGGAAGCTTGTCTTGCCGGAGCTTCGGCGAACAAATCGTCCAACATGGTAGCAAGCTCTTGTTCTGCTTCGGGATAATATGTTCCGACAAAAGCCGGTATTTTTACGCTGAGTGAATTTTTTTGTGCGACCGGCGGTTCCGACCCCGACAGAAAAATGTAAATCAAGCCGGTCGCCAAAACCAGTGTGGCTAAAATAATCATTATCAATCTTAATTTGGTAATCACTAATTTCATATAATTAATTTTAACAAAAACAACCCGATAAAAAAAGTCTCTCGAAAGAGACTTGCTTGGCGCTAATCCGACTTGGCGGTGGGCCATTTCCCCGCTTTAATGGCAGGAGTTTCGCTTTTGAAATTGATTAACAGTGTTTGGCGACTCTCCAAAAATTCCATTTCAAAAATTTCTCCCCAAAGACCGTTTTGTATCGCCATGATCTCCAAGTGTAAAGGTTCAAAGCCTTCTTGATCTATTTGCATAACGATCGCGCTATAGCCATTATTTTCTTCAAGTATCATATTCAGCCACTCGGCGACAAAATTAACATCGTTTTCCCAAATCATTCTGAAAAGTCGTTTATCAATCAGTTCCAGCCATAGAGTATTGGCCAATCGCTGAATCATCATGCCCAACTGGCGATTTTCATAATTATCCAGTTCATCCATTTTGGCAAAATACATCATTTCCCTGATTTCATTCAACAATTGCATGTTTGGATCCTTCGCAATGCGGGTAAAGTAACTTGATAAAGTATAACACAGTTCCAAAAAATGTATAGCTATTGAAAAAAGTGATTTAATCGCATAATCTCGCCAAACAAAAAGAGTCTCGCCGAAGCGTGACTCTTTTTTATAAATCCCCCATTGTGAATAATTTTTCTCGGCTCTCTTTACGGCAGAAATGCGCGAACCGAGTATCATCACTGACAACATAATAGCATATTTTTCAGTCTCGCGAAAACCAGACCTGTTGATAATTTATTCATCTCGCATGACCAAAACCGTAACATCCCTTTCCGCGCGCAAATCCAAATACTCCGCGCTGATCGTGGCTTTGCCACCACGCTCATTGGCGGTGAAATAATTCTGGCTAACATTCCCGACACTCTCCCCCGTCAAGTGATCCGTCCCGACACTCCAATCAGCTCGGTCAGAAACTTCCACTTCCTCGCCTCCGGACATCACCGCGTAACAATGCAATTCCAATGAATCTCCGGGTGACAAATTCTCCCGCGCCAAGTCAATGCGCAAATCAGACACGCTCAAATCGTAATCATCCGTTTCGGTCATTTCCAGTGCGGGTTCAGATAATTTATCTTGCTCAGATTTCGGAGACTCCTGCGGAGGGCTTTCACTTTCTTCGGTTAAATTTTCCAAACTTTCCTTGGCTTCATCATATTTTTCTCCGGCATATTCTTTGGCTGAATCCGGAATAAGATTGGTGATTTGCTCCCAAGTTTTACTGATAGCGTCTTGAAAATTCCCAAGGTCAATATTTTTTACTTTTTCAATTTGCGAATTAATGAATTCGGACTCGCTTTCACCCCAAAATTTATCTAAATATTTATCCAAC